>DDCR01000168.1:0-38479 GCA_002335115.1 Oceanospirillaceae bacterium UBA2001
CGTTTGCAACAGTGGGTGCAGTATTACCTGGTAACTTCAAAATTAAAAAGGCCAAGTTACGGCAACAAGAGTCATTTGGCATGCTCTGTTCAGGTGCAGAATTAGAGATTAACGAAGAAGATGATGGCATCATGGAACTCTCTGCTGATGCACCCATAGGTGCTGATATTCGCGAGTACCTTAATCTCAATGACAAGATCATTGATGTGGATCTTACCCCTAATCGAGGCGATTGCTTGAGCATTGCAGGCCTTGCAAGAGAAGTGGGCGTGCTCAATTCGTTAGATATCATGGCCCCAGAATACACCGAATTAGCTCCCCAAATCGAAGACGTTTTCCCGGTAAGGGTTAATGAACCTCAACACTGTCCCCGTTTTTTAGGTCGCGTATTAAATAATATTGATATCACACAAACCTCACCATTGTGGTTGCAAGAAAAGCTACGACGTTGTGATATAAGAAGTATAGATCCAGTGGTCGACGTGACCAACTACATTCTCTTAGAAATGGGCCAACCCATGCATGCCTATGATCTAGACAAGGTCAATGGGTCAATTATTGTGCGCATGGCGAGTCAGGGTGAAAACCTAACCCTACTTGACGGTCAAAAAGTTGAACTCAACAATAAAACATTAGTCATCGCTGATAATGAAGGTGTATTGGGCATGGCTGGCATTATGGGTGGAGCAGACACTGGAGTCAGTGGGTCGACGAGTAATATATTCTTAGAAGCTGCTTTTTTTAGCCCCATCAGTATTGCTGGTAAAGCCCGCAGCTATGGCCTGCATACGGATGCGTCCCATCGATTTGAACGCGGTGTAGATTATGATCTGCAGCGCAAAGCAATGGATCGTGCCACAATGCTGTTGCAAAGCATCGTAGGTGGTGAGGCAGGCCCTATCGTAGAGCAGGTTTCAACGGCAGACCTACCTAGTTTGAGTCAGATCACCTTGCGTAAAGCTCGCTTAGAATCGTTATTAGCTCACAAAATTTCTGACCAACAAGTGCTGGATATTTTGACGCGTTTAGGACTTACTTTGGTGTCATCTAATGATGAAAGTTGGTGCTTCACTGCACCCTCTTGGCGCTTTGATATCGCTATTGAGGCTGACCTTGTGGAAGAGGTTGCGCGTATCTATGGTTACAATAATCTACCCAGTACTAACCCAGTGGCAACCATGGAGATTCCAGCCAAGCCAGAAGTACACCGTCCTCTATCTATTTTGCGTCGCCACATGGTGAGCCGGGGTTATCAAGAGGCTATTACTTATAGCATGGTCGAACCCGAGTTGTTGGCCAAGTTTGACGATCAAAATAAACCCGTGGAGCTGATTAACCCTATATCTGCTGATATGGCCGTTATGCGCACAAGCTTATGGCCAGGCTTAGTAAAAGCCTTGCAACACAATCAGAACCGTCAGCAACCTCGAGTGCGACTGTTTGAAACGGGACAGCGTTTTATCCCAAGTGAACAAGGCTTGCAGCAGCAAGATGTATTTGCGGGTTTAATTTATGGTTCACGGCACCCTGAAAGTTGGCACGGTAAAGCTGAACAGGTTGATTACTTTGATGTGAAGGGTGACCTTGAGTCTTTATTGAGCCTTAGTGGTCAAAATTTCTCTTTTGAAGCGGCTGGGCATTTAGCCCTGCACCCCGGGCAAAGTGCTGCCATTAAAGTGGGTGAGCTTATTGTGGGTTATATTGGCGCCATGCATCCGGGCTTAGTTAAAGACTTAGACCTTGCAGGACCAGTGTTGATGTTTGAAATAGATCTGGAGTCAATCAGCATGGGACTACTGCCTAGCTATGAGACCTTGTCTAAGTTTCCAGAAATGCGTCGTGACTTAGCCATTGTATTGGATCAACAGGTGAGTGTGGCCAAGGTTACAGACTATATTCAAGCCAGCGCTGGGGCCTGGCTTAATGCGGTGCGCTTATTTGATGTTTATCAGGGCCAAGGTATTGAAAATGGGCAAAAAAGTCTTGCTTTAGGCTTGACGTGGCAGCACCCAGAGCGCACTCTTACAGATGATGAGGTAAATCAATGGGTTGAACAGGTGATTAAACACCTTGCTCAGCACGCGGGTGCTAGCTTAAGAGGCTAAACACACCCCCTTAGTTGCAGAACTAATGGGTATCTAGACTAGATGAACTGGAAAATAATAAATAATAGGCGAGGATCTAGCTATGGGATCACTGACTAAAGCCGATATGGCAGAACGTCTTAGTAATGAACAAAAGCTCAGTAAACGTGATGCAAAAGAAATGGTAGAGGCCTTCTTTGATGAAGTCTCTTCCAGCCTGATAAACAATGAGCAGGTTAAGTTATCAGGCTTTGGCAACTTTGATTTGCGAGACAAGCGATCGCGACCTGGGCGCAATCCTAAAACGGGTGAAGAAGTGGCTATTTCAGCGCGTCGGGTGGTGACTTTTAGGCCTGGCCAAAAGCTTAAAGACCGAGTTGAGTCAGAAAACTAATCTGCTCGCCCAATAGTAGCAAAGACTTGATTTAATTCCATATCTTGCTTGAATATGCGCCTTAAATACTTCCAAAACGGCAGTGATTAAAGTAATATACCGCCTCTCTTGAGGTTCTCATTGAACTGCATCAAGGGTCATGTCGGGGCGTAGCGCAGCTTGGTAGCGCACCTGCCTGGGGGGCAGGTGGTCGGAGGTTCAAATCCTCTCGTCCCGACCAATACNNAAATCCTGCCGTCCCGACCAATTATTCCATTAAAATTTGACATCTAGCGTGTCTTTTTTTGGATGTTTTAAAAGTCTAGTTAGTAAAGAATTTGTAATGTCTAACGTCTCAGCCATTATTGTTGCTGATTCGCCAAACCTTCTTTTGTATCACTTACCTGCCAATGCATTACTCTGTCGCATGCCTGGTTGTCCAATTTCTGTCTAAACAGGGTATGTATTAACCCTATCTCTAACGTCTTTAAATGCTCTATTCAAATACACTGGCGTTATGTATGTTCTATGGTTACCTGAGTCCATTGCCACCTGAGTTATCTTATTAGGCACTCTATGAATTGGGTGAGAGAAAACCCCCTTATTAAACCCCCTTCTTGACGTTAATATAGTTTTACTAGCCATTAAAAAACCGATCTAAATTCATTCTTAGCTGAATATTGTGCTGTGGTCGTTTATGGTGCAAAAGGTGTTCTGCTGGGTTCACTATGGTGCACCCTATCAATTTATAACCTGTTAAAACCATTAATAAAAACTCTAACCATATGAAACATATATATAAAAATAAAACTATTATATTTTTATATAATTGGCATGAAGGTTGCGTTTGAGTAATTAGTAAAATCACTTTGGTGCTAGTTATTTGGCTTAAATTACTCATACTGGATGAACCCACAGAAGGGATTCAGCCTAATATTGTGCAGGAAATAGGTGACATTATTGTGCAGTTGAATCAACAGTTGGGTTTAACGGTGTTGTTGGTTGAGCAGAAATTAGCCTTTGCTAGAAAGGTGGGTCATCAGTTTTGTATCCTTGATTGTGGCTGTGCTATTGCACAGGGTCGTATCAAAGATTTAGATGACAGTCTCATCAAACAATATCTAACAGTATAGGCACGATTTATGGAAGCGGTGGCTAAAAATACCAATTGGCAAGCTGACCTGGCTTTAGACTTTGCACCTAGGGCTGGAAAGACACGCCTGATTGCTTCCCAACGGCGGGGCCCATTAACAGTGCAGAGGGCTTTTTACCCAGAAGGAAATGTTAATCATACCTACTTACTCCACCCGCCCGGTGGCGTAGTTGGGGGTGATGAACTGAATATCAACATTAATGTGCAGGGGGGAGGTCAGGTGCTTTTAACAACACCCGGCGCCACCAAGTTTTATCGTTCAGCAGGGCCCCAAGCCTTGGTAAAGCAAAGCTTACACATTGCTGATGGTGCAACATTGGAATGGATGCCATTAGAAAGCATTTTCTTCCCTGCGACCAATGCGGCCATTAAAACAGAAGTTCATTTGATGGCTAATGCTAAGTTTATTGGTTGGGAAATGAATTGTTTGGGTCGACCGGCCAATGGTGAAGGCTTTGCCATGGGTACTATTAATAGTGACTTTGCGTGTTATCGCGATGGCAAGATCGTGTTGTTAGATCGGTTTGCGACGCAGGGCGAATCAATGATGGCTTCGCCTGTGGGTATGCGAGGATTTAGCGCGCAATCGATGTTAGTGGCAACCGTGTCTGATGAATCATTAATTCGACAGGTGCAAACTATGCTTGCTGGTTATGCACCCAAAATTTGGGCGGGAGCTAGCTGTGTTGATGGTTTGTTAGTGGTGCGTGTATTGGCACATCAGAGTCAGGATATGCTGCTCCTGCTCGTTGCAGTATGGCGCTTGCTGCGGCCAGTAATCATGGAACGCCAAGCCGAGCCGCCCCGTATTTGGGCAACTTAAAATATAGAGTGTATAGATTAGTGCCTTTTTAGGCACTATAGGAGTGAATTTATGGAATTAACACCGCGCGAAAAAGACAAATTAATGCTATTTACCGCAGGTTTGTTGGCTGAGCGACGCAAAAACCGGGGTCTAAAGCTTAACTATCCAGAATCTGTGGCTTACATCAGTGCCGCACTTCTGGAAGGCGCTCGCGATGGTCGCAGTGTGGCAGAGTTAATGGATTATGGCAGTACCCTGCTGACCCGAGACGATGTAATGGATGGCATCCCTGAAATGATTCAGGATGTTCAAGTAGAGGCCACCTTTGTCGATGGCACCAAACTAGTCACAGTTCACGAGCCAATTGTTTAAGGAAAAACAGATGATACCAGGTGAATATCGCGTTGCTAAGGGCAGTATTGTATTAAATGCTGGTCGTGAAACGATAGAGGTTGAGGTAGCCAACAAAGGCGATCGTCCAGTGCAAATTGGCTCTCATTATCATTTCTTTGAAGTGAATGAAGAACTCCATTTTGATCGCCAAGCCAGTCGTGGCTTTCGGTTAAATATTGCAGCGGGCACTGCCGTGCGCTTTGAACCAGGACAAACTAGGCGGGTTGAATTGGTGGCTTTAGCAGGTAAGCGTCAGGTTTACGGCTTTCAGGGTAAAGTGATGGGTGCATTAAATTGAGGAATGGAAGATGGTAGCAATATCACGCAGTGCTTACGCAGAGATGTTCGGCCCAACCACGGGCGACAAGGTGCGTTTAGCAGACACAGAATTGTGGCTTCAGGTGGAAGACGACTTGACACATTATGGGGAAGAGGTGAAGTTTGGTGGTGGTAAGGTTATTCGTGACGGCATGGGACAGAGCCAGGCCTGCAGCGCTCAGGTGCCAGACTTAGTCATTACCAATGCCTTGGTCATCGATCATTGGGGCATCATCAAGGCTGATATTGCGATCAAAGATGGGCGTATTCAGGCCATAGGTAAAGCGGGTAACCCAGACATTCAACCTGGCGTGAGTATTGAGATTGGGCCAGGTACAGAAGTGGTGGCAGGGGAGGGGCAATTGTTAACAGCGGGGGGTGTTGATGCCCATATCCATTTTATCTGTCCACAACAGGTAGAAGAAGCACTATGTTCTGGTGTCACTACCATGCTGGGCGGCGGCACTGGGCCCGCAACAGGCACTAAGGCCACCACCTGCACTCCAGGGCCTTGGAATATTGCGCGTATGCTGGAAGCTGCTGATGTGCTGCCGATGAATCTTGGGTTTCTTGGCAAGGGCAATGCGAGCCTTCCAGAGCCCCTGCGGGAGCAGGTTGAAGCGGGTGCCATGGGTTTAAAATTACATGAGGATTGGGGTTCCACACCTGCGGCTATTGATAACTGTTTATCAGTGGCTGAGGAATATGATGTGCAGGTGGCAATTCATACAGACACACTGAACGAAGGTGGCTTTGTTGAATCTACATTGGCAGCCATTGGTGATCGGGTCATTCATACCTATCACACCGAAGGTGCTGGTGGTGGCCATGCGCCAGATATTATTAAAGCCGCCGGGCTAATTAATGTTCTACCGTCGTCTACTAATCCAACTCGTCCGTATACGGTCAATACTGTGGATGAGCATTTGGATATGCTCATGGTATGTCATCACTTGGACCCTAGTATTCCTGAAGATGTGGCGTTTGCCGAATCGCGCATTCGCCGTGAGACGATTGCCGCAGAAGATATCTTGCACGATTTGGGGGCTTTTTCTATGATTTCCTCCGATTCTCAAGCCATGGGTCGGGTTGGTGAGGTAATTACCCGCACTTGGCAAACAGCCCACAAGATGAAGGTGCAAAGAGGCCCATTAGCAGAAGATTCTGCCGAAAATGATAACTACCGGATTAAACGGTATATCGCTAAATACACCATTAATCCAGCCTTAACCCATGGCATTGCCCACGAAGTGGGGTCTATTGAAGTAGGAAAGTTGGCAGATTTAGTGCTATGGAAGCCCGCTTTTTTTGGCACCAAGCCCAGCCTGATTATGAAAGGTGGCATGATTGCAATGGCGCCTATGGGAGATCCCAATGCCTCAATCCCTACCCCACAGCCAGTTCATTACCGTCCTATGTTTGGTAGTTTGGGCGCCGCATCCCAAAGCACAAGCATGATCTTTTTGCCCACCGTGGCAGCAGAAAATGGCTTGGCAAAAACATTGGGATTGCGCTCGTTAATTGGTTATGTACGAGGCTGTCGTGATTTGTCCAAAGCCAGCATGATTCACAACGATTGGCTGCCCGACATTGACGTGGACCCACAGACCTATGTGGTACAGGCTGATGGAGTTGCATTAACTTGTGAACCCGCTAGCGAACTGCCTATGGCGCAACGTTATTTTCTATTCTGAGGCCAGTCATGATCAAATTTATTAACAAGGTGGAAGGTGAATCAATACCCCATCTTCAACTTAGCCTCAGTATTGAGCAGCGTATAAAAAGTCGGTTACGAGTGACTTTAAGTGATGGCCAAGAAGCGGGTTTAGACCTACCTCGAGGCATCACATTAAGGCATGGGGACATACTGGCTAGTGAACATGGAGACCGCGTAACAATTGTGGCTGCCGCAGAAACCTTGTCTGTGGTGCGCACTGATGATGATCTGTTGCGGGCTCGTGTCTGTTATCACTTGGGCAATCGTCATACACCTATAGAAATCAAACCCCATTTCGTCAGTTACCAGCATGATCATGTACTGGATAAAATGGTGATGGGTTTAGGAGGCACGGTAACCCTTGAAGAACTGCCATTTGAACCAGAAACGGGGGCCTACGGTGGTCATAGTAATGATCATTAAGGCTAAGGTGTTTCTATAGTGGTGCCAACATTTAGATTGTTCCAGCTCATTAGCCCGTCACTGCCCGTGGGGGCCTTTTCATACTCTCAGGGGCTGGAGTGGGCCGTAGAATCAGGCTGGATTCATGATCAGGCAACTTTTGATGGCTGGTTGAGAGCTCAGCTCAGTGAGTGCCTAACCCGGCTCGAATTACCCATGCTAAATGCTGCCTGTGCAGCTATAGAGAGGCAGGATTGGCAGCGACTGCAGGATATTAGTCGAACTCTGATGGCCTGGAGGGAGACCAAAGAACTAAGGCAAGAAGAACAATTACGAGGCGAGGCATTAATGCGATTGTTACCAAATCTAGGGATTATTGTGCCCGATATCATTCGCTCAGCAGCTCAGCGTAGTCAGGTGGTGGGATTAGCCATAGCGGGGGTTCAGTGGCATATTCAAACTGAGGATTTATGCCGCGGTTATGTTTGGAGTTGGTTAGAAAATGCCGTCATAACAGGGGTGAAATTAATCCCTTTAGGGCAGACACAAGGCCAGCAGATATTGCATGGGATGTCCTCTGCACTCGAACAAGCAGTTCAATCAGCTGCAGCAATTGCCTATGAAGACGCTGGCAGCAGCGCTCCAGCATTAGCCATTGCTAGTAGCAATCACGAAATTCAATATACACGTTTATTTAGGAGTTAATTGTGAATGAATATAAAATGCCCTTACGTATAGGGGTTGGTGGGCCCGTAGGTTCTGGCAAGACCGCATTGCTTGAAGCTGTCTGTAAAGCCATGCGAGATGACTATAATTTAGCAGTGGTCACCAATGATATTTATACCCAAGAGGATGCAAAAATTTTAACTCGGGCTGAGGCTTTAAGTGAAGATCGCATTATTGGGGTGGAAACAGGGGGATGCCCACATACAGCCATTCGAGAGGATGCTTCTATGAATTTGGCTGCCATTGATACCCTTGCCCAGCGCCACAAAAATTTAGACATTGTATTTGTGGAAAGTGGAGGCGACAATTTAAGTGCCACGTTTAGTCCTGAGTTAGCAGACCTTACCGTCTTTGTTATCGACGTAGGAGAAGGAGAAAAAATTCCTCGCAAAGGTGGCCCGGGCATTACTAAATCCGATTTACTGGTCATCAATAAAACCGACCTAGCCCCTTATGTTGGTGCTGACTTAGGCATTATGGAAGCTGATACCAATCGCATGCGCCCCGAAAAGCCATGGGTTTTTACTAACTTGAAAACGCTTAACGGTTTGGACGACATCATAGAATTCATTCGCCATTATGGTATGTTAACTTGACCTAGGGCACCGATAAAGCCATTCCTTGGCCAACAATGTGGTGGCTTTGTGGGTGCAAAAACTTGTAAACGCGGTACATGCAGTGTTGCCTAGGGTGTCACCATCTTGAGTTCATTAACCATACGTTCACGGCGCTTATCGTCGGGTTGGATGGGTGCTGCTCCCAGCTCGCGTGCCGCTTGGTGGCCCCCGTAGACAGCATGAGCGATTAAACCAGGTGCTGCACAGTCGCCAATGCGTTGTAAGGTTTTGAAGTGCTCAGCGAAGGGCTGTAACCCATGCCATAGTGAATCATTGGCAATGCGTGATGTTACAGGCACTAGATACTCGGCTTCAATGGTGCTCACTGAACCTGTGAAGACACATTCTAATTGCGCCCTAGAATCTTGCCAAGACAGTAAGCCACGGTTATAGATGATGTCGATACCGGCGTCGATGAGTTGCCGCATGACTGCGGCTTGGTCATCGGTGTAGGAATGCCAGCCGCCCACTAAAGAGGCAGGTGTGATCAGCGTCACTGCAATGCCACGTTGGCGTAATTTAAGTGCCAATAAGTTGCCCATGGAGTAATGATCGTCATCATAGACGATGGCCCTTCCATCGGGTATTTCATCACCCATAATGTCTTCTACTGAAACCACTGTGTGGTCTTGGAAGCCGTCAAATGGGGACGCACTGTGACGGCCCACACCATCGGTGCGCCAATGGGCACCCGTGGCGACGAACACGTGTGTTGGGCTTAGTTCGAGTATGGCCTCTGTATCCAGCAGACTACTGGGGTAGATAGCCACGTTATCCATCTTTGCCAGCTGCCCCAGGCGCCAGTCTCTTACCCGTGCTACCTCAGACATGCCTGGCAAGCGTGATTCTTGGTTTATCCTGCCACCTAGCTCGCGTTCGGCTTCAGCAATGGTGACGGCGTACCCACGTTGGCCTAGGGCGCATGCGGCTTCTAGTCCTGCTGGGCCACTGCCGATGACCAGAACTGATTCATCTGCGTGTTGCTTAGCAATGCGCTCAGGGTGCCATCCTCGACGCCATTCTTCGCCCATGGTTGGATTCTGTGTACAACGAATCGGTGCGTTAAGGGAATCGTGGGCGTAACAGACGTTGCAGCCAATACACTCTCTAATGTCGTCGGGACGCCCATGTTTGATCTTATTGGGTAGAAAAGGATCGGCAATGGATGGGCGTGCAGCGCCAATGAAGTCTTGGGTGCCACTAGTGATCTGCTTAAGCATGGTATCTGGAGAAGTGAACCTGCCGACACTCACCACAGGCTTACTGGTGAGGGACTTGATTTTTGCGACAGCTAACTGGTTAGAGGCTTCTTCAACAAATCGAGCGGTGCCCATTTCTAATGCATAATCGGTGACCGTGATATCCCATAGATCAGGTAATTCAGCTATTTGTGAGAACATACCTACCAAATCATCAGGGTCTTGATGGGGTACTGCTGGAATAGAATAACGCACTGCGACTGCACATTCGCCCTTCACTACCTCTAGGGTGTCTTGGATAATCTCTCTAATCAAGCGTACTCGGTTCTCTGGGCTACCACCATATTCGTCGTCGCGTTGATTCCATTCAGCCGACAAAAAGTTATTCAGCAAATAACCATGGTTGGTGTACACATAAACAATATCAAACCCTGCTTCAATGGCTCGCTGGGCGGCAGCTTTATGCCATTTGCGCAGCTTGGTAATATCGTCTTTGGTCATGGCTTGAGTTTGCAAAGGCATGCCAACGAGGGCGTCATTGGGGCGGCTTGATGCCGAAATAGCCTGCTCACGAGTGTACAAATTAGCGCTACTTTGGCCACCGTGCCATAGTTCTATACCCGCTAAGGAGCCATGGGCATGCACTGCGTCTGTCATCAAACGTAAATTCTTAATATCGCCTTTATCCCATATAGAGGCGTGGGGGAACGGCATATCATCGGAACTAGGGTGTATAGAACAATACTCGGTACAAACCACGCCCCAGCCACCCTCGGCTTTGATACCGCGCATCGCAGCCATCATCTGTGGGCGCATGTATCCCATGCCGCAACAGTGGGGTACTTGGTAAAACCGGTTGGGCGCTGTTACTGGGCCAATTTTAAGTGGCTCAAACAGAATATCATATTTGGGGTCGCGGCTCATGGCAGTGTTTCCTGTGCTATGCCTATCCTGGGTGAACTCCTGTTGCGTTACCACAACAGTGGGGCACTTGGTGAAGCCCCGTTAGTTTGAGGGGCTCAACATTAAATGGTGAAGTTAATCTGCTGCTACCATCTGTTGATTGGTCTGTGCTAAGGTGCCTGCAGAGGGTGGAACGTCTAACGAGGTGACCGGGAGGGTTCTGCGTAACTGATTGTGAAAGGCGCAGGTCCCTATCTCCAAATTAGACATGATTGCCCCATTAAAGGCACTTGAGCGCATGCCTTCTGCTGACCACTTAACAAGTTGTATATCTTCCTCACCTACCATGATGTTAATTTGTCGATTGTACTCTCGTGCACTTTTCATTTTGGGCCGGTCATCTGCAAGCGCATAGCTGCGTCCAGCCATGGCACTTTTTTGAAAGCCAATGGGGTAAGAGTGATAAATTTCAATTTGATCTGGAAACAGTGTGATCACAAAGCCTGGAAATGTGGACCAGTAAATCCATTGCCGCTGATGTGAGGGGGGTAGATAACTTTCTGTGGGGAGTGTATTCACATAATCCTGATTAAGTTGAGATTTATGTTTGCCTGCATCAATATCACCATATGAACGACTCACTTGATCATTCAGTACCTGATCTTCATAACTTCTGCCCACTAAGTCGTAGTAATCTTTATGTCCCATAGGTACATGATATCCCTCGCTATCAATATCGACGATTGACTTCCAATCACAGTTAAATTTCATCGTCCAGGGCTCATTAATTGGCTGCATGTCTTCAATTTTATAGAGTGAAATCTCTGTTTCGGCCTCTTTAAATGTTTCTGCAATACTCGGGCCACTACCAAAAAATCGGATAAAGATCATACCGTGCCATAGTTCGCATTCGATGGGCTTTAACCCCAGTGTAGACTTGTCGATAGCGGGAAATGTTTCGGCCCGAGGGATATTCTTTAGGCGTCCATCAAGATGATAAGACCAGCCATGAAAAGGGCACACTAATGCATTTCTGCAATGACCTTTATCATTGGGAACCACTCTTGATGCACGATGGTTACAGACATTGTGAAAAGCCCGAACAACACCATCTTCGCCACGAATAATGAGCGCACGTTCATTAGCCATCTCCACACATTGGTAATCTCCTGTTTCAGCAAGCTCCGAGATATGGCCAGCCCACAACCAGCTTTTCAAGAAAACACTATTGATTTCTAGTTCCGTTAGTTCAGCGTTATTGTAAGTCCACGCGGGTAAGCCTTGGCGACCATTTTTGGCTTGTGCATAGACACTTTCTGGACTCTTAAATTTCATTGTTAACGCTCCGAAAATACACCCACTTAAAGGCTTTTAAAGGTCCCGTCAGCGATGCAATCCTGCATGGCTAACGCTACGCCTTTGTAAAGAATATCGACTAAATCATCGACCTGTGCTTTGGTAATAATCAGTGGGGGCGATAAAACACACATATTGGCGAGTGGTCGCACAATTAAGCCCATGGCTTGGCAATGTTGGTCAATGCGATCCCCAATTTCATAGTCCATTTCTAAGTCGTCTGCCCCCCTAGTGAGTTCGCATTCAACACAGGCCATTAGGCCCAGCCCACGGACATCTCGAACAATGGGAATATCATAAAGTGATTTAATTCTTTGTTGGAAATAAGCACCGACTTCGCGCGCATTTTCGCATAGTTTTTCACGCTTTATTATTTCCAGATTTTTTAATCCAGCTGCAGCGGCCACTGGATGTCCAGAATAAGTAAAACCATTGGAAAATATAGCGCTCTCAAGGTCTGGGTTATTGAATTCATTGAGTAGTCGGTCTGAAACTAAAAAAGCCCCCATAGGGATGTAAGCCGAAGTCAAGCCTTTGGCCGTGGTGATAATATCAGGCACAATATCAAACACAGCCTCGGAGGCAAAAATATGCCCAAGTCTGCCAAAGGAAGTAACAACTTCATCGGATATATAAAGCACGTCATATTGATGGCATACGTCAAGGCAACGCTTGTGATAACCCGTGGGTGGAACAATGACGCCACCAGAAGCCAGAATCGGTTCCGCCACAAAAACGGCGACCTTGTCTGCTCCCAGTTCAAGAATTTTGTTTTCTAGGTCGGCAACACATTGATCGAGAAAATCTGCGTCAGTCATCTGCTCTGGTTTCAACAACGGGTGTGGTGCGGGTATGTGGTGCACAAGGTCGGTCGCAAAATCCAGATAGTTTTTATCTCGCTCCTTGCCAGACACACTTGCAGACAGGTAAGTACTGCCATGATAGCCCTTTAACCGAGAAATGATTTTTTTCTTCTCAGGTTTGCCCCGATAATTATTATAAAACTGGACAAAGCGTAAAGCTGAATCAACGGCTGTTGATCCGCACGTGGTGAGAAATGCGTGGTTAAGATCACCCGGTGCTTCAGCTGCAAGTGCTTGACTAAATTGCGCGGCTGGGCTGGTGGCCATCGACCATGGCGAAGTGAATGGTAACTGCATAACCTGATCATAAATGGCCTGTGCCATTTCCTTGCGACCATGCCCAATATTAACGCACCACATGCCTGAAGGACCGTCTATTGAGCGATTACCCTGACTATCGTAAATATAAATCCCATCGCCTTTCTCAACCACAGTGCGTTGATTATTGCCCAAGTTTTGGAAGTTATCCCATGGGTGGATAAATAGATTGTCCTGTTTTTGAACCTGCGAAGTAGGGTTATTCATAGATCTCCAGGAGCCAGTTCATTGGTCTAAGTTACGCTTATTACTATCACTTACTGAGTAAATACTCAGTCAATTTATACTGGACAAAACTTTATTTGTCAATAATAATGAAGTCATAAAGTGTTCCATAAGGAGCGTCAATGGACGTTGCGCTAGTCCAAAAAAGCCACCAGTCACACCGAAGTAGAGCGGTTCAATCACTACTTCGAAAGCAACAGTTAATTGGTTCTACCATTGAATGTATAGACCAGTTTGGCTTGTCACAAACGACCATAGCCAAGATAGCTCTGCATGCAGGAGTATCGCAGGGGGTGGTTATCTTTCACTTCCAAACTAAGGAACTGTTGCTTGAGCAGGTCCTGCGGTTTTTGTCCAAGGCCTACACTGACAACTGGAAATCGGCGATTGCTTTAGCCGGAGAGGCCCCTATTGATCAATTGTGTTCAATCGTTTTATCAGCCTTTAGCCCAGAAGTGTGTAATCGCAAGAATGTGGGAGTGTGGTATGCATTTTGGGGTGCGTCACAATCGAGGCCAACCTACCAAGAAGTCTGTGGTCAAACGGATAGGGAGTTTTCATCGACATTACTGAGTTTATGCACCCAGTTATGTGTGGGTGTAAAAATGTCGGTGTCAGCGGAAGTCGCTGCCATGGGCATCGAAGGGATGCTCGATGGTTTGTGGCAAAGTTGCCTGATTGAAGAAAGTAAATTCAGCCCGAAAGAGGCCAATAAAACAGTGTTCGCTTTAATGGAACTTATGTTTCCATTGGAGAAAAGCACCATAGAGGAGTATAAAGAGTCACTAGTGATGTAAAAATAATAAATAGTTTTAATTAATTATTGGACTTGTTACTATGATCATTATTTTGAACAATGTGTTCAAAATCGTGGACACATTAAACATGCAAATTGGAGAGAACATGAAATATAAAAACAAAAAGTTCGTTCAACACTTAACAGGTGGAACCATAGCCTTGAGTCTTTTGGTAGGTGCATCTGCTGTGCAAGCTGCAGGTGTATTAAATGTAACTAACTGGGCAGAGTATATTGCTGAAGACACCATCGCGAATTTTGAAAAAGAATTCGACATTAAGGTGACCTATGATAACTATGATTCAGAAGAATCCATACAGTCAAAATTGCTCGCTGGCAGTTCTGGCTATGATGTGGTGAGTCACTCAAGTAGCGCAGTTGCAAGGTTACTTCCTGCCAATATTCTGCAAAAGCTAGATAAATCCAAACTGCCGAATCTCAAACATATAATGGATAGCCTTGATCAGCAAATGGATTCTAATATAGACCCAGGTAACCATTATTTCACACCTTATATGTGGGGCACACACGGTGTTACCTATAATAAGGCATTGGTTTTAGAAACTTACCCAGATGCCCCCATTGGATCAATGGATATGGTTTTTGATCCAGTACATATGGAAAAACTGGCAAAGTGTGGCGTAGCCTTTTTAGACTCGCCTACAGACATCCTGCCCATGGCGTTGGCACATATGGGACTAGACCCCTATTCAGCAAGCAAGGCGGACTATGCCGCTGCTGAAGAAATGTTGTCTGCCATTCGACCTTACGTCAAAACCTTCGACAATTACGCCTATAATCAAATGCCACTGAAAGAGTTTTGTATTGCAGTGACCTGGGGACCAGATGGTTTATTAGCCATGTCCGGTGCCGAAGAAGCAGACACAGGTGTCGTGCTTGAGTTTTTTGTACCACCAGGAAACGGTAAGGCGATGTTGTGGATTGACGGTTTGGTGATTCCATCAGATGCGAAGAATGTTGAAAATGCTCACTTGTTCATCAACTATATGATGCGCCCTGAAGTGGCGGCAGCTAATAGTAATTACACTTGGTATGCCAGTGGCAACAAGAGTGCCTTTGACTTGATTGATCCAGCAGTGACAGGTAGCCCAGCAGCTTACCCTACTGCTGAATCAGTGGCGCAAATGTACACCTACAAAGCGATCCCAAGAAAAATACAGAAAGCACGGACTCGTGCTTGGACAAAGTTTAAATCTGGCCAATAATATCGCAAGCCTTGCAGTTACCGTTTCTCGAACGGTAACTGTCTGGCCTGTGACCTATTAAATATCAGCCACTGGATTTTCACGATGTCACAACAAACTAATGATTCTCATAGACCTTGGCTCGATGGTGACGCTGAGCCATTTATTAAAATTCGCAATGTTACTAAAAAATTTGGCGAATTCACTGCAGTAGACAATATTGATCTTGATATTTATAAAGGTGAACTATTTTCCTTACTGGGTGGGTCTGGTTGTGGAAAAACAACCTTATTGCGCATGCTAGCTGGATTTGAACCTCCATCAAGTGGCACTATTTATATCGACGGTGTTGATATGACTGATGTACCTCCCTATGCTCGCCCGATCAATATGATGTTTCAATCTTATGCTCTATTCCCGCACATGACGGTTGAACAAAATGTTGCCTATGGACTTAAACGCGATAAAATTTCAAAGGACGAAATTACACGGCGTGTTGATGAAATTCTCAGCATGGTTGAATTATCAGATTTTATTAAGCGCAAACCCCATCAGCTTTCAGGTGGGCAGCGGCAACGGGTGGCCCTTGCTCGTGCTCTGGTTAAACGGCCGAAAGTACTTTTACTCGATGAACCCCTCGGAGCATTAGACAAACGCTTAAGGGAGCAGACGCAATTTGAGTTGATCAATATTCAAGATGACCTCGGCGTGACCTTCGTCGTTGTGACCCATGATCAGGAAGAAGCCATGACCTTGTCGACTCGCATGGCGATGATGGATGCAGGTAAGTTCCAGCAAATTGGTACCCCAGCAGAAGTGTATGAGTACCCTGAATCACGATTGGTGGCCAACTTCATTGGTTCAGCAAATATGTTTGAGGGACGGGTTAGCCAGAGTGGTCCTGATCATGTGATTGTTGCCAGTAAAGCGTTAGGTGTCGAGTTTAATACTGAGCACACTAATTCAATCATCGAGGGAACAAAAGTCTGGATCGCAGTGCGCCCAGAAAAAATTACCCTATCAAAAATGCCTTTGGATGCGATCACTAACCAGCTTAAAGGAGTTGTCGTTGATATTGGCTACAATGGTAAAACCTCCACCTATCGAATACGTATTAGTAACGATCAAATTATTGAAGTGAGCGTGCCAAGCCAAAAGCGCCCAAAGGGTGATCGACAATTAATAGACTGGGATGAAGAAATTTATCTGAACTGGGACCAATCTAATGCCGTGGTGCTGATGAAATGAACCCAGTGAATCATGCCAATCATTCAGCGGGGCCATTAGTCAACCGATTGCTATTACGCTTGGTGGAACTCTTGCAGTCGCGCTGGAAGGTGATTGTTGTTGGTATTCCCTTTTTCTGGCTACTGTTGTTTTTTTTGGCACCATTTATTATTGTGATTAAGGTCAGTCTTGCTGAATCAATAATTGCAAGCCCACCTTTTTCGCCGTTGTATGAACGAGCTGAAGATGGTGCGCTCAGCATTAGAGTAATTTTTGAAAACTATAGCTATCTTTGGGAAGATGATCTTTACATAAATAGCTATATTAATTCGGTCAAGATAGCGTCGGTATCAACTGTGTGTTGCTTACTTATCGGCTACCCGATGGCCTATTGCATTGCCCGTTCTAACCCAACCACCAAAAATATCTTGTTAATGTTGGTCATTTTACCATTTTGGACATCATTTCTTTTGCGAGTCTATGCATGGATGGGTTTGCTAGCAGATCAAGGGACAATTAACAGCCTCCTAATTTGGCTGGGTGTCATTGATGAACCGATTCGGATGCTCTATTCAGAATTGGCCGTTTATATTGGCATTGTGTATTCCTACCTACCATTTATGATCTTACCTTTGTATGCGAATATGGAAAAGCTTGATGTAACCCTTGACGAGGCGGCCGCAGATTTGGGTGCTAAACCTACCATCGCATTTCTTACAGTAACTCTGCCGTTAACCTTGCCCGGTATTATTGCCGGTTCTTTGTTAGTGTTTATTCCAGCAACTGGTGAATTTGTTATTCCAGATTTATTAGGTGGTGGAAATGTGTTGATGATTGGTCGGATTCTTTCAGATGAATTTAACGCCAATAGCGATTGGCCGTTAGCCTCTGCTGTGGCCATTGTGTTGCTCATCGTTTTGGTATTGCCGATGGTGCTATATCAACGGATTCAGGCACGTGAACGGGGTAATCTATGAAGCAGCGCCGCTCAACATTTGTCCTGTCGATGCTGTGCTTTGGTTTAGCATTTCTTTACATTCCCATGATTTTGCTGATTATTTATTCGTTTAACTATTCAAAACTTGTGCCTGTATGGGGTGGTTTTTCAACGCGTTGGTATACCGTATTGTTTGAAAGTGAAGAGATGTGGGCTGCGTTAGGTTTAAGCTTACGCATCGCCTTGGTTAATGCGACGTTTGCGATGATACTGGGAACGCTTGCTGGTATTGCCTTGGTGCGTTTTGGACGGTTTCGAGGGCGTACACTATTTACAGGCTTGATTACGGCACCATTGGTGATGCCTGAAGTAATCACGGGTTTGTCATTGCTGCTGCTCTTTATTGCTTTAAGTCATGCATTTGGCTGGCCACAGCGAGGCTTTACCACCATCACCATTGCTCACATAACCTTTTCCATGGCCTATGTTGCGGTTATTATTCAGTCGCGACTCTCTGGCATGGGTACTGATTTAGAGGATGCCGCCCAGGATCTAGGTGCTCGGCCTTTAAGAGTTATGTTTGACATTACACTGCCACTATTGGCCCCCGGCATGGTTGCAGGATGGCTATTGGCATTTACACTATCAATTGATGACTTAATTATTGCCAGTTTTGTGTCTGGGCCTGGGTCCAATACTCTGCCTATGCTCATTTACTCACGGGTAAAAGTAGGTTTGCGTCCTGATATTAATGCACTGGCAACGATTATGATTGTGATGGTCAGCATTGGCGTATTACTCGCATGTTGGTTAATGATCCGTCAAAAGCATTTGCTGGAGCGTGATGCGAACACTAAGTAAAGTAATCAAAATTAATTGCCATGGGGCAAAGTAAATGCCTAATTATGATGTGTTATTTGAAGCCGTTAAGATTGGCCCAGTAACGGCTAAAAATCGCTTTTATCAAGTGCCCCATTGCTGTGGTATGGGACACTTGCGTCCCCAAGCCCACGCTGCGATGCGGGGTATGAAAGCCCAAGGTGGATGGGCTGTAGTAAGTACGGAAGAAACAGAGATTCATCCCAGTTCTGATTTGTCGCCTGCTGTGGAACAACGTCTCTGGGACGAGCGCGATATCCCTGCACTGCAATTAATGACTCAAAGCGTACATGAGCATGGTGCTTTGGCAGCCATTGAATTAGTGCATAACGGCCATCACTCTTCTAACTTATATTCTCGCACCCCAGCATTGGCGCCCAGCAGCCGTTCTTTGGACATTATTTATCCAAAACAAGCGCGGGCCATGGATAAAGCTGATATTCGAGAGTTTCGTCGTTGGCATAAAGCTGCGGCTATACGCGCCAAGCAAGCTGGTTTTGACATCGTTTATGTCTATGCTGGGCACGAAATGTCTTTGCCACATCATTTTTTATTACCTGAATATAATCAAAGAATAGATGAATATGGTGGCAGTTTGGAAAACCGGTTAAGACTCACCAAAGAACTGCTACAGGACACGCAAGAGGCCATAGGTGACAGCTGTGCTGTCGCATTTCGTTTTGCTGTAGACCAAATGCTTGGTCGTAATGGTATGCAAGCGCATGAAGAAGGCAGGGCAGTTGTGGAAATGCTGGCAGATATCCCAGATCTGTGGGACGTGAATGTGTCAGGTTGGGGCAATGACTCGGCCACCTCACGTTTTCAACCCGATTCAGGCTACCAAACCGAATACACAAAGTTTGTAAAACAAGTGACCAATAAACCGGTGGTGGGGGTGGGTCGGCTCACCTCACCTGACATGATGGTGTCGTTAATTAAACAAGGCGTGCTTGATTTTATTGGGGCGGCAAGGCCGTCTATCGCAGACCCCTTTTTACCCAATAAAATCCAACAACAAAGGATCGAAGAAATTCGAGAATGTATTGGCTGCAATGTGTGTGTGTCTTGCGATAATCTAGGTGTGCCCATTCGTTGTACACAAAATCCGACGATGGGTGAAGAGTGGCGTCGTGGCTGGCATCCAGAAAAAATTGTGGCTGCTAAAACCCCACAGCCTGTGTTAGTTGTGGGTGCTGGACCCGCGGGTTTAGAGTGTGCTTTACAATTAGCCAACCGTGGCTATGAGGTGATTCTTAGTGAAGCGAGTAAGCAATTAGGGGGCCGAGTAATATCTGAGTCTAATTTAAAAGGGTTGGCGATATGGCGCCGTGTAAGTGATTACCGCATCTATCAGTTACAACAGATGGACAATGTTAATATCTACCTCGACAGTGCCTTAGACGTGCAACAAGTATTGGAACTAGGTATTGAACACGTGTTTGTTGCCACAGGCGCTCTCTGGAGAAAAGACGGTATTGGCCGTTCTTCCCGAACGCCGATCCTTGGCTTAGACCAAGTCGCCATCTACACCCCTGATGACATTATGAGTGGTGTCTCCCTAGGCCCCGGTCCAATAGTGATCTATGACGATGAACAAGGTTACTTGGGCAGCGTGGTGGCCGATCATTTGAGTGATTTAGGACATGGGGTTAGTTTTGTCACTAGTGCCAGTATCGTATCACCTTTTACAGAACTTACGCTTGAACAAAAACAAGTACAACAGGGCTTGGTCGCTCAAGGTGTAGGCATTTACACCAACAAGATCATTGCTAGCCTTAGCCAAAAGTCTGGTCATGTTGGTGTTGAATTGAAGTGTCACTATGGTGGTGAAGATCAATGGCTTGCTTGTGCCAGTTTAGTATTAGTCACAGAACGCGAATCAGCCTCACTTTTGTATGAACAATTACAGCAGTTGCAAGAAGATAATGGCGCCTCCTCCCCCATGCCAATACCTATGTCAGTCACCTTAATTGGTGATGCGCTGGCGCCAGGTTTGATTGCTGACGCTGTATTCTCTGGCCACCAAGGCGCACAGGAGTTTGAAGCTGATCCTGAAAGGGTACAACAAGGGCTATTCAAGCGCGAAATGCCGAGCCTCAATGCATAATTTATTAAGCACAATCATGCCTCAAGGAACGCACGATGAAACCCATCCCTAAAACAGATCGACGCGTGGTGAATATTTTTGAAAGCGCGTTTACTCCCATTCAATCAAACGGTAAACCCGATGGTGAAGTGCTGCAACTTAATACTGATAAACCTTTAGGCAGTGGCTTTTATATTTATAAAATGGCTCCAGGAGCTGCAACAGTGCCCCATAAACACAAAGGTGACGAGGAATTCTTGATTATCCAAGGAGACTTAAGAGACCATGATGGTGTCGATTATGGCCCTGGTGATCTAGTGTGGTTGCGCGACGGTACTGTGCACAATTCATCCACAAAAAACGGTTGTCTTATCGCAGTCAGCGCCTTGGAACCTGATTTTTAGCTAAATATTTAAGCTGTCCATGAATCGGTAATACATAAGAGATGGTGCAAGAAACCATGGCTTTCCTGTGTAGAGGGGACGCGTCTGAAATTTAATGTCATTAAAAGGGGTCTGGCCTTGCTCTAGTCCCAGCACCTGTTGTCCCATTCTCATCCCAAGATACCCAGCCATGCCTACGCCTGAGCCACAGTAGCCCATGGCATAGTGTAGGCCATCTTCTGCTCCTACATGCATGAGGGAGTCAAAAGTAAAGGCCACAAAGCCCATCCAAGAATGGCTTATTTTTGTATGTTCTAATTCTGGGAAAATTTGAGTCAGGGATTGATGGAGCTTGGGGGCACTGAAGCGAGGATTACTTTCTCTTAGAGACACGCGTCCACCGAATATAATACGACTTCTGTCAGGGCTTGGACGATAATAATACACCACCTTACGGGTGTCACTAACGATGCGATCTTTGGGCATTAGCTTATCCATCAGCTCTTTTGCAACGGGCTCTGTGGCAATGACATAGCTGCCTATAGGAATAACCCTGCGTTGCAAACGGGGGGTTAGGGAGCCTGTATAACCGTTGGTCGCAATAATCACCTTATCGGCTTGCACAGTACCTTTTGAGGTTTTTACGCTAAAACCACTTTTATCCCGGTTGATATTTTCAGCTGCGCAGCAAGAAATAATGGATGCGCCAGCATCACGCGCTTTACCCATTAAGCCTTTATGATAAGCGGCAGGGTCGACTGAAGCATGCTGAGGGAATATCGCCCCACCAAAATAGGTATCTGTGCCTAATTCGAAGTGCTGCTCTGATCTTGGGATCATATAGGCGTCATGCTCAAGTCCGGGAACTTGATAATCAAGCGCCCTTGCAAGTTTGTCATATTGCGCACTGTTATGTGCGGCATGAAAGCACCCTACCTCAGCATAACTGCAGTCAAGGTTTTCCTCTCTAATAAAATCGCCAGTAAACTTTAATGAGTGTTCACCTTCTTTATGAATGGCAAAAGCCATGTCTTTGCCGTGTGTTTTTTCAAGTTCAGAAAAACTCGGTTTGATGCTGTTACTGACTTGGCCACCGTTTCTTGTACTGCAACCCCAGCCAGCATGTTCGGCATCAATGACTAACGTGTGCCTTGACCCTCGAGCGGTCTGGATGGCTGCATGAAGCCCTGTATAGCCTGCACCAATGATCAGCACATCAACCTTTTTAGGAAGTTCTGTGGTTTGCTCTGTGGGTGGTGCGCTGCGATCCCACCAATAAGGCTGGGCTTTGAAATCTTGTGTGAACATAACGTGTCTCTTTAATTAGGCCCCATTCTTAACATTTTTGTGAGTTAAAAGGCATTTATATATCTCTTATCCACTAGATGATGTTGAGATCAGTCTAAGGGATAAATGGGCCTAGGTACCCTGTGATAATTCAAGGCTTTATAATTTATCGTACACAGTGCACCACTATCACAAACGATGACTTCTCCAGCTATAGGTTCGAATGCCGCTCGAAAATGCTGCATCGATTTTAATGCAACCACAGACTTTTCGCGAGGATCGATACCAAATGTTTGAAATTGATTAAGGTCTAAAATCTGGTGAGCAATACTCACTAAAAGTACTTCAATGCCTTGGATTTTTAATACGATGCACTCCCCAAAGTTTTTTTGTAAACCACCTAGCATTGGGCCTGTTCCCAACACTAAACCACTCCCTTGCCAAATAACCTGTGCCAAAACTTGCAGTGGGCCACCCCCCATTTTGGGGTCTACTTTTCCTCCGATACTAATACGTACTTGAGTCCCTAACTTCTGACTTTTTAGCTTTAAAACAGCTTGTGGGTCAAATAATGGTCCAAAGCAGGCATTGTCAATATGGTTATCTAAAAGCGATTTTAGTAGTGCAGTACTGTCACCATAAGCCCCTGCACCTGGGTTATCTGCGTAATCAGCGATAACCAGAGGGCCTTCTTTTTTTAGTCCTGGCCACTGACTAGCTATATCTGCAACTTCAGTGCAGCTGTAATAAACATTTATTACTTGATCCCGTTTGGTCCAAATATCTTCAGCTATATTTTCTGCCTGCGCTATATGAAGAGCAGGGTCTCCAGAGCAGCATATTAATACTGTAGGGCCTAACTCGCTGACATCAGCACTGGGAAAACCACCATTGATACTCACTGCATAAACATCTGTGTGTAGTTCATATTCCCTTGCCAATTTATGCCGTTCGACCATCGGCCCCAAATCAGTTCTGCCACCATTAATTTCTTCTAGCATTGGTCGGTGAGCTCGAAGCGTCTGTGGCTGAATTTCTTTAAGTAACGTGCGCTGTAAAATTTGTGCTGCACTGCGTCCTGTCTCACGCATATCTATATGGGGATAAGTATCATAGGAAACTAAAATTTGTGCTAATTGGCACATTTTTGGAGTTACATTGGCATGGGGATCTAAGGTGACAGCAATTGGAATATCTGGACCTAAAGCAGCACGTACCCTACGCAGTATTTCCCCCTCGCCATCATCACAAAAATCAGTCACCATAGCACCGTGCAACATCAAAAAAACACCGTCCCAATGCTCAGAAAATTGGTGCTCCAAAGGTTTTAATATTTCATCAAAAGTATTTTTTGTTACTTTACCTCCTGGTCCAGCTGAGGCACTAAAGCAGTGCTCTATTTGCCAATGGTGTTCGGCACCAACATCTAATAATCCTGCCAATTGAGTATTTTTGTTTCCCCTTTGTGCTATAGCCTTGTCACCGTCGAGTAATAGATCATTAGCAAAATCAGCCAACGTCGTTGAACAAACATTGAATGTATTTGTTTCATGAGAAAATTCGGCGCTCAGTATTTTAAAAGTCATTATTAGCTCTTCTTTTAATTTTTTGGTAACTAAGCTTTGCTTTTCGAGAAATCTATTTTTATTGACTTTTTATATCATTTTTGGGTTTGCTTAACGAATTTATTTTTAGAGTAATACTTTTGAACTTACTAGTGATTGGCGGCGGTGTTGTCGGTGTGACAACTGCTTATTACCTTTCTCAAAAAGGGTTGAATGTCACTGTTCTAGAGGCACAAGAAAAGGATGCGGATTTTGGAGCCACGGCTGGAAATGCGGGTCTTCTAAGCCCCAGTGATGCATTTGCCTAGGCGTCCCCCTATGATTTAAAACTAATGATTAAATCATGATTAAACCCACAGTTAGGTATTCAGTATAAGTAGCATATGGATCCTACACTATGGCGTTGGACAGCATCTTTTCTATCTCAGTGTCTGAACGCTCTAAAGAGAGCCTCAGCCATTTATGTATGGCTAACCCCAAAATCCTAAGTCTGATGGATGCACATTACTGCCTTGGTATATCAACCCGCCTGTATGGTCTTTGGCCAACAACAAGGGTCCATCTATATCGACCCACTTAGCCTCTTGTGCTAACAATAACGCGGGAGCCATGGCTAGAGATGTGCCAATCATACAGCCAACCATCACTTCAAAACCACGTAACTTAGCTTCTTTTATCAGCTCTAGGGCTTCTGTCATGCCTCCGGTTTTATCCAGTTTTACGTTCACCACTTGATAGCAGCCTTCTAACAGGTCTAAAGAGCTTCTATCTATACAAGATTCATCCGCACATATTGGTAATTCTGGATTTAGCCCCTTGAGCCGCCAATCTTGACCCACTGGCAAAGGTTGCTCCACCATTTCCACACCTAACTGTTTAAGCCGCGGAAGGTATTGTTTAAGCTGTTCTAGAGACCAACCAGTATTGGCATCAATCACCAATCGGCAATTAGGCGCAGCCGTGTGAACAGCGTCAACGCGTTCTAAATCACCATCACGGCCCAATTTCAATTTCAAAATTGGTCGATCCTTATTTCGTTTTGCCACTTTGGCCATATTTTCTGGCGTATCTAATGACAAGGTGAAAACCGTAGTCACGCTTCTTGGTGGACACTGCAGTTGTGCTAATTGACATGCACTGATGCCGGCCAACTTAGCTTCCAGCTCAAATAGCGCACAATCAATAGCATTCCTAGCATTTCCTGGTGGCAGTGCTTGCAGTAGTTCTTGCCTCGTAATACCTGCCTCTATCTTAGCTAACACTGAGTTAATCTCAGCCACTACATTGGGGCTACCTGGTTCTAATAGGTCCGTTCGTTCACATTCACCGCGGCCAACCTTTCCCATCTCATGAATTTCCACCACTAACACTTCTCCGTTCAACTGAGGAGCGCTGCGTGAGATAACAAAAGGCTCTTTCAAGGGCCATTGTTCGGTCGAAAATTGCATTTGGCGCATTAATAGTGCTCCAAAATATCTACAATTTTAGCTACTCCTGTGCGGACAGGATCTACCACGGGCACACCATACTTAGCTTCATAACGGGCTAATTCAGCTAACGCCTCAGGCTCACTCATAGCGCTGGTATTAAGTGCTATACCCGCCAAAAACTGATTAGGGTTGGTCAAGCGACCATGTTTAAGGTTAGTTTCTATTAAGGTTTCAAAATCTGCTACAGGGTAACCCTCAATTTCGTCCATTTGAGTGCGCCCCGCTTCATGGCACAGCACTAAGGCATCGGCTTGAGCGCCATGCAGTAAGCCTAAGCTAACGCCTGCATAAGCTGGATGAAACAGAGAACCTTGACCTTCAATTACATCCCAATGGTGCTCATCGTTGGCAGAGCATAATTGCTCTACTGCTCCCGCTATAAAATCTGACACGATGGCATCTACAGGGATACCAGAACCTTCAATTAAAATACCAGTCTGGCCTGTGGCCCTAAAAGTAGAGGCAATATTACGGTGCTGCATTTCTTGATGAATAGCTAGGGTTGTGAACATTTTTCCAACACAGCAGTCGCTACCTACAGTTAATAGGCGCTTACCTGGACGCCGCAGGCCTGTACCACAATCAAAATTGAGTGATGGTTGCCTTACGTCCACCATTTTTTTTCCTGTAGCTTGCGCCACTGTCACTAAATCATCAACTTGATTGAGCCTAGTATGTAAGCCAGAGGCAATATCTAGCCCAGCTTCCATAGCTTCCTTAAGGATTGGCACCCAGCTGCTAGGTAAAGTTCCACCCATCGGCGCAAGGCCGAGGATAAATGTCTTTGCACCTGCTGCAACAGCTTGTTTCATTGTCATATCTGGCAAGCCGAGGTTTACTTTAGCCGCAGGTAGGCGCATTTGGGCAATGCACTTTTCTGGCCTCCAATGGACCATACCTTTAGCAACTTTTGCCATTAAAAAATCTTTCGCATCACCCAAAAATATTATATAAGGTGCAGATAACTGCTGTTGAGACATCAATAACTCCTTTGAATATCGGATAATGTACGATTATTAAATACGGTATAAGTGATGACTTAATCTAAGCTCAGCTTTGCGCCAAAACCACACGAAAATACTGGTCATTAATAAATATATAATTGCAGCCCGCAGATAAACGCTGAAAATGCAGTGTTGCGAAGCGACTTCTACGATAAACCTAAGTATGGTGAAGACTTTAATAAAGATATTACTTTATTGGTACTAACGGATTTAATCAACTATACTTTTCCCTGCTAACTTGGGGGGCAGAATGGTTTGTTAAAATCCTGCCATCCCAAACAATTATTCCTACAAGGGTAACGCGCCCTAACCAGTGAAAGGCTTGTTACTGTGGCCCAGCTTTACTTTTATTACTCTTCCATGAATGCCGGTAAGTCTACCGCTTTATTGCAGTCAGCCTATAATTATGAAGAACGTAATATGCGTCCGTTTATCATGTCTGCTGCTTTAGATGATCGTTATGGCCTTGGCAAAGTGACCTCTCGCATTGGTTTAGCTGCCGAAGCTCAACTATTTAATGCCAAAGATGATTTATATAGCATCTTGAAAATTGAAAATCTTAAAAAGCCGCTGGATTGCATCCTTATAGATGAAAGTCAGTTTTTAAGTCGCGAGCAAGTTAAGCAACTCACTTTAGTGGTAGACCAACTAAATATTCCTATATTATGCTATGGCATTCGCACAGACTTTAGAGGAGAACTATTCCCTGGTAGTCAATATTTGTTAGCTTGGGCAGACAAGTTGGTGGAGTTAAAAACAGTTTGCTACTGTGGCCGTAAGGCGACCATGGTGGTGCGCATGGATGGTGATGGCATGGTGATCAAAGACGGTGACCAGGTAGTGATTGGTGGTAATGATCAATATCAATCCCTTTGCCGTCGTCATTTTAGTGAGCACATGTGGAGTGTATCGTAAGCTTAGGTAGGTCTGTGACCTAAGGCGAATTCAGGTCGAATGCTAGTAGGCACCATTTTATTAAATAACAGGGTTAAGGCAACCCAAGTCCAAAGATGAGCCGTCACTGTGGCTGCCAAGGGTGGCAGGTCTAAGCCATGAGTAAGACCCAATTTAAGCCCTAAAAAGGCAAGGCAAGAGCCGCCCATAAGGCCTAAATCATATCCAATGTTTCGTTTTACCGCATGTCGATTGAGACTTAGTTTAAGAATATAACTGGTCATTATGAGAGTGAATGCGCCATTCCAGCTCAAAGGTAGCAAAAATAACCAGCTAAGATTAATCCCAAGGCCACTGATCAATAATAGGCCAATGAGGGGTGAGTTAAGAAAAAGTTTCATAATACTGTTGCCTTGCTGCTGCTAAAAAATCTCGTTAAGGTGATATTTGTCACTCAACCACCTGCGTTCAATAGCAGCCTTCAAGCGCCATTGGGCTTTCAAATCTTGGCACACTCCAAGTAAAGTACCCCCTTAACAGTTTACCATGATCCTTCGATACAATTTAGACAAAAATCACTTTCCCTGTGGAATAATCCAATGGTATGTTAGCCCATAGAGGCCGCCATGAAAGGCCATGATTAAGCACTAATTTTGGGAGTAATTACAGATGATGAACAATCTTGATTTTACCCACACTGTTGAAGAGTGGACACATTTTATAATCCCTCTTAAAGACGGTACACAACTCGCAGCAAGGGCTTGGTTGCCCATTAATGCCGCGTCTGATCCAGTGCCCAGTATTTTAGAATACATTCCCTATAGAAAGCGTGATGGAACAGCGATTCGTGATGAACAAATGCATCCCTATTGGGCAGCCTTCGGTTATGCTTGTATTCGGGTTGATATGCGGGGGTGTGGTGAGTCCACAGGATTGATGCTGGATGAATATTTGCAGCAGGAGCTTGATGACGCAGTAGAGGTAATTGCGTGGTTGGCTGAGCAGGCTTGGTGTTCGGGCAAAGTCGGTATGATGGGTAAATCTTGGGGTGGTTTTAATAGTCTTCAAGTGGCTGCCATGGCACCTGCAGCCCTAAAAGCCATCGTTACTGTTTGTTCTACCGATGACCGTTATGCGGATGACATTCATTATCGAGGAGGTGCTTTGTTGTTAGAGAACTTCAGTTGGGCTTCAACCATGACCTGTTATATGGCTAAGGCACCAGACCCACTGTTATTACCAGACACATGGCGCACACAATGGCTGCAGCGCTTGGAGAATATGCCCTTTTTGGCTAAGCAGTGGCTCGAACACAGCTACAAAGATGATTACTGGAGACATGGCTCTATTAATGAAGACTATAGTGCAATTAAGGCTGCCGTCTACTGTGTTGGGGGTTGGGGTGATGCCTACTCGGAAACGATTCCGCGCATGATGCGAGGTTTGTCTTGTGGTAAAAAAGCCCTTATTGGGCCTTGGGCCCACAAATACCCCAACTATGCATCGCCTAAACCAGAAATGGACTTTCTTGGTGAAGCGAAGCGTTGGTGGGACTATTGGTTAAAAGACATTGATAACGGCATTATGACAGAGCCTACTATTGCTGCTTATATTCAAGACGGCGTGCCGCCTCAAGCGGCATACGATGAACGCCCTGGGTTGTGGGTAGAAGGTGATCAGTGGCCCATACAAACACACAGCATTAATTTACAACCAAGTGAATCAGGCCAATTAGTTGAAACTGATGCTGGTGGGCAACTGAGCGTTAATAGTCCTCTCACTACGGGTGCTGCAGGTGGTGAATTTTGTGTCATTTGGTGTGGGCCAGATTTCCCCACAGAACAACGTCAAGACGACGCTAATAGCCTTTGTTTTGATACACAACCCATGGCGCAGGCGGTCTCTATGTTAGGTGGTGCTGTGTTTAGAGCTCGGGTTACAAGTGACCAAGCTTGCGGTCAAATAATTTTGCGACTGTGTGATGTAGCACCTGACGGCAGTAGTACTCGTATCACTTATGGCATGCTCAATTTGGCCATGCGCGCAGGTTTAGAAAATCCACAACCTGTGGTTGCAGGGCAGTCTATGGAAATCACGATAAAGTTGGACGACATAGGCTATGAAATTCCTCAAGGCCACAAATTACGTTTGGCTGTCTCCACAGCGTACTTTCCCCTGCTATGGCCAGCGGCACAAAAGGCGAGCCTAACTATAGACCTAAGTACTGCTCATTTGAGTATTCCATGCCATGACCGGAGTGGACGCTTAAGTCGTGATTTAGGTCATGGTTATGTCTGTCCAGTGAATACAATGACCCATATAAGGCCTGAAAAGCATACACGTAGCACCCAAATAAATGCAGCCAATGGTTTACACACCACCATCATTGATGATGACTTTGGTGAGTTTACCTTTGATGACCACGGCCTAACTGTGGGTGAAATATGTCATGAAGAGCATGCAGTATTACCCCATGACCCGCATTCAGCAACGAGTCTATGTCAGTGGCATTCGCGCCAATCTAGGTCTGGTTGGGAGATCGACGTCTATAGCAGTTTAAAAGTCACGTGTGACGCCACTCATTATTATCTCGATGCTCGATTAGAAGCGTTAGAAAATGGCCAGCAAGTGCACCTGAAAACGTGGCAGGAATCTATACCACGAGGCTTTTCATGACCCTACTAGACCCTCAAATGCAGGCTTTTGTAGCACAAACGCTGCAGCACTACCCAGTTCATGGGGCGGTTACTAACGTCATCCAACAAAGGCAGTGTTATCGTGACATGTATCGATCATTCGCTGCTTCCAAACCGACTAGGGTGCTCATTAAAGATGAGCAGGTGAAAGGCCCAGACGGTCATTTAATCCCCATACGTCACTATCAACCTCAGGGTATTAGCAGCCCTAAGATGCTCAGTTATCCAGTGCAAGTGGTCTACTTACATGGGGGAGGGTTTGTCGTAGGTGATTTAGACAGTCACGATGACTTGTGCGCAGAGATGGCCGATATTTGTGGCTTTAATCTTGTGTCTGTAGCCTACCGTTTAGCGCCAGAACATCAGTATCCCTGTGACATTAGCGACTGTTTGGCCCTAGTGGATCACTTAATCCACCGAGGTAAGGCTATTATTTTGGTGGGTGATAGTGCAGGAGCCACATTGGCTGCCTGCGTGGCTAATGCGCGCTCAAGCTATACCGGTACACAATTATTAGGCCAAGTGCTCATTTACCCAGCCTTGGCAAATGATGCATCGACGTCATCGATGCATGAACATGCTCATGCGCCCTTGCTGACAAAAGAGGAAATGACCTTCTATCACGACATTAGAGTGGGCGGCAGTAAAGCCACTGCACCCATCCAAGACCCACTTTACTGCCCTATGCATGCCCAAAGTTTTGAGGGGCTGCCACCGAGTCATTTATTCCCAGCTCAAATTGACCCATTATTTGATGATTGTGAGTTATATGCCCAAGCCCTAAAAATAGCGGGTGTTGCAGTAAAAAATCATACCCAGGTTGGTTATGGTTTGGTGCATGGCTATTTAAGAGCGCGTCACATGAGTGATAAGGCAGGGGCTAACTTTCAACACATCTGCGCCACTGTATCAGCTCTTGGACGAGGCTTATCATGAATCAGTTTGATTACATTATCATCGGTGCGGGTTCCGCTGGCTGTGTACTTGCCAATCGCTTAAGCGAGAATGTGAACCATTCTGTGCTCTTGTTAGAAGCGGGCCCGAGTGATAAACGATTTTTTGTTCAAATGCCCATTGGCTATGGTAAGACATTCTATCAACAAAAAGTGAATTGGATGTATAACAGTCAGCCTTGTAGTGGGCTGAATGAACGCATTAGCTATTGGCCTCGAGGCAAGACCTTGGGAGGCTCCAGTTCTATCAATGCCATGGTTTATGTGCGAGGTCACAAGCAAGACTTTAACGACTGGGAACAAGCGGGCAATCCTGGATGGAGTTACGATGATGTGCTACCTTATTTTAAACGCATGGAGGCATGGCAGTGTGGAGCAGACAACTTTAGAGGAGGCAGTGGGCCTTTAAATGTGAGTGATGTGTCAGCAAAATTACACCCTCTATGTAAACATTTTTTGGCAGCAGGTGAATCTCTTGGTTTCAAGTACAACGCTGACATGAATGGGGCCCAGCAGGAGGGGGTGGGTTATTATCAGTTGACAACCCATAAAGGTCGGCGCATGTCTGCAGCTCGTGCCTATTTAAAACCCGCTCGCAAACGACCTAATTTAACCGTAGTGTGTGAGGCCTTAGTAAAGCGCATTGTATTTGAAGATCAGCGGGCAGTAGCGGTGGAATATGAGCATAATGGTGTTTCTCATCGTGCTTATGGGTCTCAACAAATCTGTCTTAGTGCAGGAGCCGTTAATTCGCCGCAACTCCTGCAATTATCGGGCGTAGGCCCGCGCAAAGTTTTACAGCAGGCTGGGGTTGAACAAGTCCATGAAAGCCCAGCTGTAGGTCAGCATCTGCAAGACCATATAGGCCACAGTTATTTTTATCGGGCTAATCAGCCAACTTTAAACCAGCAACTCAGGCCTTGGTGGGGAAAGCTTTGGCAAGGCCTACGATACGTGCTAACGCGCACTGGGCCGTTAAGTCTAAGTGTTAATCAGGCGGGTGGTTTTGTGCGTACACGAGCAGGTTTAGACCGGCCTAATATTCAGTTATATTTCACCCCATTGAGTTACACCAAGGCCCCTTTAGGTAAAAGGCCAATGATGAGTCCAGATCCATTCCCAGCGTATTTAATGGGGATTTCAAACTGCCATGTTGAATCTGAAGGCCAAATTAATATCACCTCGAGTGATCCTAAGGTGGCGCCTAAAATTGAACCTAATTATTTAGCCCACGATGGGGAAATTCAGGATCTGCTAGAGGGGGTTAAACTTGTGCGACAGTTGGCGCAAACCCCGCATTTACAAGCCATAACGATTGACGAGATGCGTCCGGGGGCTGACTGTCTCAGCGATGCCCAACTGATTGAGGATATTCGTAATAATGCGGATACGGTCTACCACCCTTGTGGTACCTGCCGCATGGGGCCTGACCCCACAAAAAATGTGGTAGACAGTCGCCTCAAAGTGCATGGTTTAAGGGGTATACGAGTTGTGGATGCGTCCATATTCCCAAACCTAGTCTGTGGCAACATAAATGCAGCCACTATTATGGTAGCCGAGAAAGCTGCTGATTTTATTTTATCTGAATCTGGGTTGGCTTGAATAAAAATGATCAGTATTGAAACATTTTCGAATGAATTTATAGGTTGGTTGCGCTCGTGCAACGATACGGGTGCATTAGGTTGGGGTCAAACGTGTTCCTACAATGCAAACATTGCTGCTCAGATCGTTTACAAACATTGAACAGATAATATTCTACTTTAACAGAAAAAATTAAAGCACTAACCGCTCTTTATACATGGGGAATTGCGTACCATTCATCTACTGTTTATATATACGCATTCGAACAACTCCCTGCATGCAGTTTTGCTTTGAACAAGAAGTAAGTCTGCTCTAGCTTCTCACTGGGGTGCAGTCGAACTCGTCTGAATTAAGAATCGCTTCCACACCGCCCAGTCTTTCAATGGCCTCAGCCTGATCTGCAAACGCCCGTTTATTTTCTATTTCTGGGTCTACTAATTCGAGCATTCTTTGATGGCAGTCAGTCAGTACCTGTTGATGCTCTGCAGACTCAGCAAGGTTCACCAATTCATCCTTATCTTCGGCAATGTGGTAAAGCTCTGACGGGTATCCTGGGTAGTAATTGTACTTCCATTCATCTGTACGTAGCATAAACATACCCGTTAAGGATCCCCCATCATGATATTCAGAAAGAATATCGCGTTCGAGGTGATCACTGTTTGCAATGGTTTGCAATGCCATACCAGGGCGCTCCTTACTGTCATGGCTAGCGCCAGTGGCTTCAAGAATTGTAGGGTAAATATCTATCAGTGAACTTAGGGTGGTCACCATTTTTTGCTTGGGGATGCCTGGCCCAGCGATGATCATGGGGATTGAAGACGATTCATCATACATAGTCATTTTGGTCCACAGACCACGATCTCCGTTGTGGTCACCATGATCACTAGTGTAAATGATTAAGGTGTTTTCAGCCTGACCTGAAGTTTCTAACGCTTTAAGTACCTGACCTACTTGGTAATCAAGAAAACTGCATAATCCGTAATATGAAGCACGAGCTACTTTTTTTGTTTCTGGGATGAAATATTTTTCATAGTCGAAGTTTTTCCTCAAGGCCTGCAATACTTGATGGGACGGGCGCTCGTCATCTCCTAAAAAACGTGGCTGGTCCATTTGATCCAATGGATATAGGTTATAAAATTCTTCCGGGCACGTCAGTGGATAATGAGGGCGGAGCCACGAAACAAATAGTGCCCAGGGTTTATCTGAGTCTTGATTTTCTTTGTTGTGCAACCAGTCACAAGCATTACGGGTAACGCCTAAATCATATTGAGTGTACTGATCATCTCCAGGACCGATTTCCTTGGCGTAGGATGAACAATCGAGTACGGCTTCGTGGTCACGTAACAAGCCTTTCGTCCAACCGACACCATCGCGGATATACATGGGTATAATTTCTTGATCAAAACCATTGTCGAATTCATTTCCTCTATAGTGAAGTTTACCAATAGAGTCTACTCGATGGCCCTGTGATTGAAGTTGATGCCCCCAGCTTTTGGGCTCGCCTTGATAAGCTTGGGCATTAGACCAGCAGCGTGTTTTATGAACATACTCTCCACTGGCCATTGAAGCCCGTGCAGGTACACAGATGGGTGATGTGGTATAGGCATTTAAAAACCGAGTTCCCTGTTGAGCCAGTCGATCGAGGTTTGGCGTCCGCACTAATGGATGGCCATCACAACTGAGGGCATCGCGTCGGTGTTCATCACTAAACAAAAATAATACATTTAGTTTGCTCATAGATCTTTTCATCGGTTAATTTAAATTAGGCTAAATACCACATCTTATCTAATTTTAAGAATGTCACCTAAGAATGACATATAACGCAATGTGCCGACAAAGGTTGTTACTCTATTAACGCCCGTTGTTGCTGAAGTTGGGTCAGCCAGTCTGGATCCATTTCGGGTACTGATGACAGTAACAGTTCAGTATAAGCGGGGTAAGGTGCGGTAAATATTTCGTCTTTACCCCCTTGTTCTACCACTTGACCTTGGAACATCACCACCACCTGATCAGCGATGGCGCGCACTGTAGCGATGTCATGGGTAATGAAAATATAGGTAATACCAAGCTCTTTTTGCAAACGCAAAAGGAGCTTTAAAATGCCTTCTTGTACAATCTGGTCTAGGGCTGACGTGACCTCATCACAAATGATCAATTCAGGCTCTGCTGCTAAAGCACGAGCAATACAGATACGTTGTTTTTGGCCACCCGACAATTCATCTGGGTAGCGATCTAAAAAGCTCTCATCTAATTCAATGAGGCGCAATAACTCCATTATTCTTTGGTCTTGAGCCGCGCCGACTAACCCCAAGTAAAAATTTAATGGTCTACCAATAATATCCCTGATCGTGTGTCTAGGGTTCATAGCGGTATCCGCCATTTGGTATATCATTTGAACGGCTTGTAATTGCTTTTTCGAGCGATTTTTTAAGGCTGAAGGTAACCTTTCACCGTTAAATATAATCTGACCTTCCAAAGGAGGCAATAAACCCGTGATCACCCTTGCCGCAGTAGACTTCCCCGAACCTGATTCACCTACTACAGCTAAGGTTTGCCCACGTGGAACTTTGATACTAATGTCATCGAGTACTTTAATGCTCTTGCCATAGCTTGCATGTACTTGGTTAATTTCAAGAATGGTATCAATGGATGTCTGTGGTGGTTTTTCCAAGGCACGCACCGCCCAAAGAGATTGTGTGTAGGCCGCTTTAGGACTGGATATCATTTCCCTTGTGGGCGCATCTTCAATAGTTTCCCCGTAACGTAAGACCTTTATATTGTCGGCCATTTGTGCAACCACTGCCAAATCGTGGGTAATGTATATGGCTGCTGTGTTGTATTTTTCAACAATCGTGCGCATGGATGTGAGCACTTCCACTTGCGTGGTCACATCGAGGGCCGTCGTTGGCTCATCAAAGATGATGAGGTCAGGTCGAGATGACATCGCCATGGCCGTCATGACTCGCTGTAATTGACCGCCTGAGACTTGATGAGGATAACGTTGACCTATGTTTTCAGGGTCTGGCAGTTGCAGGTCCCGATATAATTCAATGGCATCTTGTTTCGCGGTTTCAAGATCTGCAATCCCATGAGCGACGGTTGATTCTATGGTTTGATCGAGCAGGCGGTGGGCTGGGTTAAAGGAGGCTGCGGCTGATTGAGCCACATAAGCAATGCGTGAACCGTGCAAACGTCTAAGCTCGGCACTGCTGAGGTTTAAGAGGTCCATACCAGCAAACTCTATGCTACCCCCCACAAATTTACAGCCAGGACGGACAAACCCCATGGCTGCCAGTCCGAGTGTTGACTTGCCCGCACCAGATTCGCCAATAAAGCCAAGAATCTCTCCCCGCTTTAAGGTGACATCAACACCCTTGATGATGTGGTGCCAGCGATCATCACTGAAGCCATCGATGCGCACATCGCGCATGGTGAGTAAAACGTCATTAGTGCTCATCGCGAAGTCCACTTGTTTGATGTAAAAACCAATCCACGACAAAATTAACTGCGACTGTCAACAAAGCAATAGCAGCCGCTGGAATCATGGGAGTTAAGGCGGCCGTTAAATCGTATTCGGCAAATTGAATGAGCCCTGCATTTTCCCGTACCATGGAACCCCAGTCTGCTGTGGGTGGTTGAATACCCACGCCTAAAAAGGACAGGGCCGCAATGGTTAAAAACACAAAACAAAAGCGCAAACCAAACTCAGCCACCAAAGGCGGCATAATATTGGGTAAGATTTCTCGGCGCATGATCCAGCCTAAGCCTTCACCACGCAGTTTAGCAGCTTCGACATAATCCATGACTACAACGTTAAGAGCGACTGCTCTAGTGAGGCGAAACACACGCGTGGCATCCAGTACAGCAATAATAAATATTAAGTTCATTGCACTAGAGCCAAAAATTGAAAGTAGCATTAGTGCAAAAATGAGACTTGGAATCGCCATCAGTACATCGACAAAACGACTTAAGACTTGGTCTAGCCAGTTTCGACTGATGGCGGCTATTAAGCCTAAACTACCGCCAATCAAAAAAGCCAATAGGGTTGTGGCCACAGCGATGCCAATGGTGTTTTGTGCTCCATAAATAAGACGGCTAAATACATCACGGCCCAAGGCATCTGTGCCTAATATAAACTCTTCGCTCCATGGTGCATAAGCCATGGGAAAGACTTGTGCTTGCCCATGGGGAGCGAGCAAGGACGCAAACAAAGCCACGATTAAATAAAAAGTGATCACGACCATGCCAAACCAAGCGGTGGGTGGTGCCGTTTTTAGAGTCCGCCATATATTCTGTAATACGCTTCTTCTTGCTTTGACTAAGGTCACTTCGTTAGCCGCAGAATAGCTCCCATCAGTGGTGTTTGGTGTATTCATCGTGGATGCAACAGCCTTGGGTTAGTGATAATGGAAATAACATCGGCAAATAAATTGAGTAAAATATAGGTGCCAGCAAAGATTAACGCACAAGCCTGCACTACAGGAATATCTCGGCTTGAAACTGCATCTACCATGAGCTGGCCCAACCCAGGATAAACAAAGACCACCTCTACCACGACCACCCCAACCACTAAATAAGCGAGGTTAAAGGCGATCACGTTAACGATGGGAGCCCAAGCGTTGGGCAGGGCGTGGTGCAATATAACCTTGGCTTTAGATGCACCCTTGAGTTGCGCCATTTCTATGTATGGGCTGGCTAATAGGTTAATGATGGCGGCTCGGGTCATGCGCATCATGTGCGCAACGATCACCAAAGTGAGGGCAAAGGCGGGTAAGGTGGACCGGTAAATTTTTTCTAACAAAGGCGTGGAGTCAGAAATATTAGCTAGGGAGGGGAACACTTTAAAGTAAGTTGCAAAAATTAAAATTAAAATATAACCCACAAAAAACTCTGGGAAAGAAATAGTCGTGAGAGTCGTTGCATTAACGACTCGATCGTAAATCGAATTGCGGTAGAGTGCAGCAGTAATACCTAAGGCCAAGGATAATGGAACCGCGACAAGTGCTGCCATGGAAGCTAAAAATAAGGTATTGGCTAAGCGAGGTTGAATAAGTTGCCATACATCTCTTGAACGGTCTACACCTGAAGCATCGCGTCCCGAAAAAGAAGTTCCCAAATCGCCGGTGAGTACGTTACCAGCCCACATAAAATAACGTTCTACAGGCGGCCTATCTAAGCCAAGTTCTCGTCGAAAAGCCTCTACTGTCTCCGGGAGTGCGGCTTGTCCTAATACCGCTTGACCAAAGTCACCGGGTAAAAACTCGATAGAACTAAAAATGATAACGGTCACTACAAAAAGGGTGAGAAGTCCTAGCCCTAAGCGCTGAATAATAGTCGTTAAAACGGGATGCACGTGAATGAATACTCGATGATTTATTTTTGTTTGTAACATAACTGTATACTAAAATCTGAGTTATGCCTATCGGCAGTAAAAATTATGACCTATTAGTCTAGGTTCACAAAAATCTGAAGTTGTTAAGGCAGCTAAGCCTAACAATGATTGGAAGCTATCGTCATTAGCCCCCTCGCGCCAAGCTCTGGTTGCAGATTGCAAACCATGCTCCAAGCGGCTTATGGCTGGCGGATTAGGCTGCTTTGCCGCAGCTTTCATTATATTTTCCGTGGCATTAAACATAATATGCACACCCCGACTAGGGTAAGGATTACCTAGGGTGCTGACCACCACATCAGATCCAGCGACAACGGCAGCGACATCTTTGGCATTGGTAGCATCTCCTTCAATAACTTCAATGCGATTATCATTATCAAGGTCAAAACTACTACGATTTCTAACTAATAAACGCAGCGAATAGCCAGATTCAAGTGCCATTTTGGCAAACTCACAACCAACCTTCCCAGTACCGCCAAATACAGCAATACATTTATTTTTAGTCATATATAAACCCCTTTTTGATGTTTGAGATTGATGTCAATACCTATGGGTGCACGTGTTGACACCTAATGTAACAAGGTCACCTCTTCCGGGGTTTCCTCTCCAGTTTCGCGGTTCTTGACCCGCTTTATCGCAGTGATCGGGACGATCT
>DDCR01000168.1:38487-39000 GCA_002335115.1 Oceanospirillaceae bacterium UBA2001
AATGGATCATTGACTTAATAATATTTTTGACAGTTTTTTAAAATTAATTTCCCTGTCTATCAATTGCTCTGCGTCAACCTGGACACCTTCGCTAATTAATGATTTAGATAGCATAAATACTTTTGAATCATTCACCGAATCAGTGGCAATAATCCTATCATTTAGTAAATAAAATAGGGTAAATGACTGGCTTGCTATATCTCCACGAATAACGGTTGTCTCATACCCCTGGCTTAAGCCCGCTGTTTGTAAACGCAGGTCATATTGTTCAGACCAAAACCAGGGTAACTCATTATAGGACGTCCTTATTCTATCTTCTAAAATAGATGATTCCGTAAAAAGCGGTTCAGCAAAAGACAGTTCAGAGGCGACCACTTTTGCTTGACCTAGGGCATTTTGTACAGACTCCAAACGAAGGCGACGTCGATAAATAAAGTTATAGTGATTAGTACAATCACCAGCCGCAAAAATATTGGGGTCATTCGTACAGCAATATTCATCGACAAGAATGCC
>DDCR01000088.1 GCA_002335115.1 Oceanospirillaceae bacterium UBA2001
CAAAAGAGAGCTCTCGCGAAACCCGGACCCCAAAACACCATTTCCCGCAATGGCTTTTACTCTTAAACCGCTCATTAGGTGTTTTCTACAGTCCTTTTGCCAAATCTGTTACGCAAAAAACTGGCCATCAGCATAGACCGGTGGTTTGAATTTATTTTTCTTTGACCCGCCTGGCAGCGGTAAGCCATCGTTACCAACCCGGTCCCTCAAGTCACCAGAGTGCGCCCTGGAACCTACCCTCAGTAAAACCAGAGGTTCTTCACTAGTGCAGGTGAAGTTGTATAACGTGCCGGCGGGCAACATAATTCCTTCGTTTGAACCGATTTCTTTTTTCTCCTCATTTGGACCGTGGAAGACAGCTTTGCCTTGCAGGATCACAAACATATGGTCTTCATTATTATGGGCGTGTAATGTATTCTCACCACCTGACGCGTATACCTTAATCCAGGCCCATAAGTTCTCTGTTTCCGCCAATGGGTTTATGCTTCGTCCATCTGTGACCAGTTGGGTTCTCATGGAAAAAAATTGAGGTTTTTTGTCTTCACAAAGGGGACTAAACTTCCCCATTTGCCGGCCTGGAACCTCGTCAACACCGTACCTTTGCCGCATGCCACGATAATCGTCGGATATAACCTCTCCTGAGGTGCCATTATTGGATGATGTTGTGCTCATGTGAACCTCCTGTGCTAACCAGAAACAAACAAATTCATTTTTCTCAACCCATGCTATTTAGTCATGGATTGGGCATTTCGTCAAAACGTCTGTGACTGCAAAACTTTCTTTGCAACAGCTTTAAGTGCCAAAGCAGCTGGTGACAGGCTCGAGTCTTGGCTGATCAAAATACCAATAGACCTGCTAATACTGGGGCCGCTTATTTTACGCGAAATGATCGGCAGATTATGGATTGCGGTTGATGATAGGTATGGCACTGCGGAAATGCCAAGGTTGTGGCCAACTAAACTTAACAAAGCAGGCAAATGCCCAACTTCATATTTTCCGGTCAAATGAACGCCTAAATCATCTAACCCTTTTTCAAGTAATCGTCGTGTTCCACTTTCGGGACGCATTTTAATGAAGTTGTATTTTTCAAGACATTGCCAAGTGACAGTGGATTGGATATTCAATTCATGGTCCCTGTGGGCGACAAGCATGAACGGATCAGAATAACATTTTTCAAAATCAACTCTCTCATCGCTAGTTGCGCTTGGCGCAATGCCAAACTCAACCTCTCCAGAGTAGACCTTTTCAACAACATTAGGGCCAGAACCTTCGGTAATTTTCACGGATACATTTGGGTGGAGTTCTGAAAAATCTCTCAGAATATTTGGCAAAATTGTGGTTGCAATTGTCATATTCATTGACACTTTAATGGTCCCTGTGCGCGCCGAGACAAGGTCTTTGATTTGCTGGTTTGAACGATAAAAATCGTTAACCGTTCGCATCGCAATCGGAAGATAATTCCTACCAAGTGCAGTCAGGGAGACACCACGATAGCGTCGGTCTATCAATTGAGCCCCGAGAGTATTCTCAAGTCTTTGAATTCGTCTTGTTAAAGCGGGTTGAGTGACTTTCAGCGAAGCGGCAGCGGTTTGGTAATTTCCAAAATGCACTAAGCTTACAAAAGCTGAAATACTATCGATGGTTAATTTCATTCAACAATTTCCATATTATGCATCAATGTAATAATACAATAAAAATTATTACATTGATTTATTATTTTATCCATAGTCTCGTTGAAGAAAGGGTAAAAGTTTGAAGGGAAAGAAGTCTTGGCCGCACTGAACCAGAAATCAAATGACGTTTCCAAAATTCAGTTAGAAAAATTAAGCGCACCCCTAGGTGCTAAAATCACGGGAATTGATTTCTCTCAGCCAATTAATGATGAAATTAAGAAGTTTTTGAAAAAGGCTTGGTCTGATCATTTGATATTAATTTTCAAAGGTCAGCAGCATATCTCTCAGGAGCAACATATCGAAGCAACGAGAGTTTTCGGTCTTCCGGTGCCGGGTGCCAGCCGAAGTTATTTTGAAGCTGCCAATGTTGAATCCAATTTACTCTCTCAACATCAAGAAATTATTATGGTTACCAACATGGGGCCTGACGGAAAACCCGCCAAAGAAAATGCATCTTTAGGAAGCGGTGAAGTGGTCTGGCATTCCGACAATTCCTATATTGAAGAGCCGCCCATCGGTAGCTTTTTGAGATCTTTGGTCTTGCCTGTAGATGGTGGAAACACATCATTTAGCAATCAATATCTAGCGTATGAAACATTGCCGTCGGATATTAAGGTCAAAATAGCTGGCCTATACACAAAGCAAGATGCAAGCAGAAACTCAGCTGGAAAACTCCGTCCAGGAATAAAGGCGCCTGCAAGTCTTGAAGAGGTGCCCGGCCCCAATCACCCCTTGGTGAGATTGCATCCAGTTTCAAAAAAGCCGGCTCTTTATCTCGGCCGCAGACGCGTGTTCCCATCACAATATATAATTGGTTGGAACCGAAAAGAGAGTGAAGAGATGCTTGATTTCCTCTGGGAGCATGCCACTCAAGATCGATTTAAATATACTCATGTTTGGGAGCTGGGAGACATGATTCTTTGGGATAACCGTTGCACAATGCATTATCGTGACCCAATAAATTCTGATCAGTTGCGGGTTATGCATCGCACACAAATGCAGCGTGAAAAACCTATTTGTGCATGAACTGATTTCAGGCATTTGGCGGGGAGATAATCATGAGTGATACAGTAACTGAAGAGCTTGCTTCGTGGCTTTCGTCGTTTGAGGTTAGCGATGTTAGCCCCAGGATGAGGGAGGTTGCCCTTCTTGATCTGGTTGATGCGGCGGGTTTGTGTGTGGCAGCTGCGCCTGAGATCTACGCCAAGCAATTAATCTCAAGCTGGGATAATGACGGTACTTGCACCGCAATTGGCCATGCCAGGGGGTTGGATGCAGCTGGAGCTGCGCTTCTGAACGGGGTTGGCACCCACGGAGAGGACTTCGATGATACCCTAGAAGGCGCTCCAATTCGGGTAGGTGCAATGACAATACCTGCTGCCCTTGCTGTCGGGGAGCGCTTCAACCTGACTGGTGAACGAGTGTTTTTAGGAATCTGTGCTGGATTAGAGGCCGTGTGCAGGATCAATACAGTCGCGCCGGGACATATTCATAAAGCTGGTTTCCACCCGGTTGGGGTGATTGGAGCGCTAGGTGCAGCCGCAGCAAGCTCTGTTACGCTTGGCTTGGATAAAGCGCAAACCACAGCAGCATTTGGTATCGCTGGAAGCCTTGCCTCGGGAATATTGGAGTATTTGACAGAAGGTTCCTGGACAAAGCGCTTGCATCCAGGCTGGGCAGCGCAAAGCGGTGTCAAAGCCGCAATAATTGCAAGGTCTGGATTTTTTGCTCCAAAAACGGTGCTTGATGGGCCGCACAGCTTCTTCAACGCGTTTGCTCCAACCTCTGAGCCAGATTTTTCTGAAATGCTTGATGGAGTTGGTTCCAAATGGTTGGCAGAGGATATTGTCTTTAAGCCATATGCCTGCGGCACCATGATACATCCATACATAGATTGCATGATCGAATTGCGCCGTCGCGGTATAAAAGCGGATCAGATAATTCGAATAAGTTGTAAGACTGGTGAAGGCTTGGTGCACCGGCTATGGGAGCCGCTGGCAGCCAAGCACTCACCGCCATCTGGATATGCCGCAAAGTTTTCGATGCCATTTTGTATGGCGGTCAGTTTCTTCGATGGTGATGCAGGATTGAATCAATTTTCTGATCAGCGCGTCAACGACCCTAAGGTTCTTCGACTGGCAGAGCTTATAAGCTATAAAATTGATCCGGAAAATGAGTACCCGCGAAACTATACGGGTCACATCAGAGTTGAGTTACGCTCTGGTGAGTTTGTTGAGATTAATCAACCGCACATGCGTGGAGGCAAGCACGAGCCACTCACAGAGAAGCAAATTACTGCAAAATTTGTGAATAATTGCATGCACGGGGGATGGAAACAGGGTGAACATGAGGCTCTGTTGGAGTTTTTGATGAACATGAATTCGCACCGAGACATGTTGGGTTTCGCGCGGGTTGCAAGTTCAACTTCTGATTGAGGGGTTGAATTATGTGGCCAGTGCCTTAACATTAAAAAAGCTTAACATATAAACATGGGAGGAAAGTATGATATTTAGAAATCCAGCCAAGGTTATGCTTACAGTCGCCGCGGGACTTTTGGTCAGCATTGCAGCTGTTTTGCCGGCATCAGCGGTAGACTTTAGTGGCAAAAAAATCACTATTATCACGCCATTTAAGGAAGGCGGTGGTACCGATGGGCTTGCCAGATTATTTGCACCTTATTTACAAAAAGAATTGCCTGGCAACCCCGATGTGATCGTGCTTAATCAGCCCGGCGGTGGTGGTGTAACCGGCAGCAACAAATTCCAGCGCACCGATGTCAAAGACGGAACGGTACTGGGGATGGGCTCAACCTCAACATTTGTCGCTTATGCAATTGGCGGTGATAAAGTTAAGTATGACCCCATGACTTGGGAGCCAATTATCTTGATGCTCCGTGGAGCTATCGTATATGCGAATGGCGACAAAATGGGCTTAAAGGGTGGATTAAATGATCCTAAAGGCGATGTGGCGATTGCTCAGTCAAAGCCTGTCGTTATTGGTATGAAAACGCCAACCTCTGCTGAATTGAGTGACTACATCTCTTGGAGAATAATTGGGGCAAATGTCAAACCGGTTTTTGGTTTGAGTACATCCAAGCAGCGCAAGGCTTATTTTCGTCAGGAAATCATGGCTAATGTTGATGGAACAGGTCCCTATTTGAAGAAAGTTGCTGGTAAATCTGATTTTAATACAGTGCCTATGTTCTCCTTCGGGTACGATGGGCCTGACGGCAATAGACTTCGTGATCCTGATGCGCCTGAGTTGCCAACGATGGAGGAGTTCTATCAAGCAGCTTTCGGAAAAGCGCCAAAAGGACCCGCTTATGATGCCTACCGGAACATCACCGGTTTGCGTGTGATGTCTAAATTGATCGCTCTTCCACCTGGAACACCAAAAGAGGTTGTTGACACTTATATCGCTGCTATGAAGCGTATCGCTGAGGATCCAAAAGCTGCAAAAGCGATCAAGAAAACAGTGGGAAGCTTGCCTGTTTACTATGGTAACGCTGCAAAACCAATCATGGCGGGTGGATTTAAGATTAAACCATCGGCGAGAGAGTGGATGGCCAAGGAGCTTGGCGAAAAATTCAACGTCAAAATGTAACCTGAGAGAATTATGAATATAGTGGAGCCACAACGGTGAGGTGTGGCTCCACAATAGTATTAACGGTGCGAGGGAAATCATGATTGATGCCGGCATTGCCGCTTTAGTTGCAATCACTAGTCCCATTCATATATTGCACTTGTTTTTTGGTGTTATTATCGG
>DDCR01000141.1 GCA_002335115.1 Oceanospirillaceae bacterium UBA2001
CATTTGTTGTTCACCGCCTGAAAGAGATGAAGCTTCTTGCTTACGCCGTTCTTCTAACTTTGGAAAATGGCTGTATATTTTTTCTAAGCTCCATCCCACAGGCTTAGAGATTTGAGCTAATATAATATTCTCTTCTACTGTGACTCCTGGAATAATGCGTCGATCTTCACACACTAACTGAACACCTGATCGAGCTGCTTCAAAGGCCTTCATGTCGTGCAATGGTTGGCCGTTGAGCCAAATTTCACCACTACTTAGTCCTGGCGCATCGGCTCTGGCTATGGTGCGTAAAGTGGAGGTTTTTCCTGCTCCATTGCGGCCCAGTAAGGCCACAATATCACCTTCAGGAATGTCAAAAGATACCCCTTGTACCACATAACTTTCACCATAAAAGGCGTTCAGTTCACGGCAAGAGAAGAAGGTTTGTGGTGCGTCTGCTTTACTTTCGTTCATAGTCTCTTCCTTATGCCCTTATTAAACTTGAGCTTCGCCAAGATAGGCTTCAATGACCTTGGGATGGCCTTTAATTTCGTTGGGTGAGCCTTCGGCAATAATCTGGCCTTGAGACAGTACAGATATCTTCTCAGCCAAGGAAAATACCACGTTCATGTCATGCTCAACGATAACTTTGGTAATCCCATCGTCCATGCTTTTAAGTAACTCTATGGTTTTTTCAGTTTCATGACGCGCCATGCCTGCGGTGGGCTCGTCTAACAGCAATAAACGAGGTTTGTTAGCCAAACAAATAGCCATTTCTAAGCGACGTTTGTCTCCACGAGACAAACTGCCTGCCAAATCATGCATGTGATCTTCCAAACCCAGTTCACAAATTTGCTGTTCAGCAAACTCAATGAGAGGCCGTTGTTTAGCGCGACCCTCAAACATATTAAAGTTAAAAGAGCCATCCCGGGCTGCAAATACTGGAATAGTCACGTTTTGTAAGACCGTCATTTCTGGAAAAATTGCGGGTGTCTGAAATACCTTGGCAATGCCTAGCTGGTTAATATCGTAAGAGTTAACATTGAGTAATGGTTTTCCATCAAACATTACCGACCCATCATCGGGTTTAAGCATGCCTGTGAGCACATTGAGCAAGGTTGACTTGCCGGCACCGTTAGGCCCGATGAGAGCGTGGGTGCTGCCTTTTTCAATTTTTAAATGAACGTTTTGTAAGGCTTGTAAACCACCAAAACTTAAGGACACTTGATGTATATCTAATATGGCCATGATTAAGTCTCCTATTCGCCGTCAATAGTGGTGAAAAAACGTTTTTTGAGGCGTGCAATTGCTTCCATAAACCCACCTGGCATAAATATAACCACTGCCATAAAGATAACGCCCAGCACAAGTAGCCACTGCTCACCAAGATCGACCGACATCACATTCTCGAAGTAAAGCATAAAGGCAGCGCCTAGCATGGGACCAACTAACGTACCTACACCACCAATAACAGACATGATGACGACTTCACCTGATTGATGCCAACCTAGGAATTCATGCCCCACAAAGGGTTCATAAACCACCATGAGGGCACCCGCAATGGCGGCATACATGGCGCTCAATACAAAGGCTAATAGTTTGTATTTACGTGCGTTGATGCCCGTGTATTCTAAACGCGTTTGGTTACACTTGATGGCTTTCATCATCAGCCCAACAGGGGAGCGTTCAATCCTTTTGGCCAAGTAAAACAGAATAATGGCGCAGATGGCGCAGAAGTAAAACACTGTATCACCCTGCATTTTTAGGTCAAATAGCATCGGAGTGGGCATGCCTGTTAAACCATTTTCACCACCCGTCCAGCGCTGCAGCATGGACATGGCCATAGAATCAAACATCTCAGCAAAAGCTAAAGTGAGAATAGAAAAATAGATGCCTGTTCTCTTTAATGTGAGTAAACCGATAATTAAAGCCACTAGCGTTGCAGCGGCTACGGCCACGATAATGGCAGGTATAATATTATCGGAAAAACTCTTTAACATAATGCCAGTAACATAGGCAGATATGCCGAAGAAAGCGGCATGTCCAAAAGACAAGTAGCCGGTAAAACCAAGCAAAATATCAAAGCCCACCACAAAGATACAAAAAATCATGATTTTAGTATCTAGGCCAGAATAACCGCCCATCAACGGGAACCATAAAGGCATCGTCAAGGCCACTAGGGCAAATATAAAGACGGCTTTATTGTGTTGCCAAAAGTTATTTTGAGTAATCATTATTCAAATACTCCCTTGGCGCCTAATAAGCCACGTGGGCGGACCAATAAAATGATAACAGTAATAAGGTAGATGATAATGGTATTGAGGTAGATGTATGGTGCGGTAAAGCTTTGTGCCATACCAATTAAAATACCCGCCAACACAGCGCCCCCAAGGGATCCCATGCCGCCAATGACCACAATAAGGAACGAAGGCACCAACAGTTGCATGCCCACTTCGGGTGAGACCTGAGTCACAGGTCCACCAAACACGCCGGCAATGCCAGCAATCATGGCACCTAAACCAAATACAATCATAAAGCGGCGGTTAATATTAACGCCCAAAAACTGCAGCATTTCTGCATCTCGCATGCCAGCTCGAATAACCAAGCCAAAGCGCGTGAGGTGCAATAGAGCAAATACGGCACTGACTGTCACAATGGCCACAACCACTAGAATCATGCGCCACTTGGGGTAAACCACGAAGCCTTCAAGGAATGGCAGGTAGTCATGCAACATGATAATGCCGTTGCCCCAGCTTGGGATGGCAAAGGGGATGTTGTTGGCACCAAAGATCCATTTTAAAAGTTCTTGTAAGACAATGGCTAAGCCAAAGGTCACCAAGATTTGATCCGTATGAGGGCGGTTGTAGAAGCGCTGTATTAAGCCACGCTCCAAAAGCACACCAATCACGAAAAGAATAGGGGGAACAAGAATCAGCGCTAGGCCAAAACCGAGAGCATTATTGATGCTCACTGCTAAATAAATAGCGATGAGGTAAAGTGCGCCATGGGCAAAGTTAACCACGCCCAAGGTGCCAAATATAAGGGTTAAGCCCAGAGCAATGAGCACGTAAATGGAACCCAGCTGCAAGCCGGTTAAAACAGAGAGGGTAAAGGCGTTGAGCGTCATATCCATTGTGGAGATACTCCCATTGGTTGCTGTGGCAAAGACATATTGTTTTTTAATGTAGCATAAATAAATAAAAACGGGCCAGCAATAAACTGGCCCGCATTGGTCTTGAGTGACAGCTTATGCTGGCTCGTATGGACCTAATTCACCACCAAAGATGGCTGGATCGTAGTCCACGGTCTTCGCATCCACTTGATCAACGATTTGTAGATAGTCAAAGTCGCTATTACGTGCTGAAGGCGATTTACCCTGCATAACCAAGATGTCCTTAATGCACTGGTGATCAGAACCACGGTACAAGGTTGGGCCATTACCCGCACCTGTGAACTCAAAGTCCTCAAGGGCTTTAATAACTTCTGGTGGGTAGAAGGTACCCGCCATTTCACAGGCGTTGGCATACAAAAGCGTTTGCACATAACAGGTGTGAGCTGCCTGTGAAGGTGGGAAACCATATTCATCACTAAAGGCCTTAACAAATACCTTTGAACCTTCGTCTTGAAGGGCCCAGTTCCAGCCGGAAGTTCCTAATACGCCATCGATGTTGGCAGAACCTGCACCTTTAGCCATTAAGCGGCTGTATAAAGGCACTACGATTTCTAGATTTTTACCGTTCTTTTGCATGTCACGCATGCCAAAGTTTACCGCGTTGGTTAAAGAGTTAACCATGTTGGCGCCGTAATGGTTCAAAATCAACACGTCTGCATCTGAATTCAACACCTGAGATAGGTACTGAGAGAAGTCAGTGGTTTTCAAAGGCGTCATAATGTTGCCTTCTGTTCCCCAACCTTCTTTCTCCGTAAATTCTTGCATTGACTCTTGCTGGGTGTGGCCCCAAGAATAGTCGGCTGTAAGGTGGAAAGCACGACGGTCTTTGCCGTATTCGTTGCTTAACACGGGAGACAGAGCTTTACCGGTCATGTGAGCATTGAAGAAATGGCGGAAGCCATAACGCTGCTTATCCTTACCTGTGGTGTCGTTTGAGTGAGTCAAACCACACATAAAGATGATGCCAAGCTCATTACATAGATATTGCTGTGCAATGGCGATACCTGAAGATGAACCACCGGTTACCATAATCACTTTATCACGCTCAATCATACGACGTGCAGACGTGCGTGATGCGTCAGCGTTAGTTTGTGTGTCACCTGTAACGTAAGTTACTTTCTTGCCTAAGATGCCATTGCCTTTGAGCATGCTTGGCTTCAAGGTGTCGAGCATGCCGCCACCATTGTTCAAGTGCTTAACAGCTAACTTGTAGGCACGTAATTCATCAGCACCTTCATCAGCATAAGCGCCTGTTTGAGGCACGTTAAAACCGAGTACCACTTCGCTACCATTAACTGGATAGTTACCAATGGCTTTTTCAGCCCAAGCATTTTGGGTGAAAAACATAGGTGTTGCGGCGCCTACAGCGCCAACCGATGTGGCTTTCAACACATCACGGCGAGACCATCCCGCGGCAGTAGGATTTGTTTTATCAGATTTTACATCTGTCATGGCGAACTCCAATTTATTGTTGTTGAACCAAGATGGGCACTGCCAGCAGATCAATGCAGAGGTGCTTCTAGGTTGTGACCTAGTCTAGAGAAGTGGTGAATATTGAAAATTAGACCTTAGTAAATGAGACTAAAGTATTTCAAACTAAAGTATTAAGGTTAGAAAAGAAAACAATGCACGCCAACTGGGTGTCTACCCAAGCTACAATCTAGCTCCAAGTATCTGTATACTCAAGGGGTTATTTTTGCTCTCCAATAGCAATCAAGAGAATCTCACTATGACAAGTGCCAACACCCCACAACAACCAATTAATATCGCCGTATTAACTGTCTCTGATACGCGCACTGTTGCTACTGACAAGTCAGGAACCACTCTAATTGAGCGGCTGCAGACGGCAGGCCATAGTTTAGCGCAGCGCGCTATTGTGAAAGACGATGTGTACCAAATTCGGGCTGCTGTGAGTCAATGGATTGCTGATAGTGACGTGCATGCCGTATTAGTTACAGGAGGCACGGGGTTTACCGCCAGAGACACGACCCCCGATGCATTACTGCCGCTATTTGACCAAGTGATTGAGGGCTTCGGCGAGTTGTTTAGAAGCCTATCCTTGGCCGATGTTGGCACCTCAACCATTCAATCTCGAACCGTTGCTGGGGTGGCTAATCGCACGGTTATTTTTAGTATGCCTGGATCAACAGGGGCCTGCCGCATGGCGTGGGATGGCATTATTAAGGAACAGCTAGATAGCCGTCACAAACCCTGTAATTTTGTGCAAATGGTCACCTTTAATGCTGCCACTAAACACTTGGCTTAAGTGTGACTATGTTCAATAAAACCAACCTCACCAGTGTTGCTGAAGCCCAGCAACAAATTATGTCAACGGCAAGTTGCACCTTAACCACCGAGCTAGTGCCCCTGTTTCATGCCCGAGGCAGAGTCTTAAGTGCGCCTGTTGTTTCTGCTGTGGCGGTGCCTCCTGCAGATAACAGTGCCATGGATGGTTATGCCTTGTGCCAAGAAGATTTACAGTTAGAGATTATTCCTGTGAGCCAGCGTATTGCTGCAGGGCAGGTGCCTAACGCTTTAGTTGCTCATACTTGCGCCCGCGTATTTACCGGTGCAGAAGTACCAGACAATGCTGATATGGTGGTCATTCAAGAAGACGTTGATTTAGTGGGCGGGGGCATTCGTATTCAACCCAGTGCCTTGGCCCAAGGCCAAAAGACGGGCCAGTTTATTCGCCTTAAGGGCCAAGATGTCACAGCAGGGCAGCAGGTGTGTGATAAGGGCACAAAGCTAGAAGCCCGACATTTAGGTGTGCTGGCTTCAATGGGCATAGAACACGTGGAAGTTTATCGCCGTTTAAAAGTCGCCATTGCCTCAACGGGTAGCGAACTGGTTAACCCAGGGCAGGCCTTACAAGCAGGGCAAATTTATAATTCAAACCGTTTCTTGTTAGCTGGGTTAGTCGATCAGTTAGGCATGGAGTTGGTTGACATGGGCATTATTACGGATGAACGCCCAACCACAGAATCAGCACTAGCCTTGGCAGCAGACCAAGCGGATATCATCATCACCAGCGGTGGCGTCTCTGAAGGAGAAGAAGACCACGTTAAGGGCGCTGTAGACACGCTAGGTCAATTAGAGGTTTGGAAATTGGCCATTAAACCAGGCAAACCTTTAGCATTTGGGCGCGTGAAA
>DDCR01000007.1 GCA_002335115.1 Oceanospirillaceae bacterium UBA2001
GAGCCAACAACGGCACTAGATGTCACCATACAAGCCCAAATTCTAGAACTGTTAATAGAGTTACAAAAAGCCAATGGCATGGCTCTAGTGCTGATTACTCATGACATGGCCGTGGTCGCAGAAACAGCAGATCGGGTGGTGGTGCAGTATGCGGGCCAGCAAGTAGAGCAGCGTTCGGTGGCTGAATTATTTGATAACCCGCGTCACCCCTATACTCAAGCCTTGCTTAATGCTCTACCTGAATATGCCAAAGAAAAAACCCTTAATGCTATTCCAGGAGTCGTGCCTGGCCAGTTGGATCGACCCGTAGGGTGTTTATTTAACCCGCGGTGTGAGCTTGCCCAAGACTTATGTCGACAGCAACCACCGCAGAAAACTCAGGGAGTGCTGTGCCATTACCCATTGCCGCTCAAAGTACATGCTAGCAGCCAATTGGAGGTTTCATGATGATTCAGCATGCCTTAATTGAAGCCAGAGATCTGCATAAGTATTACCATATAAAAACGGGCCTGTTCCAGCCGAATCAAAGTTTACAAGCACTTTCTGGTGCTAGCTTTGATCTTTATGCAGGACAAACCTTGGCTGTTGTGGGTGAATCAGGTTGTGGTAAATCAACTTTAGCCCGCTTGCTGACCCTGATCGAACAGCCAACGGCAGGACAGCTCACATTAGATGGCATAGACTTAGCCACTGCTAATAAAAAAGAAGTGGCGAGGCAGTTGCGAAAAACTGTACAAATGGTTTTTCAAGATCCCTTTGGCTCGTTAAACCCAAGGCAAAAAGTGGGTGATATTTTGCAAGAGCCTCTGCTCATTAACACGAACCTAAACTCGGGGGAACGGCGCGAGCAAGTGCTTGCTATGATGCGCCGAGTGGGTTTACGAGACGAGCACATTCACCGCTATCCGCACATGTTTTCTGGTGGCCAGCGCCAGCGTATTGCCATCGCGCGGGCCCTTATTCTAAAACCCAAAGTTGTAGTGCTGGATGAACCGGTATCGGCGTTGGACGTCTCCATTCAAGCACAAGTGCTGAACTTACTTATTGAGTTGCAACAAGAACTAGGCCTAGCCTACGTCTTTATTTCTCACGATTTGAGTGTAGTGCGCCATATTGCTGATCAAGTGTTGGTTATGTACTTAGGCAAGCCAGTAGAGCAAGGCCCAAGCCAGGTTGTATTTGATAGCCCCCAGCATCCCTATACCCAAGCCCTTCTGTCAGCCACGCCTCAAGCCAATACTAACCGTAACCGCCAACGTATAAAGCTGACGGGAGAGTTACCATCACCACTGGACCCCCCTAGTGGATGTAGCTTTCACCCTCGTTGCCAAAATGCTATGCCACAATGTAAAACAACGGCGCCAGTGATGACGCAAAATGGTGATCTAAGTGTGGCGTGTTTGTTGATAAACTAGCTAATTAACTCGTTAATTAAGTGGAATCAATAATGCCTTCTAAGCCCATTGCCCGACCTGCTAAACCTGTATCTATTACTGAAGGCTTTAACAAAATTAAGGCTTTGATGAATCGAACGCCTACCTATAATGGTGATGGTGATGGATTTTTAAGTTTGGCTGACTATCGAGATAGCGGCATATTCCTCGCCCATTACGCGGGCAATAGCGAGTGGGAAAGGCACGCTAAAGGTGATGAAATGGTGATGGTGGTAGAAGGTGAAACGACCCTTATTTTATTACACAACGGGGAAGAAATTGGTCACCCAATGTCACAAGGAATGCTGCTAGTGGTGCCGCAGAACATGTGGCATCGGTTTGAATCCCCCCAACTTGTTAAGATCATGACCATTACCCCTCAACCTACTGATCACTCTGTTAAAAAACCCTTTTGATCAAAACATCTAATTGACAAAACTAGTGACTTTGCCATTAAGCTCGAACGGATAGGTCACTCGGTCCCACGTGTTAAGATGTTAAGGATTAAAGCTACTAAGTTTAAAATCACCCATTGTTACGATATGACAGAGAATTAGTATGAACGTTCGAGAAATAATACATGCCGACTGTGATCGCTATAGGCAACTAAGAACAACCCTTGATAATGAATCCCCAATGTGGGGTGCAGTCGCAGGGGAGCGCGAGCATTTGGGTGACCATGCCACACGTCAATTTGACCATCTACTGGAAAATCCTTCAAGCACTATATTTGTTGCAGAAAAACAAGCCGCTTTCACTGGTTTCTTGGCTTTGGATACCAGTTTGTGGCAGAGTCTGTCGCGCACCACCACGCTAATGGTGGGAGTATTGTCTGCATATCAGGGTAAAGGCATCGCATTGAGTCTTTTTCAACAGGCACAGGTGTGGACAGCTGAAAAAGATATCCATCGTATTGAGCTTGTGGTCCTTAAAGACAATATTTCAGCCATAGGGCTTTATAAAAAAATGGGTTTTGTTGAGGAAGGTGTGCGCAAACAATCTAGCTATCTGAATGGTCAGTTTGTAGATGAAATTTATATGGCTAAATTGTTGAACTGATATTTACCTTGTTTAGGGAAGGAACGTGTAGCTCACATCAACTATTTTGATTAATAATGCAAATAAAGTACCTGTGGATGAAGGGTCTACTTTAGCAGATAGGGGCACTATACTTGCTCTATTAATAGCAACCTAATGTAGTAACTTAGTTTACTAACGCAAAGCTACAGGAAACCGGCCATGATGGCAGGGTAACAGTTATTCTGTCCTAGGTTATGGGTTAATTTGGGTCATTAATAATCAACTGAGTCTGTCGCTACCTTTTTAGTTTCAGCATAGGCCTCAAGGGCTTTTAGCCGCGATTCTTTCACCTGCACAATCGGGTGTGGGTAGGTATCACCTAAAACGACATTGGCTTTTTTCAGCACATCTTGAGGGGCTTCCCAAGGCTTATATAAATATTTATCGGGTAGGTCTTTTAGTTCTGGCAGGTAGCGCTTAGTGTATTCCCCTTGAGGATCAAACTTTTCACCTTGAATGACGGGGTTGAATACCCTGAAATAAGGAGAGGCATCTGTGCCACAACCCGCCACCCACTGCCAACTGGCACTATTACTGGCTAAATCTGCATCCACTAAACAATCCCAAAACCAACGGGCACCTAAGCGCCAGTCTACGAGTAGGTTTTTGATCAAAAAGGAGGCTGTGACCATGCGTACGCGATTGTGCATATAACCTGTTTGCCAAAGTTCACGCATTCCTGCGTCAACCAAAGGATAACCAGTCAGTCCCTTTTGCCAGCGCTTGAGTGAGTCTGGGTTATTTTCCCATGGGAAACGATCAAAGGTCGTTTTAAAGTTTTGATCTGGTATACCGGGAAAGTGAAATAGGAGGTAATAAGAGAATTCGCGCCAACGTATTTCCCTTTTGAAGTGTTCACTGTTGGGGTCATTAGGAACAGTTAATAATGCATTAACGATCTGTTGGGGCGCGATGTCACCAAAGTGCAGATATGGGGATAATCTTGATATGGCTCTTAATGCAGGCCGGTCACGGCCCTCTTTGTAATCATTGATACCATGATGTAAAAATGTATTGAGCACTGCCAGCGCGCCCTCTTCACCAGGCTCCCAATGTTGACTGAAATCAGCGCCCCAGTTAGTTTTAGGTAAAAGTGATAAGGTGTCTAAGCTAGTGGCTTGGTCATCAACTAACAACGGTTTGGGCCACTCAGGTGCTGGTAACGGGGTGACATGATGCTCTACTTTACTGGCCTCACGGTCATAAGGGGTGAATACTTTATAAGGGGTCTCATCCTTTTTTAACACCGACCAAGGTTCATTTAGTAATGAGCCATTAATACTTTTAGCATCTATGCCTTGGGATAATAATTGCTCTTTGATGAGTTT
>DDCR01000182.1 GCA_002335115.1 Oceanospirillaceae bacterium UBA2001
TCTGTTTGCCAGGCATGGCATCCAAGGTAAAGCGGGCACTGACTTCTGATACACGGCCGGCACCCTTGGTCACTACAAGAAAGTTGATAATCATAAGAATAGAAAATACGATGATACCCACCACATAATCACCACCAATGACGAAATCACCAAATGACTGAATAACCTGACCCGCTGCATCGGTGCCCGTGTGACCTTCAACGAGAACAATTCGGGTCGATGCGACGTTTAATGCCAAACGCAGCAAAGTTGCAAATAATAGGACCGAAGGAAAGGATGAAAAATCTAATGGCCGTGTGGTATTAATAGAAATCATTACAATGACGAGGGCAAGGGCAATATTGAGGGTAAAAAATAAATCTAACAAGAACGCAGGCAGTGGAACCACCATCATTAAAATGATTAGCAGAACCAACATAGGGATCAATAACCCCGTCAAATGTTTGACGTTGATTTCATCCTTCACGCTTATAACTTGTGAAAAATTCATAATAACTTGGACCCTAAAGTAAAAATAAGAAACTAATCGTTTGTTTTTTATAGATTATTTATATTTATCTATTAACTTTTAATCAATGGTGTCGATAAGAAGTCAAATGTCACTGGACTGACTAAAACATCACTATGATTGAATAAGAGCAATAACAGTGCCAACATTCGATTACTTTTAATAATTAATTCTTATTAACACCTCAAGTCTGCAATGATGGGGTCGATAATATCTTTATAGACCCAGAGGAAATAACTATGACCGTTCATACCACCCAAAAACTTCGCCTTCTAATTATAGCGTTAGCGACCTTTACCTTAGGGGGTTGCACTTTGTCCATGACAGGTAGCCAAACGCCCGAGGTTGAAGTCAATACCCCGATCTACCAAAAGGAAGTGATCATTTCCACAGGCTATGCCAACATCAGTGCACAAAAGAGTAAAAGCCCAGCCCAACGTCGGCTGATGGCTATACGGGTGTCTAAACTAGACGCCTACAGAAATCTAACGGCACAGGTCTATGGACAGAATATTAATGCGTCTAGCACTGTGGCAGACATGGTACTTGCAAGCGACACCATGCGTGCGCATGTGGAAGGTGTTGTATACGGCGCCAAGGTTGTCAGCATCAACCCAATAGGCGATGATAGCTATGAAACGAAGCTGGAATTAGAACTAGACACTATGCAGGAACTTAGACGAGTTTTTTTAGTGGCTAGATAACGCCCTTTACGGTTATCTCATGAAACAATTCAACCATCCACGGCGCATCAGTACTATCATCTGTGCCGTGATAACAGGGCTAGTCATTAGCCAATTGAGCCTAGCGGAGCAAGTCCCAACGCCAAAGCTTATCGTGTCTGGCCAAGCGGTAGTGGCGGATGGGGGTATTGAAACTGCGATAGCAAGAGCCACACTTGATGCTCTGCGCTCCGCAGCGACCCAACGCCAAGGCCAAATGACAAGCCAAAGCATAGTCAGCTCAGATGGCCAACTGACGGAAAACATCAGGCTCAAAACCAGCTTAAACATGCGTCGAATGGACCTATTGGAGCAAATCGAAGTCCAGGGTGTAGTCACAGTGAAGCTCGCCTTAGAACTTGATGAAGGCACAAAAGATTGTCCTCTGCCCCAATTAACTCAGGTAATGACAACAGACTTAGCGACGCCACCTCACGACAGCAGCTATCATCAAGTCGACATTAATCAATTACTACTTGACACCGAAGCGCAATTTTCTAGCCTGGCAAAAGGAGGAAATTTTGTCACTCATCGGATTAACCCAGCGCTTAATACTTATCAAACAGCATGGCTTGCCTCTGAGGCTTATAATCAAGCTGACTATCATTTGGCTATCGGTGCCCAGTGGTTGTCCACAACTACTATTGAGCCGGAACCTAGTGGCTTAGGCAGTCTAATGAGTTCATTAAATGGTACTTTGAATAACACATTAAATGGACCACCAGTTCAACCTCCTAACCTAATGCTAACTGCTACTTTTTCAAGTCCCTATCGTGCTGATATCGACTTACGTCATCAGCAGCAATTTACCTTACCAGCCAACCGCTCCATTTCCCAATCAGGCACGCCCATTCCTCAAGAGCTTAGTCAGCAGGTGACAAAGTGGGTAGAAATATCATGGCGCAGTATCCGTCAAACTGTGCAGTGTGAAGGGAGCTACATTAAGCTTAGCAAAATCATTGACCAACCCTTATGGCGCATTAATAAAGGGCAAAAGTTAGGTCTAGAACAGGGGCAAAAGTTATTATTATTACCCCAAAATTATGAAGATGGAATTCTTAATCCAGATGCCAGAAGTGCACCACTTGTATTCAAAGTGACGCAGTTACAACCCCACGCTGCGCTGCTAGAACATGTGGCAGGGCCAGATAATATAACTAATGCCACCGCCCAAGTGATTGTATTTTAGATGTTGACAAAGTATTTGCACAAGGAGTTATCACCCATGAATAGTCGTCTAATATGCAGCCTATTTGCTGCTAGCCTCATCGCCAGCCCGGTGAGTGCCAATGAACAACAAACGCAGGACCACTTGAAAGTGCTACTGGGCGAATTGCTCCACCTTGAACAACAGATAGATACCCGTCAGGATGTGGTTAACGCGATCGCACCTGGGTCTGAGTATCGCATTAAACCGGGGGATTCTTTAACCGATATTGCCAAGCGGGCGTATGGTGAGACCAACATCAAACTCAGTTTAGTAAAGCAGCTCATTATTAGTAATAACCCGAAGGCGTTTTTCCGGAGCAATGCTAATTATATGTATGCCGAGAAGGTGATTACTATTCCCAGCATCGACGACTTTAGAGCCATGTTATTTTCGGGCGACACTGATACCTTGTTAAATGGTGATGATAAGACCCATTGGATTCGCTTCCCTTAATCTGTATTACCAAACAAAAAAAGCGCATTTAAACAAACGCGCTTTTTTTGCCAAGAAATCGAGTTTTATGTGCCTATAACTATTTTATAACTGGCGTGACACTGAGGCTATTTTCTGCTTCACCAAGTGCAATAAATCATCTTCTTCATGGTTACGAAAGAAAATAAACCGCAGGCCCACCAGCAGTTTTAGCCCATCTATATGGGATCGCATATGACGCACTTCAGCATTAACTTTAGTTTGAAAGCCATCCACCTTAAGTTCAATGTGCTTAATCGCCTTACCGACTTCAACGTCGTATAAGTTTGCTTGGGGAAGTAACACAGATGCGCCGCCACCAGAGACGTCAATCACATCAACGGGCTGGCCCCCAATACTCATGTTAATCTTTTCATCACTAGCTGCTGGCAACTGCAGCATCTCCCGATTTGGTTTTGCTCGCACTTGCTCTGGCAGCTTAGCCGAAAAACCGACACCACCACTAGACGCACTGACATCACCCACTTGCACATCAAAGTAGTGGATGCGGCCTTCGTGAAAAAACTCCACCCGCAAGCGATCTTGAGCTTCGATCATAGCCACAAAGTCAGGTTCATTGATCGGTTCGAGCACTAGAGTCACGTCATTGTTACTGGGCGCTTGCTGATCTGAAGACTTATAAACCACTTCTTGCAAACGATAGTCAGCCAAAGTTTGATCTACAGCATCTCCAAAGCTGACATAAAAAGAACGCTTACGCGCCTTTGCTGACATGAAAAAGTGATATATGTCTTTAAAGCCACTAATCTCTACTTCGTCTTTCAAAAAAACCTCCACTCGGGATTGCACCGATGATTTTAAACGATACAACCAACATTCTTCTTATTCTTATCGACCAAATGATACCAAAATAAAGTATTTAAATAACCTGATTTCGTAACTCATCAATATTAGCGGGAATAGTTTGTGCTGGGTAGGCCGCTTGCGTGCGCGCATGTAACTGCTGTCTCAAAGGGCTATGCTTTGGCAAATGCAAAAAGTACAAAGCGCTTTGGGCTATTTCTGGAGCCATATCCAACTGTTTGGCCCACTGCTCTATAATGGCAAATAAGTTATCATTATTAGGTGCGGGTATAGCCCTAGTTTGCACCTGATCCAAATCTTCCCCTGCCAACACCCTTTGGCACAGAGCCTTGTAGTGTTGTTTAAACAGTCCTTGTGTGGCTTGACGAGTGAGGGTTTTTAGCTCAAACCACCCCGTTGCCCTTCCTGCATGATATACCGCCGCGTGACTCCAAGAATGGTGGCTTGGCGCCGTTGCATGGCGACATGCCTCAGCATAGGCTTGATCAACCGACGTCAAACCAAAACTCTGTTGGCATTGGTCCATCAGTTGCAAGAATTCTGCAATTGAGGGCATCCAGCTATATTGTCTTTTAGTTTGTTCTAGGGCGAGCACCAATACATCTTCTTCATAACCCGCCAAACTTAAGGCCCATTCACGCTTCGCTATAATAATTTCTTTGTCGTCATCAAAAGCACTTTTAAACTTATGACCGTAGATCGTCATAAAACGAGCAAACAGCATGTTCACCAAAGATTTTACTTTTTGGTCAACAGGCGCACTCACAGCAACAACCGTTTTACCAGTCGGTATTATTGATGTCGAGCACGTTTGCAGTAATGTCTCGTCGGCGTTGTTTAGCAGCGTATCTAGCTTCTTCATTTGATGGATTAGTCTTTTGTTGGGTTTGTCTTTGAGCCCGAGCCTGGGCTGTTTGCTGTTGAA
>DDCR01000113.1 GCA_002335115.1 Oceanospirillaceae bacterium UBA2001
CACTTCTGCACTCACTTCTGCACTTTGGTTAACATCATGGCCATTAATTAACTGTCTCATGGTTGCTAACTGGCCATGCTTAGGCATAACAAGTGAGGCCCGCGACAAGAACACGCGTGCTTGTTGAACCTTATTTTGCCTTAGACTCGACCGAAGTAATTCATAATAGCGCTCAACAATCTTTTCTAAAGCCGCTACTGCTTTGGTATTATCAGGTTCTTTAGCCAGCACTTTCCTTAAATAATAATATGAGTTGTCACTCTTAGGTGTGGTCAACTTATCTTGCGCAAAGGCCCACCCTGCTTCACCTAACCAAAAAGCAATCGCGTCCGTTGGTTGGTTAGGTGAGCCTACAACTAACGGTGGTTTCACTTCTTGCAAGCCAACTTTTGGCAACACTGTCGGTAACACCTTGGTCTCCATAGGCGCCTTGGCAAGGTTCGCTTCTAGGGGTTTTTCTATAGAGGTTGCTGAAGGGACTTCAACGACCTGTGCAATCATGGTCGGGGCCTCCTTAGACGAGGTTTGGGTCAATCCAGCGCAGGCTGTTAGAAATAGCGATGCAGTGATTGGAATGACAGCCCTAAGTTTGAGCAAAGGCTGAAGGTATAACAAAGTCATAAAACATAATCCAAAATTATTTACGCCACCTTAGAGTAACAGACGTAGCAAGACTCCTCTAGGTTTAAATAAACCATAAAAACTTCGGCAAAATCCCACCAATCTGCTATCATCTCCTATAATCTTCATTGTTTTATGAAAAATTGGAAAAATATTTAATGGCACAAGTTATGCTTCTTAATGGCCCGAACCTCAACCTTTTAGGCATGAGAGAGCCTGGAATTTATGGCAACTTGACTTTGGCACAGATCGAATCCCAGTGCCAAACTCAGTGTCAAGACGCTGGTGTTTCCATTAACTGTATGCAAAGTAACGCCGAACATGCCCTCGTAGATGCGATTCATGACGCCCAGCGTCAAGGTGTGCAATTTATCGTGATCAATCCAGCCGCTTACACCCACACAAGTGTAGCGCTGCGTGATGCCCTGCTGGGTGTCAATATTCCTTTCATTGAAGTGCACTTAAGTAACGTGCATCAACGCGAAAATTTTCGCCATCATTCGTATTTGTCTGATATTGCCGAGGGCGTCATTTGTGGCCTCGGAGTTGATGGATACCGTTTTGCTATAGACGCCGCCATTGGTCGTTTGAGCTGTTAATTATCATTTAAAAAAATAGAGAGATCCCATGGACATTCGTAAAGTTAAAAAACTCATCGAGTTACTAGAAGAGTCTGACATTAACGAAATAGAAATTAAAGAAGGCGAAGAGTCTGTGCGCATTAGCCGAGCCTCATCCGCCATGATGGTGGCAGCAGCAGCTCCAGCCATGCAAGCTGCCCCACTGATGCAAGCTGCTCCTGCCATTCAAGCTGCACCAGCTATTGTTGCTGCACCCAGTGTGCCAGAAGTTATTGGACATACTGTGAATTCTCCCATGGTGGGCACCTTTTACCGTTGCCCATCTCCAGGCGCCCCTGCGTTTTCAGAAGTAGGCCAAACAGTTAAAGAGGGTGATGTCATTTGTATCATCGAAGCAATGAAGATGATGAATCAAATTGAAGCTGATAAATCGGGTACTGTGACTGCAATTCTGGTCGCAGACGGCGAAGCTGTTGAGTTTGATCAACCTCTGGTCACCATAGCCTAACACCGGAGCTGTCTCATGTTAGAAAAAGTTGTTATTGCGAACCGTGGAGAAATTGCCTTACGTATTTTACGTGCCTGCAAAGAGCTTGGCATCCAAACTGTTGCCGTGCACTCCAAAGCAGACAAAGACCTCATGCACGTTCGTTTGGCGGATGAAGCCGTGTGTATTGGCCCTAACTCCTCTACGGAAAGTTATTTAAACATTCCTCGTATTTTATCTGCAGCAGAAGTCACTCACGCTACAGGCATTCACCCAGGCTATGGTTTTTTAGCTGAGAATGCTGACTTTGCAGAAATGGTCGAAAGCAGTGGTTTTACCTTTATTGGGCCTACCGCAGCTACGATCCGCATTATGGGCGATAAAGTGGCAGCCATTGCTGCAATGCAAAAGTCAGGAGTGCCCACTGTACCGGGCTCCAACGGACCCTTAGATGATGATGAAGAACGAACCAAGCGTATTGCTAAGCGCATTGGCTATCCCGTTATTATAAAAGCCTCTGCTGGTGGCGGTGGGCGTGGCATGCGCGTGGTGCACGACGAAGAAACTCTTATTACTTCCATCATGGTGACCAAAGCAGAAGCCAAAGGTGCGTTTGGTAACGACATTGTCTATATGGAGAAGTTCTTACAGAATCCCCGCCATGTCGAAGTGCAAATTTTAGCCGATGGTCAAGGTGGTGTAATTCACCTGTATGACCGTGATTGTTCAATGCAAAGGCGTCATCAAAAAGTGGTTGAAGAAGCGCCAGCACCCCATATGGATGCCGTTGCCCAAGCCCAAGTGCTTAAAAGCTGTACCGATGCTTGTCTTGAAATTGGCTACCGTGGTGCTGGCACCTTTGAGTTCTTGTATGAAGATGGTGGTTTTTACTTCATCGAGATGAATACTCGCGTGCAGGTGGAACATCCAGTCACAGAAATGATCACTGGCGTAGACATCATCAAAGAGCAGTTACGCATGGCTAGTGGTTATCCATTGTCTGTTAAACAAGAAGATGTGTCAGTGAAAGGCCACGCGTTTGAGTGTCGAATTAACGCTGAAGATGCCCAGACGTTTATGCCAAGTCCAGGCAAAGTCACACAGTTCCATGCCCCTGGAGGTCTGGGGGTCAGGGTGGATTCACATATTTACAGTGGATATACAGTGCCGCCTTTTTATGACTCAATGATTGCTAAAGTCATTACCCACGCCGCCACCCGCAAACAAGCGTTAAAACGCATGGAAGTGGCTTTAGATGAAATGATCATTGACGGCATTAAGACCAATATCCCCCTCCAAAAAGAAATTGTACGAGATGCATTGTTTGCTGAAGGGGGCGTTAACATCCATTACCTAGAGAAAAAACTAGGACTTTAAATCTGCGTTCTTTTTGGCCTCCTAGCCAAAATACCCTTGAGATTATAGGTTGACCTTGAACATGGGTGGCTTGGACCTAGTGAATTAAAGTAAAGTTAAAAGGGCAAAGTGAAGGCATTTACATTCAGTGAATGCCCTGCTTTAGCCCTTTTTTATCGCCGTAATATCACACGCATTAGTCTATAGAGGTCAAAATGCCCTGGGTACAACTTACTTTATCATCTAGCCCCGAAAATTCTGAATTTTTGGAAGATATGTTACTTCTGTGTGGTGCAGGGGCTGTAAGCATGCTGGATGGTGCAGACCAACCGGTGTTTGAACCAATTAAGGGTACCACGCCATTGTGGCAGGATACGCAGGTCATGGGTTTGTTCGAAGCTGACACAGATGCTGATGCGTTATTAGATTACCTAGGTAACGGTTGGAAAGCCACTTTTGCAAACGCACCATTTCCAAATTATAAGCTCGAAATTCTCGAAGACAAAGATTGGGAAAGGCAGTGGATGGATCGTTTTGAGCCACTTAAATTCGGCAGTCGTTTGTGGGTTTGCCCAAGCTGGAAACCGGTTCCAGACCCCATGGCAGTTAACCTTATGTTGGATCCAGGTTTAGCCTTCGGTACGGGCAGTCATCCCACCACAGCTTTGTGTTTACAATGGATTGCAGAGCAAGATTGGCAAGGTAAAACAGTGATTGATTATGGTTGTGGCTCAGGCATTTTAGCTATTGGCGCTATGCTCATGGGCGCAAAACGGGTCTTGGGTGTAGATAACGATACGCAAGCGCTCACTGCCACCAAAGACAATGCCCAACGCAACGGTATTGCGGCACAAGCTATTCCTGTTTTCTTACCTGAAAATACCCCCAAAGAGGCGGTAGATGTCATGCTTGCTAACATTCTAGCGGGCCCATTGATTGATATGGCTGCGCACTTGGCTGAACTCACTAAAGCCAGGGGATTAATCACCTTATCTGGCATTCTTGAACAACAGGCTGATGCTGTGGTTAAGGCTTATTCACCATGGTTTGATATGCACACGGTCGCCTCTAAAGACGAGTGGGTTCGTATTGACGGCATAAAGCGCTAATATCTTATGGATTTCAGTAGCACACAAATCCTAGTCATTAGCGGTATTTTTGTCTGGTCTGGTTTTGTGCGCGCTGGTTTAGGCTTTGGTGGCGCCGCTCTCGCCCTGCCCTTGATGCTCTTAGTCACTGACAAGCCATTATTCTTTTTACCTATTATCGCAACCCACTTACTTATTTTTTCTGGCATCACCACAGGCCTGCGCTTCAAACACGTCGACCATGGGTTTTTGAGGGAATCATTAACTTGGATGATGGTCCCTAAACTTATCGGCGTCATAGGATTACTGAGCTTACCCACCCAATGGATGGTGGCATTTATTTATGCCATTACCGGTTTTTATGCAGTCACCTGGATTATTAAATGGGAGATTAAGAGTCAATCTCCGTGGGTCGATCGTTTACTATATATTGTTGGCGGCTATTTTAGTGGCGCTTCATTAATTGGCGCACCCCTCATCGTGGCCGTAGCCGTTCGAAAAATGGCCATATCAGCCTACCGTGATACCCTCTTTGTTTTGTGGTTCATCCTTGTTGTCATCAAAATGTTAGCCTTTGCTATTGCTGGGGTAGATTTACAGTGGCAGTGGTCCTTGGCACTTTTGATACCGGCGGCCTGTGGCCATATGCTGGGACTTAAATTTCATAAGCTCATGCTTACCCGTGATGCCCAAGTGGTGCGTCAGTGGCTTGGGGTGTGTTTGTTAGGCGTCATTGGTTTGGCTTTGTCGAAATATTTATTAGCCACACCACTCTAACGGAAGCTAAACTTCAAGGCCAGGGGCTCAGGGGCTCAGGGGTTAGACATTAGCGTAGGACTTATTTTATGCCCAGCCTAGAACTATTAATGTTACTTTTTTTAATTGCAGCGGTTGCGGGTTGGGTGGATACCTTGGCCGGTGGCGGTGGGTTAATTACTGTGCCCACTTTACTCCTAACCGGCATGTCGCCCTCCATGGCCATCGCAACCAATAAACTGCAAGGCTCTATGGGTACTTTTGTGGCTTCGCTTTATTTTGTCAGGACTCAGTTTGTCTGTTTAAATGAAATGAAAGGAATGATCACTCTCACCTTTATTGGCTCAGTGTTAGGGAGTTGGTTGTTATTGCAAATTGACTCGAACAAACTTGTCCTATTTCTGCCGTTTCTTTTGATGGCCATGGGACTCTACGTTCTGCTTTCCCCAAACTTTAACGATGAACAAAAGCAGCAGAAATTATCAAGACTCTGCTTCATGCTCGTGTTATGCCCATTATTAGGCTTTTATGATGGTTTCTTTGGTCCAGGAACAGGCAGTTTAATGGCTCTCGCTTTCGTTTCAGTGTTGGGTTTTGGACTTTCAAAAGGCACAGCTCAAGCCAAGATACTCAACTTAACCAGCAACGTTGCTGCTTTACTCTATTTCATCATATTTGGAGAGGTGGCTTGGGTTATTGGCGGAGTCATGGCCGTAGGCCAATTATTAGGTTCATCCATTGGTGCCCGCATGGTGATGAGCAAAGGTGCAAGGCTTATAAAACCAGTGGTGGTGATCGTTTGTTTTGGGATGAGCATTAATATTCTAATCAAGCATTACCCAATGGCATTTTAACCGAATGTTGCTATTACCCTGACCCAAAGCATAAGTGGGGGCTCACTAGTCAGTGAACTCCCCAAAGGCATATCTTAATTCAAGGATGTCGCGCCAGTTTCGAAGCGAATCACTTTGCCGTCTTTAATCATAGCAACAGCCATAACGGCTTCTTTCGTGTCGTCTGGGTAAGACATGAACATGTGTTGCACCATAATGTCATCGTTCTCATAAATACAGCGAGATGAGTCTCGAATAAACTTATCATTGGCCATCATACCAGTCATCATTTCACCCCATTCACTTTTAGAGAAACTGTTACCTGATTTGTGAAACACAACTACAAAGTCATCATGCAGCAAATCTAAATAAGCTTCTACATTTTTATCGTCAAACGTTTTTTCAAGTTTTTCATAAAGTGTCATTATAATTATTCCTTTTATTAAATTAGATTAAGCACGTTACCTGCAAGATTTCAGTCTACTACTACAGCTTATTCATCTTTTAGAGTGCTGAATACTAGCACTTGAAGGCAGTCTAACATAGTTCACTTTCTGTACTAATATTTAGCTCTATAAATTAAAGGTCGCCTCGATGGGTTCAAGATAGGTCACAACATATAGAAACCCTTTGCATCAAAAAATACTTAAATTGCGGATTAAGGCCTTAATGTGAGCTCATATAGCCAGTTACACTGCCAGATCAGTTGAACAAAAAACGTACAACTCGTACAATAGGTTCCTTTAATTTAAACCTCAATTCAAGCAATTTTAGGCACTTTCTTAACTTGTAATGAATCACTCTAGCGTTATTTATGGCTTTGCCATTGGGCCCCATCAACTTGAAAATGGATTGATATTGGCACCCATGGCTGGCATTACTGACCGTCCATTTCGGCATTTATGCCGACAACTCGGTGCAGGCTTAGCAGTAGCTGAAATGCTCACTTCAGATACATCATTGTGGCATACGCAAAAGTCTCAACGGCGCCTACCCCATGCTGATGACGGTGTTCCTATTAGTGTGCAGATTGCTGGCAGTGACCCAGCTCAAATGGCCCATGCAGCTCAAGCTAATGTAGCCCTTGGAGCGCAAATCATTGATATCAACATGGGTTGCCCCGCCAAAAAAGTGTTAAAAAAAGCTGCAGGTTCAGCCTTATTGAGGGATCCTCAGTTAGTTAAAGACATATTGACTGCAGTGGTTGCTGCGGTTGATGTGCCT
>DDCR01000155.1 GCA_002335115.1 Oceanospirillaceae bacterium UBA2001
AGCCATGACACTTCTAAAATCAAGATCGCGAGCCTTATAGTTAGGTGTGTCTACGTTGGCAATGTTAGAGGCTAAGACTGCAATACGTTGTTCGCGCAGTTTTAATGCGGTGCCGTGAATGCCTAGTGGGTTTTGTAAAATGCTCATAATCACTCGCTACTTTTGTTGTTTGTTTAGAGGTTTATAATTACCTGCTACACACTCACTAAAGCAAAGATTATGCCAAACTTAAAAAATTGTTATATTTCATTATGTTAGAAATTATATTATGAGAAAATTGCCCCCTAATTTCGATAAGCGGCAAGGCCTTGCCGCCAGGTTTTTGCAGCTTAAATGGTTGTTATTAATCGCTGGTATATGGCTTACCTCCATGAGTGCTCAGGCTGCACCATGGCACACCCACGAGGCCATTTACCAAGCGGTGAGCCAATTCTTCCAACAGGAATTAGGTAGTAATGTGCGCACCGGTAAACTTGATGAGCGCAGTCGTTACGCCTTGTGTACATCTGCTCTATTAGTGACACTGCCATTCAATAACCAAAAAACAGTCAAGGTCGTGTGTGAGAAAACTCACAACAGCAGCAGTTGGTCTTTGTATTTGTCAGTTAATGTGCAATCCAAGACTAAAGCTTGGCGCTTAATCAGTGCCATTGCAGAACAGGGCACCATTACCGCAAAGCATGTCTCGTTAGTGACTTACACCGGTAGCCATAACAATTTTATGGGCAGTGAGACTAACCCTATTGGGCAGCAAGTGAAACGCAGGCTTAAGGTGGGGCATTGGCTTAGCCCTGCCGACCTAAGTCATCTGCAACGTTTGTGGCGCGCGGCAGAAGACATTCCTCAAGGCCAGGTCGTCAAATTAAAGCATCTAACGTCAAGCGAAGAGTCAATCCAGACTGCCAGCCCTAATGCCGTGACGAATAGCGATCAATTAATAGGCCGAATTGCAAGGCGGTATATTAAAGCTGGCAAGCTGCTGAATAAGAATGATATCGAAGGCCAAAAGTTAGTGGTTATTAGCAACCAAGCTTTGCCTATGGGCAGAGAACTAATCGCCCAAGATCTGGCTATGGCATGGGTGCCTGAACACAAGCTAAGACAAACTGAATTTAGCCAAACAGACGCCTTAGTTGGCTGGGTGACTAAGCGTCATATTGCCACGCAAATTCCACTGACGAAAGATATGTTGCGCAAAGCCTATTTGGTGCTTAAAGGGAGTCAGGTGAGTTTACAAATTAATGCTGACAACTATCAAATCAGTAATGAAGCTGAGGCTTTGTCTAATGGGAGTTTGGGTGATAAAATAAAGGTGAAACTCACCCCCAGTGGCGTAGTTAAGCAGGGGTTAGTGATTGCCAAAGGCCAGGTAGAACTTAGCCGATGAGTTCAGAAAATCAGTAGCTAAGTAATGATTAGATTTTATTTAAAATAAATGCTACTTTTAGCTCAAGTTTTGCAGACGTCTGTCGATAGCTATCAGGTAGCGGGAAGTTAGGCTAGATTAGATTAAGTCAGAGGTACAACATGAATGATATTAGCAATAGTTATCAAGGAGTTGGAGCTAGCAAGGTAAATAATGCCCAAGCTAAAACTGCTCAAAAAACTCAAGATGTTCATCAACAAAGCCAAGCGAGTCAAACTCAGCGTGCAACAGATCAAGCCAAAACTGCGCCTAGCCAAGGCGCAGATCAGGCTAAATTCACCCCAGAATCACAAACGTTGGTGCGCATGACTCAGGCAAGTAAAGGGGTCAGTGACATTGACCAAAAAAAGGTAGATCGTATTAAAGAGGCCCTAGAAAATGGAGAGTTTCCTGTGGATACGGCGCGCATTGCGGAAAAAATGACTAGTTTAGAAAAACTAATTCAAGGATAATTCTCCCTTGCTGCCAGAGTTAATAGAGGAATTTGATGGCCATTTAAAACAGGCCATTAGCGACGCGCAGCAGTTGCAGAGCACCCTTGACCTAGAATTTGACTACCTTAAAAATAGTGATTTGCAGGCCTTTCAGGAACTACAAGTCCGCAAGCAACATGATGTACAAACCATTCAGCTGTTTGATGCCCTGCGCAATCAGTTTTGTGCTAAAGCGAATATTGATCGCGAAGACAAAAATTTTAGTCAGCACCTTCCCCCCCTGCAACAGACACAATGGCAGCATCTGCTCAACCTACTAGAATCGTGTGAAAAAACTCACCGTACCAGTGACTTTTTCATGCGCACCAAACTAGAATCGATTAGTAAAGCGTTAGAAACATTAGAACTAAGCAGCCCGGTGACAAGTACTAATCTATACAATAGTTTAGGTAATGCGTTCAAGTCTAATATAGGCCGCAGTCTCGATAAGGCATAATGCTATACTCAACCTTCAGATAGTTTTAACGTAGATCGTATTTATGGCCATTTTCAATTCTTTAGTTAATGATCCTCAATTACCCATACTCATTATACTCATGGTGCTGGGCCTCATTGGGTTTGTGACCAGTTTAATAAGTCTTTTATTTGAGCGCCAGGGCAGCCAGCAACTGCAGCAGCGCCTGACAGACCTAGGTCGCCAACTTATTGAACAGCAAGAAGATTATAATAAACTAGAAAAGTTACAATTTTTAGGTGCTCAACGCCAGCAGCGTATGGACCAAGTATTACAGGATATCTACACTTTAATAGAGTCTAACAGTCAGCAACTCAATCGCATCAAGGATCAACCGAGTCCTAGCAACCCATTATCCTCAGAGGTGCCCAGTCAGAGTAATTATGAACATGCCATCCGCATGGCCAAAGAAGGCATGTCTGGGGAAAAAATCCAACATATCTGTGGGCTCACTGAAGGTGAAGTTAACCTCATTTTAGACCTTCACCAATAAGCATTAGCTCAAATGGCTTTTTCGTCGCCTGGTTTCATGCCCTTGAGCCAGTAGGTATACACCAAAACTTCAGCGACTAACGTATACAGCGACCTAGGCACTTGGTCGTCAAGGTCAAGTAAGCCCAATAAAGCCGCCAACTCTTCATCTTTTTTAATGGGCACTCCTGCTGCAATGGCTGCGTCAATGATCTTTTGAGCTAATTCGTCTTTTCCCTTAGCTACGACTAAAGGCACTGGATTTTTACCATACTCTATGGCGATAGCTTGCAGAGGCTTTTTCATACGTGAACGTCCAAAATAGTATGCACCCCTTGAGACTTGGCCTGAGACTTAGCTTGAAGTTCGGCCTCTATGATTGGGCCCACACTTACCTGCTGTAAGTTTATACCGTGCAGCTTTAGTGCATGATGCAACTGCTGCTTAGAATCATGCACCAATGGCGCTAGCCATGCCTGATCACTGGAAAAATGCAAACTCGCTGTGGATTCATGAGCCAGGGAACGCTCTGTCAGTAGCAAGTTGATCTGCAATACCCCTAGTTCTGGACCCTCATGAGCCAGACTCACAGACCAATTTTTTTGGCTACGTTGTTGCTGGTTTTGTTGCAAAGTAATCAATAAATGTTGTTCCCCAAACCAAGGCATAAGCCATTGATAATGCGTTTGATTATTGAGCAGAGCATCTAGACTTTTGATTTGGCTTGAGTTTAAGGCGTCTAGCAAAGGCTTAACTTGTTGCTCAAAACCTTCTTCTAGGGCCAGCAACTTTAATAAAGCTTTAAGATCATTATGGGCTGCTGCTGGTCCCATTAAGGCATTTGCTAAGGTTTTTGCTTGACCACGGCTTTCACTAAATAAACCACTCATCAACAGTGATTTTTGTATATCAATGGCTTTAGGAGGATTAGGAAGCTGCCAAAAGGATTGTAATAATGTCACTAAGGGTGGCGGCAACCGCCCCAAGTGACTAGCCAAGTGGCTAGACAGCCATTGTTGAAGTGGTTTTAAGCCGTCCGGACGATATAAAAGACTGCGTAAAAATGCACTTTGTTGACCAAGAGAGGAAACAGGCAACTGTCCAGATCGCAATAACTCTAAACGAGGTGGGTGTACCTCTGGGTCTAACACCTTAAATAATAAGCGTTCCCCAAGTGTATAAGCCGCTGAACTGGCTGCAGCACTGAAGATACTGTTGGCAGTGTCGACTAACAATCGCGGTTGTAATTGCACCACTACACCCTCAATAATCTGACCCTTGATGAGGTTAATCGCGGGCAATATAGGGCCATTACCAAGGTTCACCCCTGGCCGAACGACGCCACTTGATGGTGCTAAGGGTTGAGGTCCGTTATCAATCATCTGCCCCCTTTTGCTATCTTGGTTAATTATTTGTTAGACTATCATCATGAACATCAGTAACGCTACGCCAATCGCACCCGCGGTCCAACTACCTGTGATCAATCAGGAAGCCAAAGTGAGGGCGGAAAACGCCTTCCCTAGAGCAGAAGAAATTGACACGTCAGCGCAACTGCCTCAAGCACCCGATCAAAGTCGACAAAAAGCTAACCTAGAAGCTTCTGCCTGGCGTGCTAGCCAAGCTAACATCAGTGCCCAAGCTGAGACTAAAAAAGGCAGTGATGGATTAGCGAATTACACTGATCTGCCGCCTCAGCGCAGCCAACAAGCCGCTGAAGCCTATAAGGCTATTGAAAAGCCAGAACAGCAAGTCTCCGTAGACGCTATCGTTTAGCTCCAAACCACTTGTTATTCAACATCTGCTATGTCTAGCACAATTTCAACTCGTCGATTTCGAGCCCGATCTGCGGCGGACCGATTATCATTCAGTGGCTCAGTATCAGCCACGCCTTCCACAGAAAGCCGCTGCTTGGAGACATTCATCAAACTACTCAACGAGTCTGCAACTGCCGCTGCGCGCACTGCCGACAAGTCCCAATTACTTGGAAATTCGCCACCAGAAGGTGGATTAGTGCTATCCGTATGCCCAGTGACGATCACTTGGCCTTTATTACTTTTAATGGTTTTGCTCAACGCTCTAATCATAGGCAGTGCATTGGGGTTAAGCTGAGCCCCCCCATTGGGAAAGGCACCCTTCTCTGACAGTCGAACAATAATCTTAGTGCCCTCTTGCTCAACTTCAGCTAAACCTTGAGTCACAGCCTCTGAAAGCACCATTTTTAACTTTGCTACTTCCTGTTGGACTTGCTCTTGCTGCTGCTCGTTCAAATCTTTTGCGTCCTGTTGCTTTTGAGATTGCTGATCTTGCACTTTGATAGGTGCATCAGTGAGTGCTTGAGCATCCGCAATTTTTGCATAGAGTTCTATGGTCTCAGCTGGCACGAAGCCCTGCTCACCTTCACTTTCCGCTTCTCCAACACTACCAGGGCCGTTAAGTTCAACCACTACCTGATTATCTTTAATCGTGACTTCAACCTCGCCATTAGCTATTTCTTCCGCTAGAGCCGTTTCCACCTTCTGCTGTTCTTCATTGACATCATAGTCTTCTTTTTTTGTCTCCGTTTTTAATTCTACGTCTTGTTGTGTGGTCTCAGTGGTTTGCTGCATCAACTGATCTACGACTGACATTTGAGCTAACGTGGGGCTAAATGTTTTCGATAGCATAGAGGTCCCTTCTGGCGGATCAGGTTTGTTTAAGACTTTTTGTATACCGAATGCGTGGGCAATACTGCCCGCCACTTGCTCTAACTTAACCACTCTCATTTCTGAAAATGATAAAATTAATACGAAAAATGCCATCAGTAAAGTCGCCATATCAGCAAAGGTTGCCATCCATAAAGGAGCGCCTTTCTTGCAGACCGGACACTCCTCAGCATCGTCATCTTCTTCGGCTGGTGCTTTTGCGGCTGCGCCTTCTTCCGTGCCCTCTTGGCCTTCTTCCGTGGCTTCTTGGCCTTCTTCCGTGCCCTCCTGGCCTTCTATAGGGTTGTCTTGGCCTTGTTCGCCGTCAGCTGCCACAGGGGCGTTAGGGTTCTCTTCAGCGTCGGTATTTTCTTCTGCCATGATTGTTTCTCCCTAAATAACAATCAATTAAGCAGCGGCTTCTAACTTAGCCCGAACTTTAGGCGCCAAGTAACTGTATAATAATGATTCCATAACGCGCGGGTTACCGCCTTCTGAAATAAAGATCAGAGCTTTAATAATAAGCTCGTTGTTAACCGAATCAGCTTCTGAACGCTGTTCTAGTTTTTGCATCACCGGAAAAGCAATCATGTTGGCAATAATTGCACCATAAAGTGTGGTCAATAAGGCCACTGCCATAGCTGGGCCAATCGATTTTGGGTCGCCCATGTTAGCCAACATCTGCACCAGACCTACAAGTGTGCCGATCATACCCATGGCGGGTGCAAAATCTCCCCAAGCTTCAAAAATAGAACCGCCAGCCTTTGCTCT
>DDCR01000167.1 GCA_002335115.1 Oceanospirillaceae bacterium UBA2001
TAGTAACTGGGTTTAGTAACTGGGATTAACAATGGCACTCTTTATGGTTAAACATGAGTCTTTTCATTACCTTGAGCATTGTACCTATTGATTGGCAGAAGGGCCATATATTTAGCATTTTACCCAAACTTACGCCAATGACTTGCAGACACCCGTTATTTTTGCCTATACTCTCCACACCTAAGCTAAACATTGTCGTACCCTTTTCTTCGTCATAATCAGTTTTCTTAGAGGATATTGTGATGTCCACTGTTACCCCCTCCGCCAAGGTCATAGACCTTTTTAGCGGCCAAGAATATCAAACTCAACATCTTCCAAAAGTGGTGCGTCTAGCACCAGAGCTAGATGGCTTTGAGGTGCTTTACTCCAATCAACATGGCCACCCAAAGGTGGGACAAGAATTATTTTCAGTTAATATCTTATTCTGGGCTTTATTGGATAATGGTGCTTTTGTCGGCATGATTCCTTGGTTTGATGAGCTCATTATTTGCACTGATCTAAACTGCCCTAGTAAAGGTTTTTTTCAGGGATACTATGACCCTGGACTCGATCAAATTATCCCACAAGTTCCCGGCCACAAATGTATTGAGTTAATTACGGCAGCAGATTACTTTGATTTTGAAGTGGACGATACGTTATTTGTGGTGCAAGAGTTAGCCGACACCTGTGGCAGCCATGCGGTCTTCACCGCTGATAACTTTGATAACTTTTCAATGACAGAAGTATTTAGCTGGCGTTTGTACAGTGATGGCTGTATCCAAGCGCAAATGATTGACCATGAGCAGGTCAGCCATCGGCCCGTGCTCATTGGTGACAACTGTTTAGTGGCCTGTGATGAGTCCCCAGACTTTGTGAACTTTTTTCAATACCGCGTGGCTATCAATATTAAAGAAAAAGATGCGGATACAATGGCTGTCTTAGAACAGCTCAAGTCAGACCTTTAATCAACTATGGGCTGGGTGCGCAATTAGCACTCCTCCATGGACTCTCTAGTGGAGGTTTGCAAGGTTTGCATGGCCTTGAGCCAACTCGCCACTGGCCAGTGATCTGGGTTGCTCAGATCGTCTTCTGAGTGGCTTGCAATGAGCTGATCAGTTCGTATTTGTGGCTTGGTGATCACGCTAAAATCAGATTCACCCTGCAATTGAACCCAAGCCGACCAATCGCCCTTTTGTAGCAACAATAATATATGCTGCGCCTCTGGGGATAGAAACTCCTGTTGGACTAACAGATTTTCAATCTCTATCCAGGTGAGTCTAGAAATATCATCAAACCGGGTATTAGCCAACTGCTTCAGAATGGCTTGAGCCAAGTGTTTTGCAGCAGCTAACAAATGATCAATAATGGCATACTGATAGGCCATTCTCTGGGGCCTTTGGCGCCAGTATTGGGGGTCATCCATATCACCATAGTTTGCCAATAAGTCATCCCATAAGCTCTTACTAAAAGCCAGCCTATGCTGACTGGCTTTTAACCATGGGTCTTGAACAGCCATGTTATTTTTTAGCTGCCACTTTTTTAGGTGCTTTCTTTACGACTTTTTTTGCCGTTTTTTTAGCAGCCACTTTTTTGGCTGGTACCTCTTCCATCCATTTACCACTCACATACATTGCCCGCCAGCCAGAAGCTTTTTTGTCAACTTCAGACATGACATATTGCTCCTTGGTTTTGCGACTATACCGAACAATAGAAGGGTTGCCTAAATGATCCTTGACTGGAGCTGAAAGTAAAAAGCTATATTTGGGGTCTAACACTGCCTTATAGGGAAGAATTTCAGCAACTAATGGCGCTCGAGTTTCACGATTTTTAGGAAACTTACTGGCCGCCAAAAATAATCCTGCGGCACCATCACGTAAAATATAATGATCATCCACTTTTTCACATGCCAATTCAGGCATCGGAATGGGGTCCATTTTTGGCGGCGCTGCTTCACCACTGCGCAATAGTTTGCGGGTGTTTTTACATTCGCCATTGGAACAATCAAAGTATTTGCCAAAACGCCCTGTTTTCAGGTGCATGTCTGCTTCACATTTGTCACACTGAATGAGTGGGCCATCATAGCCTTTAATACGGTATTCTCCGGCTTCTATTTCAAAGCCGCTGCAATCTGGATTGTTACCACACACATGCAGTTTACGCTTTGCATCAATTAAATAGCCATCCATTGCAGTATCACAAATTTTACAGCGATGTTTTTTAATGAGTAATCGTGATTCTGCTTCATCATCGGCATCCACAGCCACGACTTCATCACCTGAGACCAAATTTATGGTTTCTTTGCAGCGTTCTTTGGGTGGCAAAGCATACCCTGAACAGCCTAAAAATACGCCAGTCGATGCGGTGCGAATATTCATTGCTTTACTGCAACTAGGACACTTTATATCAGTTAAGGTGGGCGTGTTTGCACGCATACCATCTTCTGCTTCAGCAATACTCAATTTGCGGGTAAAGGCCTTATAAAACACATTCAATAGGCGCTTCCACTCCGTTTCACCACGAGCCACGCTGTCTAACCGCTCTTCCATGGTGGCAGTGAATGAGTAGTCCATCAAATCTGAAAAGTTTTCTTGTAAACGGTCCGTCACAATATCACCCATTTTCTCTGCATAGAAACGGCGATTTTGAACCATGACATAACCACGGTCCTGGATGGTTGAAATGATACTAGCATAGGTCGATGGGCGGCCAATGCCCTGCTTCTCAAGCTCTTTAACCAAGCTAGCCTCAGAGAAACGTGGCGCAGATTTGGTAAAGTGCTGGCTGGGTGTTAGCTGTTTGAGGGTAAGTAGGTCCCCTTGATTCACATCAGGTAAGATTAAATCTTCATCTTTCTTGCTGACACTCGGCTGCACTCTAGAATAACCATCAAAGCGCATAATGCGGCCACGGGTGCGCAGACTAAAGTCACCGGCTTCAACCACGATGGTAGTACTGGTGAATTGGGCAGGTAACATTTGGCATGCCACAAATTGGCGCCAGATAAGCTCGTACAGGCGCTCTGAGTCGCGCTCCATATTACTTAACTGTGTGGCTTTCATTGCCACTTCCGAGGGGCGTATGGCCTCGTGGGCCTCTTGTGCACCGTCTTTACTGGAGTAGGTGATAGGATTTGCAGGGATGTATTCCTTGCCATAATTCTTAACGATAAAGTCTCGGCATTTTCCCACGGCATCTTTGCTCAAGTTAGTTGAGTCGGTGCGCATGTAGGTAATGTAACCTGCTTCATAAAGCCTTTGGGCCAACATCATGGTCTTTTTCACCCCAAAACCGAGGCGCGTACTGGCTGCTTGTTGCAAGGTCGAGGTAATATAGGGGGCTGAAGGCTTACTTGATGTCGCCTTGTCCTGACGCTGCTGCACGACAAAGGTTTGTTTTTCTAGCAAAGCCACAGCAGCATCGCTTTGCTGTTGGTTAACCGGTTTGTATTCGTTACCTTGCTGTTTATGCACTTGCAGCATCAAGGGCTTATTATCGCTGCTGATGGCATCAGCTTTGAGTTCCCAGTATTCATCAGGCACAAAAGCGCGTATCACTCGCTCCCGTTCCACCACTAGTTTTACCGCCACCGATTGCACTCTGCCCGCAGATAAGCCACGGGCAAGTTTAGCCCATAGCAAAGGGGACACCATAAAGCCCACGACTCGATCTAAAAAACGTCGCGCTTGTTGGGCGTTGACGTGATCCATATCTAATTTCCCAGGATCAGCAAAAGCCGCCTGAATCGCCGTTTTAGTAATCTCGTTAAATACAACCCGCTGATACCGACTTTGATCGCCACCAATGGCTTCACGCAAATGCCAAGCGATGGCCTCACCTTCTCTATCTAAATCCGTTGCTAGATAAATAGTGTCCGCATCTTTGGCCAAACGACGCAATTCTTCGACTACTTTTTCTTTGCCCGGTAGAATTTGATAATCAGCCCGCCAATCGTTTTCAGGATCAATACCCATGCGCCTGACCAGTTGCTGTCGACCTCTGGCTTGTTTATAAATGACTTTGTCATCAGGCTCCATTTTACGAACTTTGGCAGCCTCTAGGGCTCGTGCCTTTGGGTCTGCGCTGCCTGGAGGGGACTTAGTGGGTAAGTCGCGTATATGCCCAACACTCGACTTTACAATAAAGTCTGCACCAAGATATTTATTGATCGTTTTGGCTTTAGCGGGTGATTCTACAATAACGAGGGACTTACCCATGCAGTTTGATTCCAATAATTACGTATTCACCGCATCCATCGCGGTAGCGTTAAGGCGCCTAAGTTTAGGCACATATCTGAGAAGGTCAAGCGTTTGTTCAACAACCTATTCTTTAAAATTCCATTTTTCGGAGTAAAAAGCAAGCTAAATTGCAACCCATAATCACAAAAGACTGCATTAGCAGTCTTTTGAATTTATTAAGGTTTATAGAAATGCGCTTTAGAGTCGTTCAAATATGGTAGCAATACCTTGGCCCAAACCGATGCACATGGTGGCTAAACCAAATTGAGCATCTTGTTTTTTCATACGGGTTAAACAACTCACAGAAATTCGGGTACCAGAGCAACCCAAAGGATGTCCTAAGGCTATGGCGCCCCCATGTAAATTGACCTTTTCATCCATTTTATCAATTAACTTGAGATCTTTTAACACGGGTAAAGCCTGTGCAGCGAAAGCTTCATTAAGTTCTATGACATCAATATCCTCTATACCCAGACCCGCACGTTTTAACACTTTTTTAGTAGCAGGCACAGGACCATAACCCATAACTGAAGGATCACACCCTGCCACGGCCATGGCTTTAATGCGCACTAAAGGTTTAAGACCCAGCGCCATAGCCTTAGCACCTGACATTAACAACATAGCCGAAGCACCATCAGCAAGAGCCGAAGACGTGGCCGCCGTCACAGTGCCATGTTTAGGATCAAATACAGGGCGTAAGTTAGCTAAAGACTGTAGATTAGTCTCTGGACGAATAACTTCATCTCGACACACTTTAATCAGCCGACCGGTTCCATCATGACCTTCTATGGGGATAATTTCACCGTCAAAGTCACCATTTTCCGCAGCAGCATGAGCCAATCTGTGTGAGCGGACCGCAAATTCATCTTGCATCACCCGACTAATTCCATGCACTTTACCCAATAATTCTGCCGTTAGACCCATCATCATGGCCGCTTTTGCAACGTGCTTACTGCCCGCAGGATTGATGTCCACGCCATGATCCATGGCCACGTGACCCATGTGCTCCACACCACCAACAACGAAAAAATCCCCATTATCGGTCGCAATAGCCTGCGCTGCTGTGTGCAATGCAGCCATAGAAGAACCACACAAACGGTTTACTGTTTGTGCTGCAACAGTATGCGGAATAACACTTAACAAAGCCGCATTTCGAGCCACGTTGAAACCTTGTTCCAGGGTTTGGTTGACACAGCCCCAGATGACATCTTCCACTTGGGCTGGGTTAAGTTCTGGATTCCGGGCAAAAAGACCATCGATCACTGCTGCAGATAAATTTTCTGCACGCACATTTCTAAAGGCACCACCTTTGCAGCGGCCCATGGCAGAACGTGCCCCATCGACTACCACGATGTCATTGGCTTGTAATTGCATGTTTTTCTCCGAATTTAGTTAGCAGGTTGCAAGTGGCCATAGAAAGTTTCACCTTGAGCGGCCATGGTGCGCATTTGCGCTGGCACCAGATAGAGTGGACTCACACTCGCTAAGGCATCCGCCTTTTCACAAAAGGTTTGCAAACCAATGGTGTCCATGTATTTTAAAGCGCCACCAAGAAAGGGTGGAAATCCAATACCATAAATTAAAGCCAAGTCAGCTTCTGCAGGTGTTGCAATAATATTTTCTTCTAAGCAACGAGCAACTTCTAAGCATAAAGGAATCATCATATAGTCAATAATTTGTTCATCGCTTAGGGGCACTGCATTAGTGCAAAGACCTGCCAGTTTGGCACTCAAAGATTCGTCCAAGTGTTTTTGTAAACGCCCTTTTTTATCTTTTTCATAGGTATAAAAACCCAATTTATTTTTCTGACCAAAACGTTGTTCTTTAAACATTAAATCTACAGCCGCCTCACCCTGCCCAGCCATGCGATCTGGGAAGCCCTCTGCCATGACAGCTTGGCAATGATGCGCTGTATCAATGCCCACCACATCGAGCAAATAGGCAGGGCCCATAGGCCAGCCAAATCGTTCCATCAGCTTATCAATGTGAACAAAATCAATGCCCTGTTCTAATAAAATGCCAAAGCCGCCAAAGTAGGGAAACAACACACGGTTAACAAAGAAGCCAGGGCAGTCATTGACCACAATGGGCTTTTTCCCAATCGCGTTAGCGTAGGCCACTGTGGTCGCGATGGTTTCGTCGCTTGTCTTGGTTCCACGAATGATTTCAACCAAGGGCATTTTATGAACCGGATTAAAGAAGTGCATGCCACAAAAACGAGTTGGATGTTTGAGGCTTTGTGCCAAAAGATCAATTGAAATAGTAGAAGTGTTAGAGGTGATCACCGCACTGTCCTTAACGTGACCTTCAACTTCAGACAGCACCATACCTTTAACCTTTGGATTTTCCACCACCGCTTCGACTACTAAGTCAACCTGAGTCACATCGGCATAATTTAAGGTTGGACGAATGTTGTTAAGTACTTTAGCCATTTGAGCAGGCTGCATCTGACCTCGTTTAATGCGCTTTTGTAAAATGTCTGTGGCCTCATCCAAACCCAACTGAATGGCTGACTCAGCAATGTCTTTCATGACAATGGGGACCCCTTTAAAAGCTGACTGATAGGCAATACCACCACCCATAATACCGGCA
>DDCR01000001.1 GCA_002335115.1 Oceanospirillaceae bacterium UBA2001
CTGGTTTAATAGTTGTCGTTCAGTAGGGGCATATATTACCCCCAGATACCTAAATTTAGCTTTTGTTGTTTGTCTGGAAAAACACTTTCTTTAAGCTTTGGTTTGGATGCGTTATCGGTTTACCTTAGGTCTTGGGTAGCAACCAGTCTTTTCTTAGAAAATGGCAGGTATAGCCGTTGGGTATTTTCTCCAAGTAATCTTGGTGATGGGGTTCAGCTTCCCAAAAGTCACTCACAGGCTCAACCTCGGTCACCACTTTACCCGGCCACAACCCTGATGCATTGACATCGTTAATAGTGCGCAGAGCCTCCTGTTCTTGTTCTGGTGAAACAAAGTAAATAGCTGACCGATAGGACGGCCCTAGATCATTGCCTTGCCTCATGGCTGTGGTTGGATCATGTATTTGAAAAAAGAGTTCTAATAATGTGCGAAAGCTTGTGACTTGGGCATCAAAAATAATTTCAATTCCCTCTGCATGATAACCATGATTTTGGTAGGTTGCATTGGGAACATCTCCGCCAGTGTAACCGACTCGAGTCGATATAATGCCGGGTAGTTTGCGGATCAGATCTTGCATTCCCCAGAAACAACCTCCAGCCAGTACAGCGCGTTCATTAGACATTTTTTGGTTCCTAATTGGTGTGTTTTCGTTGTGGTGCTGAGTTGGCATATCTGCACATAAGCCAATGTTCGAGCTTTTCAGCTGACATGGGTTTGGCAATGTAATAACCTTGAATCAGCGTGCAATTCATTTGTTTTAGTAGTAGCGCTTGTTGGGCATTTTCTACCCCCTCAGCAATAATTTCAAGGCCAATGTTTTTTCCTAAATCTAGGGTCGATTGCACAATGCTCATGTGTTTGCTGTTGTGCTCCATGCCCAAGACAAAAGACCGGTCTATTTTTATTTGGCTTAAAGGCAGTTGATTGAGTAATGTCATTGAAGAATAGCCTGTGCCAAAATCATCTAAACTGATGCCAACTCCTAAGTCTCTCAGCTTCTGTAAAATGGTAATGCATTCAGTGGGATTCCCCAAGACCAAATTTTCAGTAATTTCAAGGGTTAAAAAGTGAGCTTCAATGTTATTTTTTCGCAGGTGTTGAGTGATGTATGTGACCAGTTCGGGTTCATCTAAATCACGCGCTGAAATATTGATTTGCAAGGCGAGTGTATGCCCCATGCTGTGCCACTGGCCTAATTGTTTGAGGCTGGTCTCAATGACCCAATGGGTAATGTCCACAATCACGTGAGACTGCTCTGCTAATTTTATAAATTCTGAAGGAGCAATTGCGCTGCCATCGGATTGAGGCCAACGTATTAAGCACTCGACCCCCTGCACCGTATTATTTTGAGCACTAACTAAGGGCTGATAGTGAAGTTCAAATTCGGTTTCAGAGATCGCACTAGGGAGCCGTGCTATGAGTTCAGTATTGCGCTCGTTTAGTAAAGCCCTTGTATGTTGTTGGCGAGTCATGCGTATAATTTTGTTGATACTGCTCAAACTGAATTGCATCACCAAGGTCACAAATATGCTACCACCGAGTAATATCGTGGCGACGACAAGGTCAAATATACTAGCCGCGACTTTATAGTAGACGGCTAACGTCATAATTGCGTAACCCAGAATAAAAAAACTGATGAGGATAATAAGGCAAAGCCAACCCCAGCTTAACTCTCGCTTATAAATAATATAGGCGGGTCGTAAGGATTGGGTGAGTAAGGCAATCCCCAAAAGCGTAAACGCAAGCGCTATGATTTTGATCATTGTGTCGTCATTAGTTTAACAAGAGTTAGATAAAAGAATAGATTTATAGTTTCAAAACACAAGTCTATCACTTTTTCATGGCTCGTTATTGGTTGCAGCTTTGGCCTCGAATTTCGAAGTATTGTCCCCATCTGGCTAAATATCATCAGCTCATGTTTAAGGCTTGAAGCGCCTATGCTGGGGTGACTCGTTTTTAAACCCTACTTGGCCTAAGTAAAGGGAGTATTGGGAATTGAGCAAGTCCTATCTTGTGTTGATGTATATCAGGAGAAAATGTATAATACCGCGCGCGCAAAATTCGTTGGTGTCATATTAGGCGTCAGTTCCTGACACATCGCGTCCATTTAACTTCCCTGTTGTAACTGACCTTCAGGCTAAACGAGCGTTGTTTCGCGAGCCTTTTTGACTTGCCCAACGTCTGGTACAAAACATGAGCGAAAGCTTTGCAGATCTATTTGAAGAATCCTTAGTAGCTGTTGAAATGCGTCCTGGTGCCGTTCTTACGGGCACCGTATTAGATATCGACGGTGACTGGGTAACAGTGCACGCAGGCCTCAAGTCTGAAGCCATCATTCCTATTGAAGAATTTTACAACGATTCTCGTGAAATAGAAGTGAAGATCGGCGATCAAATCAAGGTGTCTCTAGAAAGTGTTGAAGATGGCACCGGTGAGACCAAACTTTCACGTGAAAAGGCCAAGCGCGCCGAAGCGTGGGATGAATTGCAAACGGCCTTTGATGAAGAAGCGACCATTACTGGCGTTATCAACGGCAAGGTTAAGGGCGGCTTTACGGTTGCCATCAACAACATTCAGGGTTTCTTACCTGGCTCATTAGTCGATGTGCGTCCAGTACGTGACGTGGATCACTTGGAAGGCCAGGAACTAGAATTTAAGCTGATTAAGCTGGATCAGAAGCGTAATAACGTCGTTGTATCGCGCCGCGCAGTCATGCAAGAAGCGAATAGCGCACAACGCGACGAATTGCTGGCGAGCATTGAAGAAGGTA
>DDCR01000166.1 GCA_002335115.1 Oceanospirillaceae bacterium UBA2001
ACTCATTACATTGAAGAAGCAGAAGCCATTGCTGACCGCATTGGGGTCATCAGTGGTGGTAAATTATTATTAGTAGAAGACAAACAATCCCTCATGGCGCGCATGGGTCAAAAACAACTCAAAGTTGAACTGATGGAAAGCCTTGATAGCATTCCTGCAGTGCTGTCAGAACAAGGATTTTTACTGTCTGAAGATCACCTTAGTATCATTTATCATTATGATAAGGACGCACCAGAGGTGGATATTGCTGGCTTATTACAATCAGTTTCCATTGCTGGCTTAGGCGTAAAAGACATTCATACGCAACAAAGTAGTCTAGAAGAAATATTCGTTGATCTAGTGGAGGACGCAGTATGAATTTAAGAGGCATGTGGGCTATCTATACCTTTGAAATGTCCCGTACTAAACGCACAATTACCCAAAGCATTGTGTCCCCTGTATTATCAACAGTGCTTTATTTTGTGGTGTTTGGTGGGGCGATCGGTTCACGCATAGAATCTGTTGATGGCATTAGCTACGGCGCCTTTATTGTGCCTGGTCTGATCATGTTGTCTGTCATGACCCAAAGTCTTTCAAATGCGTCTTTTGGTATCTATTTTCCGCGTTTTTCGGGCACTATTTATGAAGTATTGTCTTCTCCTATGTCATTTTGGGAGGCGACCGCAGGCTACGTGGGCGCAGCTGCGACTAAATCTTTGTTGATTGGTTTAATTACCTTAGGCACAGCAGGATTTTTTGTACCCATTGAAATTGCCCATCCATTCTGGATGTTAGGATTTTTAGTTCTCACGACCATTACCTTTAGCCTGTTTGGTTTTCTTATAGGTATATGGGCTGATGGCTTTGAAAAACTACAATTAATACCTCTTCTTGTCATTACGCCTATGGTTTTTCTCGGTGGCGCATTTTACTCCATAGATATGTTGCCAAGTGCGTGGCAGAAAGTCACCATGTTCAACCCTGTGGTGTATCTAATCAGTGGTTTTCGTTGGAGTTTTTATGAGATTTCTGATGTGAGAGTAGGGGTGAGCTTAGCCATGATCATGCTGTTTATGGGCATTTGCTTAGCATTAATTGCTTGGATATTTAAAACCGGTTACCGGTTGAAGCAATAAACGACCCTCACATCAGCCTAGTTTAAGCTGCTAAACTGAGGCCTCAGCTTTAACTGAGTCTAACAACACGCCACAGATTTCAAAATTGAAGCGCCTATAAAGGCCACGGTGTGGCCTAGCCTGGTTACTTTGGTCATCCTTAATAGCTGGCTCAATTGCTTAACGGCAAAGTCAAAAGGCCAATGGTTGAGTTGAGAAGTTGATTAATTATTGGAGCCACCCACGTTGAATAGCCGCGCAAATAACCGTAAAGCCATCGTGTTTACGCTGGTATCAATGGCCGCGTTTAGTATAGAAGATGCGTTTATTAAACACCTTTCAAGCACTCACTCTATTGCTCAAATCTTAATTGTTATTGGCCTAGCCAGTGCTATTTTTTCGCCATACTAGCGCTTAAAAATGGCCGCATTATATGGGCCTCTGGGCTATGGACACGTCTGACTTTCACTAGAATGTTGGCTGAAGCTTTTGCTGGTGTGGCCTTTGTGACGTCGTTGTCTTTGGTGCCCCTATCCACCGTGGCGGCAGTGTTTCAAATTTTGCCATTAACTGTGACTATGGGATCGGCCTTGTGTCTAGGTGAACGCGTTGGCTGGCGCGGATGGGCGGCTATTTTTGTTGGTTTTGTGGGGGTGTTGCTAATTATAAAGCCAGGCTTTGAGGCCTTCAACCCGTCTGTGTTGTTGGTGCTAGTTGCTGTTCTTGGGATCGCCGTGAGAGACTTGGTAACCCGAGTTATTCCTGATAGCGTAGGATCTTCAATTATTTCTTTTCAAGCCTTTTCATCGGTGGTGGTGGCCGGCCTATTTTTACAGCTTACGACACTGCCGTATTAATTACACTAAGGAGAAAAAAGTGCGTTTAGAGTGGTTACACACCTTCATCGATGTCAGCGAAACGAGGAATTTTAATCGTACGGCTGAGCGTCTTCAAATTACCCAATCTACCGTCAGTTCACGTATTAGAGCATTAGAAGAAGAGCTAGATATTAATCTTTTTATACGCGGTCGCGGAGGGGCAACACTAACGCCAGAGGGCATTCGGTTACTCAGTTATGCGAAAAGTATCCGTATGACTTGGAACTTAGCCCTCGGGGAATTGAAAGGCCCTAAGAACTATCGTGGGTCGGTTAAAATAGCAGCGCAGATTAGTATATGGGAACAGCTTGTAAGTGAATGGCTCACTGGTGTCCGCAAGGCTTTACCCAAAATAGCGATTAACATGGAGGCTTATTACTCTAATCATATGATGGAGGAGTTACGACTAGGTAATTTGGATATAGGCGTTTTGTACGCCCCGGAGTATCAATCCAACATAGAAGTAGAACATTTATTCAATGAAAAATTTGTAATGATAGCCACCCAACCAATGAAGATTAGCCAAGTAAACCAAGAGAATTATATTTTCTTAGGTTTAACTAATTATTTCAAAGAAAGACACAGTGAACTGCTACCGCATTTACAATCAGCAGCGGTAAGCATGGGTTTAAGTGTCATGAGTTTAGAGTATTTGAAAGCAAACGGAGGCGCGTCATATTTTTCACAAAGACAGGCACAAAAGATGATAAACAAAAAAGAAATTTTTATCGTTGAAGGTGCTCCCATCATCGAACAACCGGTATTTGTAACCTATTTATCCAAGCATAGGCATTCATTAGTGGTCACTGAAATCCTCAATGTATTACGAACGCTGATGTAAATTCAATCGGGTTATCCGATTGATAAACACCTTTTACTGCGTTGTTCCTCCGATAAATCATCTCTATACTTTTTTCATCGCATTATCTAGAGTGATTGGGGAGATACCTGATCATCCGCAAAATAGTGACGCTGTCATAAACCCCTTGGTTATGTGTTTTATATTTTATAGCGGTTCCTGAGAATTAAGCCAGGGCTGCAGCATAACTTTATTGCTTGGGCGCTGCGCATCTAAGTTGCTATACGATAGGCCATTAAACAGAAAAGCTTGAGTACTCAGGGCTTAATCCCCTCATTACTCAAGTGCCTTAAAAAGGTGGAAGCAGTAAATAGTCATCTGAACCAACTCCATAAGAGCGTTCTGGTTTATGAAAACAGCTTATACCGCGTTTGAATTTATTAGGATAAACGAACACTTTGCTTAATAAAACCGGCTCACCTGGATATTTTCAACGAGGCCAACACCTGTTTAATGGAGAATGAATATGCTGACTAATACTTTATGTGAACATCCAGATATGGCGTTAAATCTGATAGATCTTAAACGCTATCCAATTGAATGTTTGGACCATGGCGAAGGAGCTGTCTTCTTAGCACAATGCCAACAACAAATTATAGATAACGGCTGGTGCAGTTTCGAAGAGTTTCTTCATCCAGATGCTGTTACTGCTTTGACCAATGAAGCCACCCATTTATTACCCACAGCAGATACATTAACTATAAAACGAACTATTTATAATGCTGAACCTGATCCTTTAGCCCCAACTGATGATCCTAAAAGCAAGCAGCTTGTGCACAAAGCAGTACAGTTAGCGAATGATCAAATCCCGATGTCTACGATGGTTCAGCAATTGTACCAATCCAAAATACTCACTGAATTTGTTCGTCGTGTGCAAAATAAACAACAGCTATACCGCTGTGCTGATGAATTTCAGGCATTAAACATTGTAGCCCTACAACCTGATAACTGGCACGCTTGGCATTACGACACTGTTGAATGCACTGTGACGCTACTATTACAAGCGGCACAATCAGGCGGTGAGTTTGCTTTTTTACCAAACTCTAGAACAGATGATACAGAGGACAGAGAGTTAGTTGATCAGGTAATTGCAGGTGATTTATCACAGGCGCAATCATTTTCTCGCGGAGCCGGTACTTTCACCCTTTTTCGAGGTGGTTACTCACTACATGGTGTTACCAAAGTAGAGGGTAGCATACCTAGAGTTACAGCGATCTTCACTTACGATGAACAGCCTGACAGGGTGCTCAGTGATGAAGTTAATGTGCAAATTTACGGCCCACGTGTACAAAAAATTCTATCGGAACGAAAATTAGCTCAATGAAATTGAATATCTGACAAAGACTAAAAATAGGATATAACGATGAAAACAGCCCTTTTAGTAATTGATGTACAAATGGCGTTTGTTCAAGACGATGCAAATGGTGCATCGCGCTCTAATCCAAGTGCGAGTGATAACATCGCGACCTTACTTTCAGAATTTCGCCAACGCGGTGATAAAGTAATACATATTCATCACCATGGGCAAGATCCAAGTGATCCTTTCAATCCTAATGCGCCAGGCTCAGCAGTACAGGCTTTTGCAGCTCCACTTGAAAGTGAAGATCTGGTTATTAAACTTGGGGGAAGTGGTTTTGTCGGCACATCATTAGAGAGTATTTTGCGTGAAGCTAAGATCGAGCGTTTAGTGGTTTGCGGTGCGACAGCGAATCATTGTGCAGAATCAACTACTCGATCAGCCAGCGATTTAGGTTTTGATACTTATTATGTTGCAGATGGAGTTTGGGCTTATAGTGTGACAGGCCCCGATGGGATTGAGCATAGCGCTGACCAAGTACACTCCGTCACGTTAAGTACGCTTCATGGAGAGTTTGCAACGGTAATCTCTACCTTAGAAGTATTAGCAATTTAAGGACACTCCTATGGCTTTCGGTGAGTTGAAAACACGTTACGATTATATTATTGCGGGTGCCGGGTCTGCTGGTTGTGTTTTGGCTCGCCGCTTGTCAGATGCAGGGCATCAAGTGCTTTTACTGGAAGTGGGTGGCTCTGATAAATCTTGGATCATACAAATGCCTGCAGGCTTACGCTCAGCCTTTAAGCCTACTTCAAAATATAATTGGTGGTTTTACACACAACCACAAAAACATCTCAATAACCGAAAAATCCAACAGCCTAGAGGTAGAGTTCTAGGAGGATCCTCATCCATAAACGGTATGACTTGGCTGCGCGGGCATCCATTGGACTATGATCGTTGGCAGCAAGAAGGTGCCCAAGGTTGGAGCTGGGAAAATTGTTTGCCCTACTTTAAAAAAATAGAAAACAGCACTTTAGCCAGTGACTATCGCGGCCTTGATGGCCCGATAGGTGTGCAGCGCCAAGAGCAACTTAGCCCATTAAATGCCGCGTTCCTTGAAGCTGGGCAGCAAGCGGGCTGGCCGCTAACAGAGGATGTAAATGGTTACCAACAAGAAGGCGTATCTCGTTTTGAAATGAGCGTTAAAAACGGCATTCGTAACAGCGCAGCATTCGGCTACTTACATAAGCGTATCAAAACAGACAACCTAACCATTTGGATCGATTGCCAAATTCTCAAAATCAATATACAAAACAGTACCGCTAGTGGCTGCCAAGTGAGCTATAAGGGCAAGATACTAGATGTCTTTGCCGATAAAGAAACATTGTTATGTGCAGGAGTATTTGGCTCTCCCCAGCTATTGATGCTTTCTGGTGTTGGAGCTGCTGAGCAGCTTGCAGAGCATGCAATTGAATGCAAAGTAGATCTGCCAGGTGTTGGAGAAAACTTACAAGACCACCTTGAGTGTCATATTCAGATAGAAACAAAGCAGCCCGTTTCTTTAAATCGTGAACTGCAACCACACAGAATGCTTTGGGCTGGCATGCAATGGTTCGGATTTAAAAAGGGTGTTGCTGCTATAAACCAATGTCATGTAGGTGCCTTTTTAAATAGTGCTACGCACACATCTCACCCCGATATTCAATTTCATTTCTTTCCGGTGTTTTTCGATAAAGACTGGATCCCTGTGTCAACCACTTATGGCTATCGAATTGGAGTGGGTCCGATGCGACCAACCAGTCGAGGAAGCGTACGATTAGCGAGCAATAAAGTGACAGATCCCTTGCTCATCGATCCTAATTACATGTCGACACAAGAAGATTTTCGCGTGATGCGCGAAGCCATTCGTTTAGGTCTTGAAGCTGCAGAGCAACCTGCTTTTAAGCCTTTTCATTATCGTGAAGACACTCCAGGTGTGCAGATTTGCAGCACCAAGGAGATCGATGATTTTATTCGCGATGATGCCGCCAGCGCTTACCATCCTTGCGGGACTTGCAAAATGGGCGCAGATACTGACGATATGGCAGTGCTTGATAGCGAACTTCGTGTGCGCGGCGTACAAAAATTAAGAGTGATTGATGCATCATCCATGCCCTCTCTACCTAGCGCTAACATCAATGCTGCGACGATCATGCTAGCGGAAAAAGCCAGTGATATTTTATTAGATAAAGTGCCATTACAGCCTGAAAATCTCAGCTTTTTAAGCCGCTAATCATTGACTAATGAGTCTCGATAAAAAAGCAATAAAAGGACGCACCATGAAAAAAAATATGATTGAACGATATACCGCCAGCGTTGAACAACAGTCAGCTTGCCAAAGTTGGGAGTTGTGGGAAAGTGGCGATATAAGTGAGTTTTCTTATGATTATGATCAAGATGTAGAGTTTATTGTTCAACAAGGAACAGCTGTTATCCACAGCCAGTTCAAAGACAGTGTGATTATCTCAGAAGGTGATCGAGTCATTATACGTGCTGGTGTGTCTGGGCGTTGGGATATTCAGAGCGCGATCATAAATCGTTACGCCTACTTAAAATAAAAGTAACACTAAATCACTAAAAAGCTGAAGAAAAAATGACAGCCTAAACTTTAAACTTTCATCAACACACCCATGACTGAAAAGAGCTTATTTATGAATGCGACACAATTATATATAGACGGGCAATACTGCGATGCTACCTCAAATGAGGCTTTTGCTGATTACAATCCAGCAACTGGCGAGTTACTAGCCCACATCCAAACCGCTTCTTTAAACGATGTTGATAAGGCTGTTGCCGCGGCTAAGCGCGGCTTTGCTGTTTGGTCAGCGATGACCGGCACTGAACGTGGCCGTATTTTACAAAAAGCGGTCGCTATTTTGCGTGAACGCAATGATGAACTGGCAATGATAGAAGTATTAGATACCGGCAAGCCGATTCAAGAAGCGGATTGTGTTGATATAGCCACTGGCGCCGATGTTATCGAATACTATGCGGGTCTTGCCGCCACTATTAGCGGTCAGCAGCAAGATTTAGGGGGGACTAATTTTTATTATACACGCCGTGAGCCGTTAGGTGTTTGCGCAGGTATCGGCGCTTGGAATTACCCCATTCAAATTGCCATGTGGAAATCAGGGCCTGCCCTGGCAGCCGGTAACGCGATGATCTTCAAACCATCTGAAGAAACACCGTTAGGTGCTCTTAAACTGGCAGAAATTTATACACAAGCAGGTCTTCCTGATGGGGTATTTAATGTAGTGCAAGGTGATGGCGAAATTGGCCAGGCGCTTTCTCGCCACCCTGAAATTGCCAAAGTATCCTTTACAGGTGAATGCGGCACCGGAAAAAAAGTCATGGCTGATGCTGCGAGTACATTAAAAGAAGTCACCATGGAGTTAGGTGGTAAATCTGCTTTCATTGCCTTTGAAGATGCGGATATCGAAAACGCTGTTTCTGGGGCTTTGTTGGCTAATTTTTATACTCAAGGTGAAGTATGTACTAACGGTACTCGCGTATTTGTACACGCGAGCATTTATGATCAATTTATTGAAAAAATCAAAGCGCGTACCGAGAAAATTATCATTGGAGATCCAACTCATGCTGATACTCAAGTGGGCGCGCTTATCTCTAAAGATCATATGCAAAAAGTACTTGGCTATATTGAAGCGGCAAAGGCTGCGGGTGCCACGCTTGTTTGCGGTGGCGAACAAGTGACTGAAAATGGCTTAGACCGTGGTAACTTTGTGCAACCCACAGTCTTTGCAGATTGCACTGATGACATGCCTAACACGATAGATGAAATATTTGGCCCTGTGATGTCTATCTTAAAGTTTGATACAGAAGAAGAAGTTATCGAGCGTGCTAACAATACCGAGTTTGGCCTAGCAAACGGTATTTTCACCACTAATATATCTCGTGCACACCGGGTTATTGCCAAATTAGAAGCGGGAATTTGCTTCATCAATACTTGGGGGGCATCTCCTGCGCAAATGCCAGTAGGAGGTTATAAACAATCAGGTATTGGCCGTGAAAACGGTATCGATACTCTTAATCAATACACCCAAGTTAAAAGTGTCTTTATCGAGCTTGGCGACGTTGAATGCCCTTATTAAAAACGTTCATGTACGTAAATATTCGGATGTAAGAACTAAAGATGAGTCAACTATTTCGGCACCTCGACGTTTCGAGTGGGTTAGCCATTGTTTAGTACCACGCTCGCTGGGCTGGCAATCATATAAATCATCGTGATGAAATTCTTGTTTGTTCGATAGCCACGGGCTCGTGCCCTTGCTGCTTGGAACAAACTGTTTAACCCTTCCATACGAGCGTTTTTGTAGGTTGAAGTCCAGCGCCATACAACTCGTTCAGCATGCCGCTCTAGGGTGGCCACAGCCTTTCTCATGGGCTCAAATATATCGCCTACATCCATGAGACTTCGAGCGTAACGAATGAAATTGGTAATGCGCCATCGTGCTGCTTGGTGTCTTTGCTAGCCTAATCCAGGACAGCTTTTCTTTCACCATCCAAGCCACAGATGTGTGCGTGTCGCCATGAATTAGCTCAAGCAACGCCGTGTGTTGGGGTACTAGGGATTTTCCGTCCAAAAACGACAAAAAACGCTGAAGCCCTCACCCCTCAAAGCCTTCAAGAGGGTATTACTTTTCCTGAAGTCCATTCTTGTACACTTTTTGGTTAAGATGTAGAACGAGATGGCTGATATTAGGAGTTTAATGAGGCTTGGTGCGTGTTCAATGCGGCATCCATCCTCTTCTGGAGAATAGAGGGCAGGCACTCTTCAATTGACAATATACCATTAGCCGAGACCGTGAATTAGTTTCTGTATTTGCTCATCATCAACCCCTGCGAGGGATAAGCACCTTGGCCATGTTTTTATGCTTTAACAAAATCATGGGGGTTATTAGTGCCAACAATATTTGTTGCTGGTGAGCCCACAAGTAATGACCCCCATTGCTTTAGAGCAATGGGTTTATTTTGGTTTTACCATTGTGTTTAGTGTTTCGGGTTACTATGCCATTGTATTGGCGATGCGTTTGGGTGCGGCTTCAATTGTGGCGCCCTTTCGGTATTCACGGTTATTATTTTCCCTTATGATTGGTGTGTTTATTTTTAAGGAACAGCCTGATGCTTTAACACT
>DDCR01000174.1 GCA_002335115.1 Oceanospirillaceae bacterium UBA2001
TATCCGAAGCCCACTAATATTGCTGCCAAGAACCCAAGCCATCCTAATTGCAAGGCAAAGCTGGCTGCCGCACAAGACGCGAGCAAACACCCCAGAAAGAGTGAATTCAATGAGCCTAGACTGGGCAAAATTGTACTATTTGCAGCGAAAAACCACACGGCTCCAAAACCACCAAGTCCACCAATCAAGCCCACAGCTTCAGGGGGTAAGCCTGTTGAAGCGATTATCACAGGTGCCAGAACCATAACACCATGGTTTATCGCAGATAGAGATAGTTGAGGTAAAAAGACCGCCAAAAAAGCAAAAATGATTGACCGCAATGTTATAATTCTTTCAACTTCAATAATGTTATTGGATTATTTTTTGAGGGACACAAAAGATGGTAAAAAAAACAGGACATTCTATTCCCGACCAACCTGAAAGCTGGCGCTGGCCAGAGAAACAATGGCGTGAAGTTGTAAATAAGATCAGAGCTGGTAAATCTCTTAATCCGGATACTTGGCCAAATGGGGCCAGAGTTGCTGTTGCGCTCTCTTTTGATTCTGATCATGAAACTCAAACTCTCCGTTGGGGCCACCATTCGCCCGGTAAGCTTAGTCAAGGCGAATATGGTTCCAGAGTTGGCGTGCCAAAAATCCTTGATTTGCTCTCCCACTACAGCGCGCCCTCCACTTTCTTTGTACCTGCGGTAATAGCGATGCTTCATCCAGATGAACAAAGACGTGTTATTGCGGAAGGACACGAGATAGGTATTCATTCTTGGATACATGAATTAAATAGCGCCCTTGAACCGGAGGATGAGAGAGACCTTCAAATGCGAGCTGCTGATAAGCTTGAGGAAGTTTGCGGGGTACGGCCGGTGGGAATACGCACGCCATCTTGGGACTTCAGCCCACATACAATGAGCATCATTCGTGAAATGGGACTTATTTATGATAGCTCTTTGATGGCTGATGACGACCCTTATGAAATTCTTGAGGACGGCAAAGCCACAGGGGTTGTTGAGTTGCCAGTGGAGTGGATCCGCGATGATGCACCATATTGGGCAATGGATCGTTTTTCTGGTCTCAGGCCATACACGCCACCGTCTGGCGTGGCTGAAATATTCATGCGTGAGTTTGACGGCGCTTATAAAGACGGTGGACTGTTTTTGCTTACGATGCACCCTCATTTCATTGGTCACCGCTCTCGCATCCAGGTATTGGAGGAACTCCTGGCGCACATCAAATCCCACCCTGATGTTTGGATAGCAACACACGCTGATATTGCAAGATATTGTCGGGATAAGGCTGGGATCAAATAGTTGATCAAAAAACATTTGTCTCCCATAAATTTTTAAACCAGATTTTTCTGAGAGTGCACACATGCATCCCAACGGTAACCAACATTATTGACTAGGCTCGGGACCTCTAATTCACACGCTCTGTCCTGAAATGGACATCTTGTTCTAAAACTGCACCCTGAAGGCAACCTTGATGGGTCAGGTGGCTCACCCTCAAGCCAAAAATGCTCAGTCACTCTTTTCCCTCCAATTTGGGGTATGGCTGACAACAAAGATTGTGTGTAGGGATGCCGGGGAGAATTGAAAACTTCCTCAGTAGGGCCCAACTCTACTATCCTGCCCAAATACATCACTGCAATACGGTCACACATCATTCGTACTACAGATAAATCGTGGCTGATGAAGACGTATGTCAAATCGAATTTTTTCTTCAAATCTAGAAATAATTTTAAAATTGTTGCTTGCACGGAAACATCTAATCCAGACGTCGGCTCATCAAGTATAACCAAGCTGGGGTGAAGGGTAAGAATTCTTGCAAGCCCAACGCGCCTTTGCTGCCCACCAGAAATTTCATGTGGGTAAAGTTGCAGATGCGACTCTGGCAAATTAACTGCTTCAAGAATTTCACGCACTCTGGTGTGACGCTCCTCCCTTGGCAAGCTGGTGTGGATTTTAAGCGGTTCATCAAGAGATCGACCTATTTTCCAGCGAGGATCCAACGAGGACCCTGGGTCTTGGTAGGTGTATTGAAGTCGCTTTCTTAGCTGGCGTGATTGAAATGGGCTCAAACCCGCCACTTCTCTTCCCTCAAAATTTATAGATCCAGACGTTGGGTGATGGATACCCATGATGGTTTTTCCTAAGGTGGATTTTCCACAACCAGACTCGCCAACCACACCAATAATCTCACCCTTTTTAACAGTTAATGAAACTCCATCAATTGCTTTCAGGTTGCCAACTTTACGGTTCCATGCGTTTGTTATTGGAAACCATTTGGAAAGTTTTTCTATTGCAAGAATTGATTCATACCCATCCATTTTTTTGCGTGACATCGTTTTAACCCGTCCAATCAATCATAAGTTTTTGGGTAATAACAGCGAATCATGTGGTCAGAACTTGGCCAGTGAACCTGGGGGCGCTCTTCCACACAATTTTTACTTGCAGCCTCACATCTGGGGTGGAAACGGCAACCACTTGGAGGATTGATCAAGGCAGGGATCTGCCCCGGTATACCCTCTAGTTTGCCAGATTTACTTGGCAAACTACCCAACAAACTTTTTGTGTAGGGATGGCGCGGCTTCCCAAAAAAGGCATCCACAGTCGCACTTTCAACTTCCTGCCCTGCATACATGACCGTTACTCGGTCGCAAATTTCGTACGCAGCGCCAAGGTCATGTGTTGTAAAAAGCACTGCAACGTTTCGCTCTCTAGCAAGTTGCCGCAGCAGCTTCAAAATCTGTGCTTGAATTGTAACATCTAGCGCTGTCGTTGGCTCATCTGCTATGATCAACCTAGGCTCCGACAAAAGCGCCATCGCAATCATAAGGCGCTGGCGCTGGCCCCCAGATACTTCATGAGGGTATTTACGAAGGATGCCCTCAACATCAGGCAATTGGACTGTTTGCAAAAGCTCTAAAACCTTTTGGTAATGTTTATCACGCTCTGACTTTCCAGCTCTTCCAAAAAACCCATGACTTTCTTTTTCACTAGACTTCCATTTCATCAAATCCATTATTTGGGTACCAATGGTGAAAACTGGGTTGAATGATGAAAAAGGATCCTGTGGTACGAAGGTGATCAGCCGACCACGGATGTTCCTTGCAATATCATGCTCTTGCATTTCCAAGATATTTTTATGATCAAAAACAATCGAGCCATCGGTAATTCGAGCTGAATTTTTTGGTAAAATACCAAGAATTGATCTCGCT
>DDCR01000138.1 GCA_002335115.1 Oceanospirillaceae bacterium UBA2001
CTGTTAAATGCGGTTCTCGAGCAAGGACATCGAGTAGAGAATGTGTTCCTGTGCTGCAGCCTTCGCGGCTATCCCATCACGGATCATAACCGCTTCATAAATAGCCTGATGTTGCATTCTAATAGCCGCTGAAACCTCTTCAGATAGGGTCAAATCATGGCCTGCAACACTGTAGAGGGTGCCATAAATAGCATTAAAGAATTGGGCATAAAACACCTGACTCAAAGACACAACAATTAGGCTATGGCAAGATTCAGCAATGAGCATATGAAAATTCACATCAGCCTTAGCTTTTTGCAGCGCATTACCACGGCGTTTTATCATGGCCTTGTAGGCATCAGCTATGGTCAGTAATTCGTCGTCTGTCGCGCGCTCACAGGCATATTTCACAGCCTCCCCTTCTAGCACCAAACGCGTCTCCATGATGGAAAGTTGTAACGCCACAGAATTAAGTTCGATACCTGACATGGGCTCAGTAAACTGAAACTCGAATAAGTTGTTTACATAACAACCAGAGCCATGGCGGGTCGTGATTAAGCCTTTCATTTCTAGCGTCGTTATAGCTTCTCGCAAACAGGTACGTGACACGCCAAAGCGCTTCATCAAAGCCAGTTGCCCGGGTAATTTATTACCTGGTAACCATCGACACTGACGGATATCGTCCTCTATGGCATTACTAATTTGCTCTACTTTGTTCATATCAAACACCTGAAGCTTGGTCAGATCACTTTACCTTATTTCCCTCCTACCTACTAGAGCAGAATCATGGGCAAGAGCATACTGTCGCAACGTTTTACAACCCAGCTTTAGTTTCTGTGTACCAGACAAGCTATTTTATATAGCCTAAAATGTATAGAGACTAAACCATGAGCGAAGGCAAATTAACATGGATTCACGTTACCCCTCTATTGAAATGCTAGCTGATCACGCAAAAAAGCGCATGCCTGGATTTGCTTACGACTACCTCACGGGGGGCTGTTTTTCTGATATTAATGTGGCTCGAAATACACAGGATATTAGGGCTATCCAACTTCGCCCCAACTACTTACGTGATTTCAACGGTGCTTCACAAACGACACATCTTTTTGGCAAAACTTATGACGCCCCTTTCGGTATCGCACCTGTTGGACTGCAAGGACTAATGTGGCCTAAATCCTGTGAAATTTTGGCACAGGCGGCTAAACAGCACAACGTGCCCTTTTGCCTGAGTACCGTGGGCACCTCTAGTATTGAGACCATCGCAGAAATTACTGAAGGCGATTTTTGGTTCCAACTCTATCACCCTACCCAGAACCAATTACGCGATCAACTCCTTGAGCGGGCTGCACAGGCGGGTTGCAAAACCCTAGTGCTGTTAGCTGACACACCTACTTTTGCTTACCGCCCCAAAGAAATTCGTAATGGCCTATCTATCCCACCACAAATGACCTTGCGCAATATCCTACAAATAGCAGGCCATCCAAGATGGGCGCTGGAACAACTGTTAGCAGGACAACCTGAGTTTAAAACCATGAAACCATACATTCCTGATGGTCTAAACATGCAACATCTTGGACTTTTTATGGACAAAACCTTTTCAGGACGTTTAACAGAGGACAAGATCAAAGCCATTCGTGACCAATGGCAAGGAAATTTAGTCATCAAAGGCATCGTTAATCCAGATGATGCTGAGATAGCCATTAGACTCGGTGTCGATGGTTTAATTGTATCGAACCATGGAGGCAGGCAACTGGACTCAGGGGAATCTACCATCAAACCTCTCACCGCACTGGCAGAAAAATACAGTGACACAGTGACATTGATGATGGATGGTGGCATTCGTTCAGGTGCAGACGTTGCATCAACCTTGGCATCAGGTGCCAAGTTTACCTTCCTTGGCCGAGCCCCAATGTTTGGTGCTTGTGCCCTAGGAGCAGAAGGTGGCAACCAGGTGCTAGAGATACTCAAACGCCAGTTACAGCAGGTAATGGAGCAAGTTGGCTGTGAAAAAATCACAGACTTACCAAAGCATCTAATTACTCAAACTATGGGCTAATGACTAGAACAGGCCCAACTGCCGCTCAGTGAGATTAGCAAAGCTGTCATTTAAAAAAGGTAAAATACCATCAACCACGGGTTCTATTTGACGCTCAATGTAATGTTCGTAATCATAGTTACCAGGACTCATTTCTAAGGGTTCTGGCCCAGTAAGGGTGATCACATATTCGATCCAACCACCATTGGTATAAGCCGATGGTAATTGATTTTTTAAACGCCAAGTCTCTGCTTTTCGTGCTGCTTGCACATGGGGTGGAATGTTTTTTTGGTACTCATCTAGGGGCCTACGCAGCCGTTTTCGATAGACTAATTTGTGGTCTAGCTGCCCTGACCTTACTTGCTCTAATAGGGGCTTGATAAGATCCACATAGGGCTGATCATTGAATACCCGTTGGTAAAGCTCTGCCTGAAGTTCTTTTGCTAATTTGGTCCAATCTGTTCGCACTTGTTCTAGACCTTTGAAAAGCATCTTTTTTTCACCTTTTGAAGACACAGTCACACCTGCATAGCGCTTTTTACTGCCTGTTTCTTGTCCCCTTATTGTGGGCATGACGAAACGACTAAAATAGGTTTCAAACTCAATTTCTAAATAGCTTTCCAGTTTGAACTCTAACTTGAGGTGTTGGGTCCACCATTGATTAAGTGACTGGGCTAGATCATTGCCTTTGCCTTGCACCTGATCTAAAGACATAGCATCGTCACCGAGCCACACAAATACTGAATCCGTGTCACCATAGATGACCTGCATGCCTTGTTGTTGTATCAAATCTTTAGTTTGATTCAAGATGGCATGGCCACGCAAAGTAATAGAACTGGCTAAACGTTGATCATAAAAACGACAGACATTAGACCCTAGTACGCCATAACAGGCATTCATCACAATTTTTATAGACGTGGATAAGGGTGTATTTTTATCCGCCTTAGCCATATCTCTTGCAGCCCATAAGTCACTAATAATCTCAGGCAAGATACTTTGTTGACGACTAAATTGGGCACCTTTATAGCCACTCACAGCATCCGCTTCTTGCAAACCTCTAATCAAACCTAAAGGATCAATTTTGAAACTTCGAATTATGCTTGGATATAGGCTTTTAAAGTCCAATACCAATACATTGTGGTACAGGCCAGGTCTAGAATCCATCACAAAACCACCCGGACTATCACCTGCTTGACCCGAGGCAAAAGCAGGTGCTACATAACCTTGGCGGTGTAATCTTGGTAAATACAAGTGATCAAAAGCTTGAGAAGAACCCCCCATCCGATCCATTGGTAATCCTGTTAAACGCGCCCGTTCAATAAGAAAAGCCAACAGCTTAGCTTGCATGAAAATATCCCACACCAAGTGACAATCTTCGAGGTTATACCTGACTAACGCATCAGGTTGTTGTCGATACAAGCGCTGAATTTCTTCACCACGGTCTTGTGGTTTGGTGATGTCTTTGCCTCTGCCCAACAACTGATGGGCCACATGGTCTAAGGCAAAAGATTCAAATTGCCATGTTGCTGCGCGCATTACTTCAATGCCATCTAAAGCCACACGGCCCGGCATGTAGAGCTTTGCAGGGCGATTTCCCTGTCCAGCCCGCCATCGAATTTCTTCACCTCCACGACCTAATCGTAAACGCACCCCTAACTCACNNCTCACGAGCCCGAGCGCACAAAATTTGAAAATCAAACTGCACAACTGACCAACCCATAATTGCATCTGGGTCATAGTCTTGTAACCAATGGATAAACTGCTTTAATAGCTGCCTTTCATTCTCACACACCTGTGTGTATGGCGGCACAGCTTGTAAAAGCTCTGAAGGCATTTGGGCAGGCCAGTGTAACCAAACCTTTTCTACTGGAGTCTCCTGCTCCATGGCATAGACCGCAATACTATGAATAGTTTTACCATCCATGGTTGTTTCAATGTCCAGAGAAATGGCTTTAATATTCGGCGTATAGTCGCAAGTTTTTACTCGAGTATCTGTGATCGTGCCCTTCTCTGGTAGCCCATCAACTACCAAACTTGCGCTGATAAAGCGCTCCATTAAATAACGCTCTTGAGGCTGAATATCTTGTTCCATAAGCACAATATTTGCCTCACGCAAAACACCACACACTTGCTGAAAGACCTTTTGGTTGGTCATATAAAGCGCCATCACAGCCTCATGGTCAAAGGTTTTAAGCGCGACTTGTTGAAAGCGCCAACTGGCACTTGGCAATGCCATGGACTGGATTATATGTTTGGCATCATCTTGCTGTGATAGCGGGAAAAAACACACAGCTTCTTGCTGGGTTTGCTGCAGGCATACGGGCCCATGATCGGTCACTAGCCAATAGCTCAGGATTAGACCTTGCTCAGTGTCCTGACTGTGGCGAGATAACACAAAACCTTTCATTATTACTCTGGCCTATGTGACTTATTTAACTTATGAGATTAAGTCTTCATGCTTTTGTTGCTTCAGCTGGACTACTTCAACTCAGCAATAGGCTGCAAAGTACTCAGCTGCACTTTGAAGCCCCTTTAGAAGGGCGAGTAGCAAACCCCACCATGACTCGGCTTAACGCATACTGTAAAACAAGCTGAACCGACTATAGTGGCCTCCTCATTGAGAGGCATTCTCTGCTTGTATGGTGGCTCTACTTTGCATGATAACAGATATAGGTTGGCTCAGCGGATGAGTTCAACAAGCGTTAATTGGCTGCCAATTTCTTTTTAGGATCGAAAAAGGGTTTTTCAACAACCGTTGCAGTCTCGTTACCACTTGGTTTTATGACTTGATATTCTGTACCCAAAGCAGCGACATCGGCATCGACCATGGCCAAGGCAATGTTTTTTTCTAGGCGAGGTGAGTAAACTGCAGAGGTGACCTTTCCAACCCACTGACCGTCTTTTTCGAGCGCCCAAAAGCGCGTATTAGATCCTGTCATTGCGGGACCACTGATCAATAAACCAACATGCTTGCGGGTAATACCTCGATGACGAATTTTTTGTAATGCAGGCTTTCCAATAAATTCAAAGTCAGCATCAAGATCAATTAAACGGTCAAGTCCTAGTTCAAACGGGTTGGTATTAATATCCATGTCTGCATGGTATGAGAGCATACCGCCTTCAATACGCCGAATGGTTGAGGTATGACCTGGTTTCAGACCCCAAGGTTGGCCAGCCGCCATTATTTTTTCCCATAAGAGGTCACCTTTGGAAGCGTCACGCAGATATATCTCATAGCCCAATTCACTTGACCAGCCTGTGCGAGAAACAATTAACGAAATGCCATCAAGTTCATATTCCCGTAACCAATAATATTTAAGGTCACCCACGCCTGCACCAAACAGCGCCTGCATAATTTCGCCTGAGTTAGGGCCCTGCAACTGTAGCGGTGAGACATCTGGTTCACAGATATGCACATCCATACCAGAAGCCACAGCAACACCCTGAGCCCAAAGCAAAATGTCGCTGTCTGCCAGGGATATCCAAAAGTGGTTCTCAGCTAACCTAAGTAAAATAGGATCATTTAAAATTCCACCTTGCACATTAGTGAGAAGCACATATTTACATTGGCCTACAGCACATTTAGAGAGGTCACGTGACACCAAAAGCTGCACAAACTTGGCTGCATCTGGACCTGTTATTTCTACCTGACGTTCAACCGCAACATCACATAAAATAGCGTCATTGACTAAGTTCCAAAAGTTTTGCACCGGGTCACCAAAATCTCTTGGAATATACATGTGGTTGTAAACCGAAAACCCTTTAGCACCCCATCGCACAGTCGCGTCAAAAAAAGGTGACTTACGAATTTGTGTGCCAAAACCAAACTCCTCAGATGCTGTCATTGTATAATCCTTATCGGTTGAAATAGCGGCCATTAGCAGACGTTATGCGATATGGCCAGCATATCCTATGACTATAGGAGAATTGAAGCGAGAGAGTAGACTAAAAAAAACTCAAGGTGAGACTATTTGGTCTCATTTATTTGCACAAAAAGTCTGTTTAGGGAAGCCGTTTGAAGCCTGCCAATAAAAATGAAACAACAGCTTTGAAGAGAGCTGAATATCAGCTATTTATGGCCAGAATTGAGGGTTTTTATTGATCTTGTGAGATCACTCAGTGCTGTTATAACTGATGCTATAACTGATATTTTCACTATGGTTGGCAACAACTAATCACTCAACAGTGTTAACAGATTTGGCGGGGCCGCTTTAACCTGCTTAGTGACTATGTAGATGAAATAACGGTCGATACCAATTTCATCAGTAAGCAACTGCTCCACCAAAGATTGAAAATGATGCAGATTTTTAGAAATGACCATTAACACGTAGTCAGATCCTCCACCTGTGGCGTAACATTCTACAATTTCGTCTATCTGCTGTATGTAAGACTCAAACCGATCGAAGTCAGATTTTTTATGAGTTTTCAGTGCAACAGTAACAATGACTTTGGTAAAATCAATAAGCTGATCAAGGTTTATTTGTCCTTGGTAACCTTTGATCACGCCTATTTTTTTAAGTTTATCAAGCCTTACCCAGCATGGTGTTGGTGACAGATTAACGAGCTCTGCCAGTTTAAACTTACTCATTTTCCCATGCTGCTGGACCGCATTTAGAATTTTTATATCGATCGCATCTAAGGCAAACTTTTTCATTTTTGCGTTCTCTTTTACCAATAGCCCAGCCCATTAAACACACTTATATACGTCAAAGGCTTGGCGTGTCAACTGCCTCGATCACCATCTGACTGCCCTATACCGCTTTAGAGGATACAAGACATTGTGCAACCTTCAAAATTCAACCTAAAGCTTTTACCTGAGTCAATGTGACCATTTATTAATTTATTTTATATATTAATATCAATAGTTTATGATTTATAATGCCAGTAAATATAAAATTGTATAAAGCTAGGCTAAACACCATATATTATGCAAACGGCGTAATTATTTGAATGTCAGGGAAGGCTGCTTGTACCTCTTGCTGATACTTAGCCTCAAACAGCAATTTTACATTAGGACCCGCATCCATGGTCAGATAAAGGGGTAGCCCTTGTTCACGTAACTGCCAAACTTTTTGCATTTGAATTAATGATTCTGGCAGCCAATACACTAGTGGGGGCCATGCGGAAGCCATCGTTGCATGCATACTCATGGCGTTATGTTCTGCGGTTTTGGCCATGGTTTCAAAATCACCTGCCACGATTGCTCTTTCAATAGTCACAAGGTCAGACTCAGCTTGCTGAGGCCATTGTTGATACAAGGCTGAGGTCGCTATTGTACGCGCCATTCCTAGGCGTGAAGAGACCGCTTTAGTTTGGCTTGAAATGGTTAATAAACCAATCCTCAATTGGGGCCACTGCTGCTCCAAAGGTTCAGCAATGCTATCACTGCCATCAGTCCTATCGCCTGCTTGCCATTTAACAAAACCATGCCATAAGGATCGACTGGCACTACCACTACCTAAGCGTGCTAATGCCGAAAGCTGCTGCTCTGGCAAGTGCCAGCCCATCAGACTATTGGTAGCTAGGGTTAGAGCTGCAAAGCCACTGGCAGAAGATGCAAGTCCTGCTGCTGTTGGCACAGTATTGTGAGTATCTACCCGCAATTTAATGTGCTTGGGTAAAACCCGGTCTAACCACTCAATCAGCTGGGTTACGAAACTCTGTCCGGCGTCAACTTCTTCACCATTCAAAATCACTTGATGCGCGGGCGCATCGATCACCGAGAGACCTGTTTGAGTCCCATGTTCAGCTAATGAGATGGATAAGGAGCCCGTAACTGGCAAATTAAAGCTTGCCTCACGCTTACCCCAGTATTTGCTCAGGGCAATGTTACTGGGTGCATAGGCACTCGCTTGAGCCGCTGGTGTATTATTTTTAGCTGCACCCAAAACCTGATCTAGCCAAATGGCAACGGACATTGTCTGGTTTGAATTTTGGCTCATAACTGCTGCTCGCGTTGTTGCGCCTTAGGTAATTGCATTTCTTGGCGCAGACCTTGGGGTTCTATTTGAACTGATATTTGAGGGTGGGGCCAATCTAAGGCCTCACTACCGAGCAAGAGCACACAATCCCCCAAACCAGACCCAGAAATTTTGGCGCCCAGTAAAGTATCTAATGGTGACTTTTTTTGAGCCAAACGAATAATAGTTTCAGTACTTTTATCACTCACGCCCAAGGCTCTCATTAATATTTGATATTGATTCATGGACTGGGCGAAAGCCCACCAGTCTTCTCGTTCTAAAGCCTTTTCACTGGTTTCAACACAAGCACCCATTTGCTCATAAAGTTGCGCAAAACGCTGCGGTTCTTGCTCAGCTGCCTCAGCCACTTGGGCAATGACTAGCGGTGTCAGAGTTTTATAACCACAATAAACTAGCAGTAGATGAGGTGCGTCTTGCAATGCTGCTAACGACAACAACGTCTTTTTAGCCCTTAATGGATTGCCTTGAAACTTTACAATGCCCCCAAGAGCACTCGCCGCAACATCGGCACCAGAACCCCTGCCCTGCACTTTACGAATCGATTCTATACTGGTTTTCATGGCTTCTTGAGGGTCAAACCTACCATTGGCAAGCAGCGCCATAGCGCCCATGCACGCTACCGTGACCGCTGCTGATGATCCCAGACCTAGGGTGTGTTCAAACTCAGATTCAATCACAAGTTCTACACCCCCAGTTTCAACTTGGCCACTCAGGGTTAGTGCCTGTAACACAAAAGCAAAAGAAGACGTTCGCTCTACTTGCATGGCTAGCTCATTAACAGCACATTCAAAGTAACCTAAACTAGAGGTTATGACTATTTGTCCATCTGCGCGCTTGGATGCCTTCACAAAGATGCGCTGGGTTAAGGCACATACCAAAGCACTATGACCAAACAGCACTGCATGTTCCCCCATGAGCATGGCACTGGCTGGTGCAGAGGCAATAAAGCTTAAACTAGTCAAAGTAAACCACACCTTCTAAATCTGGCAGCATTTCTTGCATTTCATAAGCATAATTTAAGCACAGTTTTTGCATATGACCTAACTCCACACCCGCCACAAAAACTAGCCCGGCATGATCACCATCGATACTGCCGGCACCACAAATTTTTGCGGCTCCACCTTTAGATTCAACCTCAGCAATAAAATTTGATACCGTTTTTGGCACCACTCCAATATGCTGCAACAGCTTGTGATTGGCTGCGATAGCACTCACCATCGTTGTTAGATTAGATGGCAAACTACCGCCCTCAGTGTCTGTGACCATGCAGTGCAGCAATTGTTCTTGAACTTGACTAAATTGAGACCACAAATGAGCCGAAAAATTGTGTTGCCTCACAGCTTCCACACACTCACCTGTTGAACTATCTGGTTTGCCTGTAGAAACGAGAAAGCATGCACTTAAAGGTTTTAACGCTTGGCGTTCAGCAGTGCCAAGTTGGTAGCGTTGTAAACCACCCATGATACACACGTATGGATCTAAGCCACTAGATCGACCATGCTGCCAATGTTCGCTGTGAGTCGTTTTTAATATTAATTGTGCCGCTGTTAAAGGCTTTCCGATGTGTTTAAAGGCTGCTGCTAGCATGGCTGCAACTAACGCAGCCGACGAGCCCATACCACCGCCAGCCACTAAATCCATAGTGAGTTCAATAGCTATACCAGGCTGATCTGCTAACAAAACGGCCAGTCCACTTGCACCCAAAGCTGCGGCAAAAAACTGCGCCGGACTCTCAATGACAAGGCATAGCAGAGCTGAGTCCTGAAGGAACTTTTGGTGACGCGATTGTGTCTGGTGGGCCAACTGGGTCAGTTGCCCATGGCTAAAGTGTTGATCAATGCCAAATGCAGGCACTATCAGGTGAACGCCTTCTATGTCGATACTGACAACTTTAGCAAAGGCATATTTTTGAATGGCGCACGCTAAGGCAGGGGTCCCATAAACCACTGCATGTTCACCACTAAGAATGACTTTACCCGGCACCCTTACTTTAGAGCAAGGTGGCCGAGATGGGAAAATCGTCTGATCAGGCGCAGTCATTGCACCTGATAAAGGCGTTTGTGATCGCGGATACCCACGAGTCGAAATTGCCCCGTAGTTTGATGTTCAAACTTGTGTTCACCGCCATCTGTAGGCACTTCAAAGGCGTACATTTTTTGGTATTCAGCGTAACTGAGCGCCTGCCGCGCTTCCAGCATGGATTGGTGCTGCTGCTGGTGCAGCATATTTTGATATCCATTGACTAGTGTGCCTGTAAAAAACTCACCCACACTGCCAGAACCATAACTAAAGAACCCAACACGTTTGCCTGCCAAATTAGCTGCTGTATTATCAAGTAGTGAGATAAAACCAATATACATAGCTGCAGTGTAGCTGTTACCCGTAATCCGATTATAAATAAGGCTCGAAGAAATTTGATTTTCTAAAGTTTTTACAGTCAATTCGTGGGCATTGCCATTCGCTAAATGATTATGGGCTTTTTGAGCCATGCGGCTAAACGGTAAGTGATAACAGAAGTAATCAAAGTCACCAAACTTCAAATCACTTTGCTGCTGAAAATCTTGCCATGCAGAGCGCACACAGCGTAAATAAACTTTAGTTGAGTACTTTCCATCCACCAACGCGGTAGAGCGATAATTAGGACGCCAAAAGTCCATCACATCTTCTGTATGCACTCCCGTTTCAGAATCTAGCACAAGGACTCTGGGGTTGGCGCTCACTATCATGGCTACTGCACCACAGCCTTGGGTAGCTTCCCCGGGAGATTGTCGGTCATAGCGAGCAATATCTGAGGCAATAACTAATACTTTTTCCTTGGGTTTACGAGCCACCCAAGCACACGCAAGTTGCAAAGCCGCAGTGGCGCTGTAACAAGCCTGTTTAAGTTCAACCACACGACAGCGAGGACTTAACCGAAGAAGCGAGTGCAGATAAACTCCAGCCGCCTTGGATTGGTCGATACCTGTTTCTGTGGCAAACAAAATAGTGCGGATTAAACTGGGATCTTCGCCCCGCTTTTTCATGCCTGCTATCAAAGGCACACTGGCGTTTGCCGCCATAGTAACTACATCTTCATCAGCTCCGGGCACACTCATACGCTCTTGGCCTATACCAACAGTGTATTTAGCAGCATCAGAGCCATTGTGGGCCGCTAACTCTTGCAAATCTAGGCTAAAGTTAGCGGTATAAAAACTTAAATCATCAATACCAACGAGCATATAACTTCTCGACCTTCCTTACGACCAACTTAATGAAATATAAATATCTTAGACTATCGTTCACTAAGCACTAAGGAATCATTTAAATGCAAATCATCTACGCTACTTGCCGATAACAAAAACATAGCGGTGACAAACTCTTTTTTTAAGGCCTCTATGGCATCCACGACGGCAGGTGTAGATTCCATGGCCGGAGCCAGAAGTGGTTTAGCGATACCACCTAAAGAGCCGCCCATTATAACACTCTTTATCAAGTCTAGCCCATTGCGCAAGCCACCACTGGCAATGAAATTTGCTTGTTGCATGTAAGGCCTCGCATTTTTCATGGCTAAAGGCGTCGGAATACCCCAATCTTGTAAGGTAAATCCTAGCGTGTGGTTATCCTCACGGCGCTGTTGTTCAATGCGCGCCCAAGAGGTCCCACCACGTCCAGCGACGTCAAACCACCGAATCCCATGGCGCAAACCTAACTCTATATCTGCCACACTCAGCCCTGATCCTACTTCTTTTAGTACGATGGGGACCTCAAGTTCAACTTGAGCAAGGCCGATGGCTTGGGCAAGGTTAGCAAAATTAGTATCACCTTCTGGCTGCACAGCCTCTTGCAGCGGATTGAGATGGAGAAAGATCGCATCTGCAGATAAGACGTCTATAGCCTGCTGAAGCTGGGCTGATGCCATGCCATTATTGAGCTGGATAGCACCCATGTTGGCAAATAAAAGGGCATCAGGGGCATAGCGGCGCAAATCAAAACTTGCTTGAGCTTTGGTATCTTCTAGCATCACTCGTTGCGAACCCACGCCCATCGCCACACCTGTGATTTGTGCGGCTTCCGCCAAATGTTGATTCACCTTAGCAACTAAGACATCATCACCCCCAGTCATCGACGAAATCAGCAACGGAAAACTAAGGCGTTTGCCCATCACTTCAATGCTGGGGTCAACATCATGCAAATTGATTTCTGGCATGGCTCGATGCTGCAACTGCATGGCATCAAAAAAACGTCCATTACGCTCTACACCCTCATCACGGCCAATAACTTCGATGTGCTGCCGTTTACGGCGATTGGTTTGATCATTCATTTAACGCTCTAACTTCAAATGGGCTTGCATGAGTTCACCTGGATTGGTTTGAGCCGCGAGTAAAGATAATTCACCACACAAGACTGTAGCCGCACAAATTTGGGCTAAGCGGCGCGCATTGGCGCCCACTTCAATGTCTTGATTACAGCCTAATTTAGCTAAGTTTTGGGTCACAAAGTCTAACCCTTTGCCATTGCCTACAGTGCCCACAATAATGTTGGGTAGCGTGCAAGAAAAGTAAAGATCCCCCTCTTGCACTTCTGCGTGCACCATGCCTTGGGAACCTTCTATAATGTTAGCCGCATCTTGGCCTGTAGCTAAGTAAAATCCGAGTAACATGTTAGCAAAATGAGCATTAGCGCTGCGCACACCACCCGCCATTAATGTACCCAACAGATTTTTCTTAATATTGAGATCGACCACCTTTTCAGGGGTCGTATTCAATTTTCGCTCACATAAAGCTCGTGGCACGGTTAACTCTGCTACGACGTATTTACCACGCCCTAAAATACCATTCACCGCAGTGGCCTTTTTATCACTGCAGTAATTACCAGAGATAGAACTATAGCTCAATTGTGGGTATTGCTTTAGTAGCCACTGCATCAAACTATCAGCCGCATGGGTCACCATATTATGGCCAGAGGCATCCCCAGTGTTAAATTCCAAGCGCAAATAGAGCAAATTAGCTACAATTTGCATGTTCATATTGAACAAGGTGGCAAAACGACTTGTTTGACCCACAATGTCTTGCATTTCTTGTTGTCGCATCTGAATCGACTGCCAAGCCCCTAATGCTTGGTGAGCGTCTTTCGCTTCTAACAAGATTGAACGAGTCATACGTTCATCAATCAAAGTCGTTTTAATGCCTTCGTTACATAGATTCGATACGCGCGCTCCCCGGCCCACAGAATGCCATAAAGGGATTTCGTAGGTGGCTAGGGGCACCGAGACTTTTTCTTGCCATGCCGCATCAAAACTAGCTTGAGCACTAATTTTCATTGGCCCTACAAAACGCATAGGAACGGATGCTTGAGTCACTTTTGGACTCGTAATAGCAGAAGTAGGGGCCATTCAGGGTGCCTTATCAATAAAAATGCGACGAAAACAAACAGAGGGTGATTTTAACTAGCCCAATACGGTTATGCAATGACGAATGTAAGGGTTAATGAACCCGTCAAGGTAAGGCAATCAAGTCACCATAGAAATACTTGCATTGGCTTGGCCCTCCATTGTTCAAGCATTGGGCTGACCCTATATGCAAAAAAGCCCCGTTAACGCAAGGTTAGCGGGGCTGTTTTTTAGCACAAAACTTATAGTTTATCGGCGTTGTCAGTCAGGTAAGAAGCCACTCCTGCAGCTGAATCTTTCATGCCTGAATCACCTTTGTTCCAGCCAGCTGGGCATACTTCACCGTGCTCTTCGTGGAATTGAAGAGCATCGACTATGCGCAATAGCTCGTCCATGTTGCGACCTAGTGGCAGGTCATTGATAATTTGTGAACGAACTTGGCCTTCACGGTCAATAATAAACGCGCCACGATACGCCTTGCTTCCATCAGCTAATTCAACGTCATAAGCGCGACAAATGTTGTGTGCCATGTCTGCAGCTAAGGTGTATTTAACTGGGCCAATGCCACCGTCGTTAATGGCTGTATTACGCCATGCACTGTGGGTGTGATGAGAGTCGATTGACACTCCAATAACTTCAACGTTACGAGCCTTGAACTCGTCCATACGGTGATCTAATGCAATCAGCTCAGAAGGACAAACAAAGGTAAAGTCTAATGGGTAGAAAAACACCAGCCCGTATTTACCTTTGATAGCTTCAGAAAGATTAAAATCATCAACGATAGTGCCATTACCAAGTACTGCAGGTACTGTGAAATCTGGTGCTTGCTTGCCGACTAAAACGCTCATAGCGGTTCCTCTATAATAGTTAATTTATGGTTTATTAAATTATTCTGCGCCTGCATCTTCTTCAGCAGGAGCCGCAGCGCTGATCATTTCAGCCAACTCACCTGATTGAGCTAAGTCTGTAATGATATCGCAGCCACCAACGAGCTCTCCGTTAATCCACAGCTGCGGAAAGGTTGGCCAGTTGGCATATTTAGGCAACTCAGTGCGTATGTCTGGATGCTCTAAAATATTAACAAATGCAAAGCGTTCACCGCAGTTCATAAGGTTTTGCACTGTTTGTGAAGAAAACCCACATTGGGGAAATTTTGGGGTGCCTTTCATGTACAGTAAAATGGCATTGCTTTCGATCTGTTCTTTAATCGTGGTTAAGGTATCCATGACTATAGTCTCGCTCATTGATGGTTGCATGATGTAATAACGTAATTATACCCATATCCGACTAATTTAGTCAGTTATTATTGGTTAAAAAGGCACCATAATTTACACTATTTATCAGCTTTATTGGCTAAGGTATTTGCAAGCATAGGCCATTAGCCCTATCATTCTCGGTTTAGGCGGCTACTTTTCATGTCCAATTCGTCACCACGGCACTTTCTAACATTGCTCGATTTGAATCCTAGTGAGCTTAATTGGATTATTCAACGGGCCATTGAACTCAAAAAAATACGCACTTTAAAGACCCCCTACGAACCCTTTCGTAATTTAGTTTTGGGCATGATTTTTGAAAAGTCATCGACCAGGACCCGTGTATCATTTGAAGCGGGCATGGCACAACTCGGTGGCCAAGCCATATTTCTATCTTCAAATGACACCCAACTAGGTCGTGGAGAGCCCATCACCGATAGTGCCCGAGTTATTTCGAGCATGGTCGATATAGTGATGATTCGGACGTTTTCCCACACTCAAGTAGAAGCATTTGCAGCTCATTCCAGAGTTCCAGTCATTAATGCGCTCACAGATGACTACCATCCTTGCCAATTATTAGCAGACGTTCAAACCTTTGTTGAACACCGAGGTTCCATCAAGGGCAAGACAGTGACCTGGATAGGTGATGGTAACAATATGTGCCATTCATTTATTAATGCCGCTAGACAATTTGATTTTAAACTCAACATTGCTTGTCCAGACGGCTATTTACCTAATGCACAGTTAATGGCAGTCAATGCCGACCGAGTGCAGCTGATACAAGACCCTAAACAGGCCGTCAAAGGCAGTCACTTGGTCGTCACTGACACTTGGGCATCTATGGGCCAAGAAGATGAGAAAAAAGCTCGCGCAGCTAGTTTCGAGAACTACCAAGTAAACCCTGCTCTAATGAATTTGGCAGACCCAGAAGCCCTATTCATGCATTGCTTACCCGCCTATCGGGGCTTAGAAATTAGTCATGACATGTTCAATGATCCACGCAGCGTGGTGTTTGATGAGGCCGAGAACCGTTTGCACGCTCAAAAGGCGCTTATGGAATTTTTATTACTAAATCCCAAGGTATAAGTAGACCTAATGATTGAGTTAAGACACCTGCGCACGCTAGCCGCCCTTCGAGAAACAGGCAGCCTAGTTGAGGCGGCTGAGAAAGTTTTCCTGACTCAGTCAGCTTTATCCCACCAAATCAAAGACCTTGAACACAAGCTCAATTTAGATCTGTTTATACGCAAAACAAAACCAGTAGAATTTACCACTGCCGGTCAGCGATTACTGCTGCTTGCAGATGATTTGTTACCACAAATTCGTAACACTGAGCGTGAACTTAGTCGTCTCGCTGCAGGGTCCGTAGGCCGCCTCAACATTGCCATAGAATGCCACAGTTGTTTTCAATGGTTAATGCCCAGTTTAGACATTTATCGGGCTGACTGGCCAGAAGTGGAACTTGACTTATCCAGTGGTTTCAACTTTGCCCCTCTGCCCGCACTGCGCAGTGGAGAATTAGATTTGGTGATCACTGCGAACCCTAAAAATCTCCCCGGCATAAGCTATGTACCTTTGTTCAGCTATGAATCTGTGCTTGCGGTTAGTAATCATCATCCACTGGCTTCAAAAACCTTTATAGAAGCCCAAGATCTGGCTGATCAAACACTTATTTGTTACCCAGTTGATCGCGATATGCTCGATGTATTTGTGCAATTTTTGGAGCCTGCCGACATTGAACCTGGCGCCATAAGGCATGCTGAACTGACCGTCATGATGATGCAGTTAGTCGCGAGTGGTCGGGGGGTATGTGCATTGCCAAATTGGGCTTTAGAGGAATACTCCAGCCGTGGTTATGTGACGGCTATACCGATGTCGCAAGCTGGTATTTGGTGCACCCTTTATGCGGCAGTGCGCAGTGACCAAGCCGATAGTAAATATATGATGGATTTTCTTGTTACGGCCAGAGAAACGTCTGCCGCCACTTTAGTGGGTGTTAAACAGACAGATCAGCAGGGTCAGGCATTGCAGGCCCCGGAAGATTGTCTTTAGGCTGGTGTACTGGCACTCGGATCATCATGTTAGCGCCACCCAGGGTTTCGCTTCGACCTGCAATGGCCCGGCCTCCATGCCAATAGGCGATGCGTCTAACAATGGATAAGCCTAATCCAAACCCACCTGTCTTTCGGTTACGGCTTTCATCTAAACGGGTAAATGGAGCAAATACGTGGCCATAGTCAGACTCTGGTATACCAGGTCCGTCATCTTCAATACGCAATACACAAAAGTCACCTTCTATATGATACCCGAGGGACACTTTAGCTTGGGCATACTTACACGCATTGCCCAACAAATTCTGGCAAGCTCTGCGCAACTGCACAGGTTCTGCATCAATGATTAGACCATCGAGCAAAGGGTCTACTTTAATGCTTAACTGAGGGTTCTGGGGTGCATATTGGCCACACATATTGGTAAGGATGTGGTTCACATCTACCTTTTGAAAAATAATTCTTGGGCCTCCATCTTCTAGATGAATATAGGTCATTATTTCGGCCACCAAGTCATTAATTTCTTCTAGATCTTGCGCCATTCCTTTGCAGGAAGACTTCATACGCTGCTGCTGCTCACTGACACTATCGCCCTCTAAAATATCTTGCAATAACTGCAGAGCAAAGCTTAAACGTGCCACTGGGGTTCGAATTTCATGGGAAATAGCCGCCATTAACTCTTGCTGCAGAGCCATACGTTTTTCCATACGCCCCAAGTTCATTGGGTTGACTGGCAAAACCACTTAATTCTCCTTAACAAACAAATAGCCTCGACTACGAACCGTCTTAATCCGCCGAGGGTGCTCTGGATCATCACCAATTTTTGACCTAATTCGAGACACTCTCACGTCGATTGAACGGTCTTGACCATTGTACGAAATGCCTCGCAATGCAGAGAAAATTTCTTCCCGGCTTAGCACTCTTCCAGCATTGCTGGCTAGCAGCCACAGCAAGTCAAACTCTGCACTGGTTAAATCAATATCCTCATCGCCTAGCCAGGCTTCACGCATTGAATTGTCTATAATCAGACTGCCAAAATGATGCCGAGCATCAGTAGGTTCTTGCAATCCAATAGTGTCTGAAGCCGCTTTTAACTTACTACTACGACGTAACATGGCACTTATCCGAGCCAGTAATAACCTTGGCGTTACTGGCTTAGAAATATAATCATCGGCACCGACTTCTAGGCCTACCACTTGGTCTAATTCGTCAGTGCGGGCTGTTAGCATAATTATAGGACCACTATATTCAGACCTCACTAACCTACATACACCCAAACCATCTTCCCCTGGTAACATCAAATCCAAAATCACCAAGTCAGGTTGTTCAGCCTTAATTCTTTCTACCGCAACTGCTCCATTGTGCTCCACACTCACACTTAGGCCGTTATTGCTTAAATACTCTCTGGTCAGTTCAGCCAAACGCTCATCGTCTTCGACAATTAAAATTTGCGTACTTTGATTAAAATCCACACTTTCGTCCTAGGTTATCTATTAACCAGTCAAATTGACCTAATTATTGAAATAGAAATAAATCATTACATACTGTTATCTTAAAATAACTATATGTAACATAATATAGTCTAATGTAAGCAAAAGTAAACCACATCAGAAAAGTTAGTGTGCGCGTGAAAACCAATGTTGGTCAATCAAGTGTGCCATAAAGTCATATCTGCCCTGTTATGCTTAAACGCTAAATTCAAATATAACTTCGCACGATTGAACCTTAAGCATAGGCGTGATATAAAATGAAAACACATAGTGCACTGCGTAACGCATTGTCAAACCTACCCTTTTTTGGCTCTCCTAATGAAAACTTGGTCTCCTACCAGCTGGCGTGAATTTCCAATATTACAGCAACCTAACTACCCCAATGCCGATTCTGTGACTCGAATTGAACAACAACTATCTCAGGTACCTCCATTGGTATTTGCAGGTGAAGCACAGGCGTTAAAACAACAATTGGCACAAGTCACTGAAGGCCATGCGTTTTTAATACAAGGTGGGGATTGTGCAGAAAGTTTTGCCGAGTTTAATGCCTCTAATATCCGGGATACGTTTAAAGTCATGTTGCAGATGGCGGTGGTGTTAACCTTTGCAGGCAGTTGTCCGGTGGTCAAGGTTGGTCGTTTAGCAGGCCAATTTGCGAAACCTCGATCGGCTGATACCGAAACCTTTAGTGGAGTAGAACTGCCTAGTTATCGGGGCGACATTATTAACAGTTCAGATTTCACTGCAGATGCTCGAGTGCCCAATCCCGAACGTTTAGTTCAGGCCTACAATCAGTCTGCAGCAACTCTTAACTTGCTCAGGGCGTTTGCACAAGGTGGTTTTGCCGACTTGAATAAAGTACACCAGTGGAATCAGGACTTCGTGCGGACCAGCCCCCTTGGCGCGCGTTATGAAGATTTGGCAGACCAAATAGACCGTTCATTGAGCTTTATGAATGCCTGTGGATTAAATGCGGGTAATACCCCACAACTTCACCAAACTAGCCTTTACACGTCTCACGAAGCGCTGCTTTTAAACTATGAACAAGCACTAACGCGCCAAGATAGCCTAACTAATGATTGGTACGATTGTTCGGCCCATATGCTTTGGATTGGAGACCGAACTCGACAAGTCGAAGGTGCTCATGTCGAGTTTTTACGGGGTGTTAAAAACCCCTTAGGCTTTAAGGCAGGCCCCACCATGAACGCGGACGATATGCTGCGTTTACTGGATATACTCAATCCAGACAATGAAGCGGGTCGCATTAATATTATTGCTCGCATGGGAGCGGATAAGGTAGAAACTTATCTACCAGAGTTGATTCGGGCCGTTGAAAGAGAGGGGCGCAAGGTTCTTTGGAGCAGCGACCCCATGCATGGCAATACCATTAAAACCCATACTGGCTATAAAACTCGCCAAGTCAAAGACATTCTAAGGGAAGTAAAAAGCTTTTTTGACGTGCATGCTGCAGAAGGAACATATGCAGGTGGTGTGCACTTTGAAATGACCGGACAGGATGTCACGGAGTGCATGGGCGGCGCTCACGATATCACTGCCGAAGGCTTAGCTGACCGTTACCACACGGCCTGTGATCCGAGACTCAATGCAGATCAAGCTTTGGAGTTAGCTTTTTTGATTGCAGATACTTTAAAACAGGCGCGCAGCCACCGTTAAGGCCTGCTCTTGCTGCTAGATGGCCAACTTAATTGAGCCATCTGGCACACAGCAACACACTAAAATTTCATCATCTTCCAAAGGCACTAGGCTGTCTTGCACCCATTTTACCTTACCGGCAGTGAGTTTAACTTTACAACTGCCACAATAACCCCCTCGGCAGCTATAGTTAACACGGATTTGGTGCTCTTCCATACTATCCAAAAGGGAAAACTCTTCACCATAGGTAAAGGTCTGCACGTCGTTAACAGTGACTGTTCTACTCATTAATTAGGGCCCCAGCACTTAAAGGATCTCGACCATCATAAGTCGAAATCATCAAAGTCTGAGTCTTCCATATTGCTGTCAATAGCACCGACAAGGTATGAACTAATTTCAGCTTCTTGGGGCGCCACCTGAACATTATCACTTACTAACCATGCATTCATCCATGGCAAGGGATTACTGCGCACTTCAAATATTTCATCAAACCCTAAACCACGTAGGCGGATATTGGTGATGTAATCGACATAGTTGCTCAGTATTTCAGCGTTCAAGCCAATCATTGAGCCGTCTTTAAACAGGTACTTAGCCCAGTCACGTTCCTGCTCTGCGGCTTCTCGGAAAATCTCTATCACTTCGTCTTTACACGATGCTGCAATGGCCACCATTTCTGGGTCATCTTGGCCATTAGCCATTAAATTAAGCATGTGTTGAGTGCCTGCCAGATGCAAAGCTTCATCCCGAGCGATCAGCTTAATCACCTTGGCATTGCCCTCCATGATGGCCCGTTCAGCAAAGGCAAAGCTGCAGGCAAAACTCACGTAGAAACGCACGGCTTCGAGTGCATTAACCGAAGCAACAGTCAGATAAAGCTGACGCTTTAGAGCACTTAAGCTCACCTCAATCTGTTTACCATTAATCTGGTGTGTGCCCACTCCCAACAAACTGTATTGACTACACATTTCAATGAATAAGTCGTAATAACGCGTCACTGTTTCGGCACGTTTCACAATTTCTGGATTATCGACAATATCATCAAAAATGATACTAGGGTCATCCACCACATTACGAATGATGTGGGTATAACTGCGGCTGTGGACTGTTTCGCTAAAGGACCAAGTTTCAAGCCATGTCTCTAACTCAGGTAAGGACACAACGGGCAAAAATGCAATGTTAGGGGAACGACCCTGCACACTATCAAGTAAGGTTTGATACTTCAAATTACTCAAAAATATGTGCTGCTCATGCTCAGCCATGGCCATAAAATCTTTACGGTCAGTGGATAAGTCAACTTCTTCGGGACGCCAAAAGAAAGATAATTGTTTTTCGATTAGTTTTTCAAAAATAGCGTGGCGTTGCTGGTCATAACGGGCAACATTAACGTTTTGACCAAAGAACATCGGCTCTTTTAAAGGGTCATTTTTAACCTTATTGAAGGTGGAATAAGCCATGTATATCTCGCAGGTGTAAAATTATATCGATCGTATTTTTGATGCTTTACTCACTAGAGCTTACACGCACCACTGTCACAACCATCATCTTGCTCATCATTAGCACCATCACGGGTGTTATGGTAATACAAAGTCTTAACCCCATACTTGTATGCAGTAAGAAGGTCCTTTAATAAAATTTTCATAGGTACTTTTTCATTTTCAAAACGCACCGGATCGTAGTTGGTATTAGCAGAGATAGCCTGATCAACAAACTTTTGCATGATGCCTACCAACTGTAAATAACCTTCATTATTTGGAATGTTCCAAAGTAACTCATAAGCACTGCGCAGGCGTTTAAATTCGGGCACCACTTGTTTGAGGATACCATCTTTGCTGGCCTTAACACTCACATAACCTCGTGGAGGCTCAATACCATTAGTGCTGTTGGTGATTTGACTAGACGTCTCACAAGGCATAAGTGCTGTGAGGGTACTATTGCGTAGACCATGATTTTTGATCTGCTGACGTAACGCATCCCAATCTAGCAACAACTCTTGGTCACAGAACTTATTGATGTCTTTTTTGTAACTATCAATGGGCATTACACCTTGGGAGTAAAAGGTATCACCATAGGCAGGGCAAGCCCCTTGTTCTTGTGCTAAACGACTCGAAGCTTGGAGTAAGTAGTATTGAACGGCTTCAAACGTGCGGTGCGTCAGCGCATTACCAGATCCATCAGAATACTTGGCCCCATTTTTAGCCAAGTAATAGGCAAAGTTGGTCACGCCCACACCCAGTGTGCGACGTTTCATACTCGCTTCATAAGCAGCTGGAACTGGGTATTCTTGATAATCAAGCAAACTATCTAAGGCCCGCACGATTAGATCTGCTAGGTTTTCCAATTCATCTAGATCGTCTAAAGCACCCAAATTAAAAGCCGATAGCGTACATAAGGCAATTTCACCACTTGCATCATCGATACTGTCCAATGGTGAGGTTGGCAAAGTGATCTCTAAACATAGGTTACTCTGACGTACCGGTGCTTTTTTCGGGTCGAAAGCACTCCGGGTATTACAATGGTCCACATTTTGTAGATAAATACGTCCTGTCTGAGCTCGCTCTTGCGCAAATTTACTAAATAGATCCACCGCTTTAACTGTGCGCTTGCGAATCGTTTCGTCAACCTCATAAATGGCGTAGAGCCTTTCAAATTCGTCCTGATCGTCAAAGAAGGCATCGTACAGACCAGGCACATCTGACGGACTGAATAAGGTGATATTGCCACCTTTAATTAGGCGCGTATACATCAACCGATTGAACTGCACCCCATAATCCATGTGCCTCGCACGGTTTTCTTCTACACCACGGTTGTTTTTTAAAACCAATAAAGACTCTACTTCTAAATGCCATATGGGATAAAATAAAGTCGCAGCTCCCCCCCGCACTCCCCCTTGTGAACAGCTTTTGACCGCTGTTTGAAAGTGTTTGATGAAGGGTATCATGCCCGTGTGGAATGCCTCTCCACCACGAATAGGACTGCCCAGCGCCCGCAACCGCCCAGCGTTAACACCGATACCTGCGCGCTGGCTCACGTATTTAATAATGGCGGAAGACGTGGCATTGATTGAGTCTAAAGAATCACCACATTCTATGAGTACGCAGGAACTAAACTGACGCGTTGGGGTGCGCACCCCTGACATTATAGGCGTCGGTAAAGAAATTTTAAATAGCGACACTGCATCGTAAAACCGCTGCACATAATCTAAACGAGTCGCCTTCGGGTAGTTAGAAAATAGGCAAGCACCAACCAACATATACAAAATTTGGGCACTTTCGTGAATTTGCCCTGTCACTCGATTTTGTACTAGGTACTTACCTTCCATCTGTTTGACCGCTGCATAGCTGAAATTCATATCACGGGAGTGATCCAAACAAGCATCAAGTTGGTCGAATTCAGCCGCAGTATAATCTTTCAGCAAGTCACTATCGTAACGTTTGAGAGCCACCATTTCCTTCACGTGTGCGCCCAAGTGAGGGGGTTCAAAACAGCCAAAAGCTCGCTTTCGAAGATGGAAAATAGCCAGGCGAGCAGCCATGTATTGGTAATCTGGCGTCTCTTCAGAAATTAGATCGGCTGCAGATTTAATAATCGTTTCGTGGATATCTGAAGTGCGAATGCCATCAAAGAATTGAATTTGTGCCTTCAATTCAACTTGAGAAACCGAAACATCCTCTAGGCCGTCTGCAGCCCAGTCTATGACCCGATGGATCTTGTCTAAGTCAATTTTTTCTTGTTGTCCATTGCGCTTTGTTACCATCAAACCTTGCATTGATCTGCCTATTTCTTGGTTGACATTTATTTTTTCCAACTTTAAAAGCTGAAGGAATTTGGTATAATTGAAAGCTTTGGCAATTAGTGATTAAAACACCCTAAATCACTATATATTGTGCCTCACAACAAGATACGACACCAAATATAGACATTTGATCAGATAAAATCAAGCTGTAAATCACCAAAAAACTAGCCATTGAGTCTTGACACAGTGCGAGGCCAGACAACCCGTGAGTCTCCAACTAAATACCTATTTGTTGTTTTTTTGTAATCAATAAATATACCCTTGATCAAGAAAATATGGGATTGCAAGAAAGCGCCTGATACAATGGAAACCAACGATTAATTGGCCGTCAAAGGATTTTTAACCCATGTCTCAAATAACTTTATCCGTTGGCGATCTGACGGTCAGTAACACACGACCATTTACTCTTTTTGGCGGCATGAATGTGCTTGAGTCGAAAGATCTCGCTCTAGAAATTGCTGATCATTATGTCAACACGGCACAAAAGCTGAACATACCCTATGTGTTTAAAGCGTCTTTTGATAAGGCTAACCGTTCATCAGTGAATTCTTTTCGCGGACCAGGCCTGAATAGAGGACTCGACATATTAGCCACAGTAAAATCAACCTTTAACGTGCCAGTTATCACTGATGTTCATGAGCCACATCAGGCCCAGGCGGCGGCAGAAGTGGCTGATGTTATCCAATTGCCAGCATTTTTGTCCCGCCAAACTGACCTAGTCGTCGCTATGGCAAAAACTCAAGCCGTCATTAATATCAAAAAAGCCCAATTTTTAACGCCTCATGAAATGGTACACATTATTACCAAATTTAAAGAAGCAGGTAACGACCAATTAATGCTGTGCGAAAGAGGCAGCAGTTTTGGCTACAATAACCTCGTGGTAGATATGTTAGGTTTTGGTATTATGAAGGAGTTTGGCCATCCACTGCTTTTCGATGTCACCCATGCCTTGCAGATCCCAGGCGGTCAAAAAGATGCCGCGGGTGGCAGACGTGCTCAAGTCACTCAACTGGCCCTCGCTGGCATGTCACAAGGCATTGCTGGTTTATTTCTTGAAGCTCACCCTAATCCAACCCAAGCTAAGTGTGATGGGCCATGTGCCCTGCCACTGTCGCAGTTAGAGGCTTTTTTAACTCAAGTTAAGGCGATCGATGATTTGGTAAAGTCGTTACCTGTACTCGATACTCAATGCTAAGCTGCGATTTCTAAGACCCCAGCAGCACAAAATCGGTAGCGCTCACGGTTTGTTGCTGCTGATGATGCCAGGTTTCAGTCGTCTGCCAATGATCTACCCAATCTGTATCTAGCTGCGGTCGCGCGAGCAGTCTTTGTTTACGCAACTGTTCAGGCGTATCAACAAATATAGAGAGTTGTATCATGTCGCGTAGGGGTTCACTAAAGGCATACACCCCATCAATTAACAACACCCCAGAGGGTAATAATTCAAGTGTTTGATTACTTTCCCCCCCTAACCAGTCATAAGGCTTGTAGCCAACCTTAATGCCATTAGTTAATGGATTGAGTATGTTTTTTTTGAATTCAGTGACGTTAAAATACCCTTCACAAGCTTGCCGTTGTTGCAGTTTTTTTCTTTGAGTTGGCGTTAAGGGATGATAGAAATCATCTAACTTAAGCACCTGAGGATGGGCCCAAGACTCTATTTCTAGTGCCAGAGCTTGGCAAAAAGTTGTCTTTCCTGCACCACCACAGCCATCTATGGATATAATTAACAGTTGATCTGGCTGGTACCTAAATCGAGCTAGTGTAGCAATGTGTTGAATTTTTTCTAACCACATTTTCCCTCCATAGAAAATATTTGACTTGGCATTATAAATAATGAGTCGACCCAACTGCTGGTGAACGGCGCAAAGAATAGCATACCCGCTTATCATGTCTACTGCAGATTAAACTAACCCATTGTTAATGCTAACTTGAGTGTTAACACTTGCGCTATGCGCATTAGTTACCTAATATCCTAATCACTTAAGGTTCTTAATTTTTGCCATCATCGCTTATGCTTTTAGTCATCTCACCTGCCAAAACTCTAGATTTTGAAACGCTTAGCCCCTCGTCGCTGACTAGTCACGCCGATTATTTGACCGAAGCTCAAGGATTAATTGACGTGCTGGCGCCCATGCCGCCGCAAGATATTGCCCAACTCATGAAATTGAGTGATAAATTAGCTGCCCTCAATACAGCTCGCTATGGCAGTTGGCAAACACCTTTTACCCTTGATAATGCCAAACAAGCGATTTTAGCTTTTAAGGGCGATGTGTATACTGGCCTAGAAGCTGAAACACTCACTGACGAACAACTCAACTTTAGCCAATCTCATTTGCGCATCCTGTCTGGATTATATGGTTTGTTAAGACCATTGGATCTGATGCAGGCATATCGGCTGGAAATGGGCACCAAATTAGCCACCCCAAAGGGTAAAGATCTATACGCCTATTGGGGCAATACGATTACTGAGGGGCTCAATACGATGCTCATTCAACAAACCAATCCTGTGTTAGTGAATCTAGCGTCCAATGAGTACTTCAAATCAGTTGCTACCAAACAATTAGCTGGACGCGTTTTGACACCTGTATTTAAAGATCGTAAAAATGGTCAATACAAAATAATTAGTTTCTTTGCGAAAAGAGCACGCGGTATGATGGCTCGGTTCATCATCGAAAATGAACTAACAGAAGTAGAAGACATTAAAGCCTTCAACCAATCAGGCTATTATTATAGCGCAGAACAAAGTACTGAAGACCAATGGGTGTTCCTCCGAGAAGAAACATAACTTAGCTGATTGAGGCATAGGTTAACTCAATTTAAACCCGCTAAGGTAGCGCTGAACGCGCTATACCAACCACAGCCACAACAGGCCATAACGGACCGCTTTGCCTAAGGCAATCAGGCTTAAACTCAGTTTCTTTGGCCAGCCTAAGTAGCCAGCAGCCAAACAAAAGCCATCGCCTACAAAGGGCACCCAACTTAGCAATAACAACCAAGCACCATGGCGATTCAGTTGATCGGTGCGCTTCGCTGATAAATTGAACTGATGCGTTAAACGGTGTCTGATGTTTTGTAAAATTGTGCGTTGCGGTTCCTTGTTTCCCTGAAATTCGGACTGGGTGTGAGTCTGGGAGTGGGACTGTCTAGCCAATGTGAGGGGCTTGAGTTTAAGCGCCAATAAAGTGCCCATAAAAAAAGTAACACAGGCACCTAAGGTATTACCTAACGTTGCCACAAGCCATAACCAAAATGCACTCTCTGGCTGCTCTATTAACATGCCAGCCAATACTATTTCCGAACCACCAGGAAGCAGCGTCGCCGCTAAAGTGCTATACCCAAATAAAGCTAACCAAGACACTCAGTTAACTCATTGGATAAATGGATTCTGCGTACATATGCAGTTCCTCTAGAATCGCAATTTTAGCAGGGTCCTTAGTTTTTTCACCCAGCTCGTTGAGTTCTTTGGCAAAATGCTCATAAGTGCGGGCCCCAGAAGCGCTTGCATCAAGCAGACGTTCACTGCGAAAAGCGTCCCAAGCCTGCATTTCATCACCACTTAAAAGGTGTGGATAGTTGCGGGCTTTGAGGCGAAACAACATGGCATCTAGACGACTGTCAGAAAAAACAAATGCGCCTTCATTCCAGGTCGAGGGATCTTGCGCATGCACTTGCTGCATTTGCTTGCGATCCTTGTCACTGAAAAACCCGCCCCCATACAAGTTAGCATCTGGGTCTAGGGATGGGAAATCAGGCCGCTGCGCAAAGGCCTCGACAAGCGCCTTACACAAATCCTCATCTTGCCTTAAATACTGAAGGTGTTTTTGACATTGAGTTTTATCAATATAAAACTGATCAGCCTGTTCGTCAGATAAAGTTTGTAGCGGAGCCACTACAGGGCATTTATTGACATGAACTTCCTTCACTGCCGGCCGCGCAGTGCCTATGGGCAGATCGTCTTTTTGACTAAATAGAAGTGCTTGCAGTTGTGTCGAATTGTAGCCTTGCCAAACACGAGGATCTTGGCGTAAATCAAACACCAGCGCCCCATTGTTGTTGCCAGGGTGCTTTGCAAAGGCTCCTACTAAAGCCATATACCCATTGTCACGCCCATACATAGAAGACACGTGCAACACTGGCTTACGCATTTGAAGATCTAATTGCCCCCATACCTGGGCTTTATGCTTGAGCTGAAAAACATAATTATACAGGCGGGGTTGAGCTTGTTTGAGTCGCCGAGCTAATTCAATGGTGGCCTGCACGTCGGCTAGAGCATCATGAGCGTCACTATGCTCAATGCCATTAGCAGGGGCCAATTGATCTAACTTCAGAACTAATTCACCAGCTTCATTGCGCGGCCAATTGATGCCTTCAGGACGAATGGATGATGCAGTACGCACTAAGTCGATTAAATCCCAGCGGCTATTACCCCCTTGCCATTCGCGTGCGTAAGCATCAAAAAAATTTCGATACAGGCCAAAGCGGGTGAACTCATCATCAAACCGCAAACTGTTGTAACCCAAACTGCAGGTTCCTGGCTGGCTCATTTGCTCATTAATGAGAGCCATAAATTCAAACTCAGGTAACCCTTCTTGCAGGCATTTTTGGGGCGTGACACCGGTCACCAAACATGCACCAGCAGATGGCAAGTAGTCATCTGCTGGCCGGCAATACCACATCATGGGTGCGCCAATCGGATTAAATTCTAAATCAGTGCGAATTGCAGCAAATTGCGAAGGTCGGTCCCAACGAGGGTCTAAACCAAAGGTTTCATAATCGTGCCACAACAATGTTTGAGTTTGGTCCGGTTGGTATGCCACGCAAAAGCTCCTTAGGTCTGCGCCAGTGAATTACCGGCGATAAGTTTGTTCTACGAAAGGCATTTTACACACTCTACAAGGCAATTGCTTGCCACGCACTTGGGCAAATACTTGAGTGCCAATGGGACTAAAGGCGTTATCAAGGTAACCCATAGCAAGAGGAGCAGCTAAGCTTGGTCCAAACCCACCTGATGTTACCACCCCAATCACGTGACCCTCTGCTGTCACTAACTCAGCACCCTCTCGCACAGGAGCTTTACCTTCAGGTAACAAGCCCACACGTCCTCGCTTGGCTCCATTGGCCAATTCAGCAAGAATAACGTCTGCGCCAGGAAAGCCACCTTCACGCTCTCCCCCTGACCGACGGCTTTTTTGAATGCCCCAGTTTAAATTGGCAGCCACAGGCGTCGTACCTGGGCTTAAGTCATGACCATACAAACATAAACCCGCTTCTAACCGCAGCGAATCACGGGCACCTAAACCAATCCACTCCACTTCGTCAAACGCCAGCAAACGCGTTGCTAAATTTTCTGCGTTTTCATTAGCCACAGAAATTTCGAAGCCATCTTCTCCCGTATAACCTGCTCGGCCTATAAAACAATCGTAGCCTAAAATAGAGACCGCTTTGGCATCCATAAAGTGCATGGCTTCTGTGACTGGCGCCAAACGGGCCAATACTGCTCCAGCCATGGGGCCTTGCAGAGCTAACAGAGATCGTCCGTCAAGAACTTCAAGCTCAATATTATGGCCTAAGTGCGCTTTCATATGAGCGATATCTTGGTCTTTGCAGCCTGCGTTAACCACAATAAAAAAATGGTCACCTGCATTAGTCACCATTAAGTCATCCATAATGCCACCCGCAGCATTTGTAAAAAACCCATACCGCTGTCGCCCTTGCTCAAGATTGACGAAGTCTGCGGGAATCAAACTTTCTAAAGCCAATGCCACCGATTTCATTGAGGCCCCAGAAAGGCGTATTTGCCCCATGTGTGAGACGTCAAATAAACCGACTTTTGCACGGCAATGAAGGTGCTCTTGTTTGACCCCCAATGGGTATTGCACTGGCATATCATAACCAGCAAACGCAACCATCTTAGCTCCAGCTGCAATGTGCATGTTATGCAAAGGGGTGGTTAATAAAAAATCAGACATGGGCTTCTCTCAGCTTTAAGGCAGTTGAATTATACTGAAAGTATAAGCAAGTTTCCTATAGGAAACAAATTTTGTTTGTATCAATACCGGCATATCACCCGTTTAACCTGAGTTTATCGAGCGGCAATCCATAACACGAGCGCATCTTTCTCACTTAAACTTACCAATGCATGCCCCATGTTTGCATCGTAGTACATACTGTCACCTACCGACATCACAACGGGCTCATAAAACTCCGTGTAAAGGGCTAACTCACCTTCCAACACCAGCAAAAACTCCTCACCTTCGTGACGCACCCAATCACCGAAGTCATTAAAACTACGAGCCCGAACCCGAGTTTTAAACGGCACCATCTTTTTGCGCGCAAGGTCTGTTGATAATAGCTCATGTTCATATGTACTGGTCGGGTGTGGCGTGCCTGCACCAGCCTTAGTAAGCACTCTGCGGCCAGAGGCCATAGTGCTGCGTGGCTTTGCAAAAAGCTGAGGGATATCAATTTGTAACCCATTGGCTAACTTTTGGACCGCCGTGAAGGTGGGTGAGATTTGCTCATTTTCAATTTTAGAAAGGGTTGAGCGTGCTAACCCTGTTTTTTGGCTAGCCTCTTCTAGGGTTAAACTTAAACTCTGACGAATTTCCCGCAAGCGCTTGCCTAACTGCAACGGTTCGACACTTGTTTGCAGGCCAGAACCAGACTCAATTTTTAACTCAGGCATATCCGGTTGTTCTACTGACATGATATTGCTCATTGATTTAATGGGATAATAAGCATGCTAACACGGCTTTTGTCTGCCGTCATGCCACAGAACTGAGAGGCCTTTGCCATTAAGCAAACTAGGGAAAAGTTTCCTATAGGCTAATTTATTGATTGAAAGGAATCAAAATGCTATGCTTGCAATCAAATTGTTGGGTCTTTTATCGATAGACCCTTAAGACGTTTATCAACACTGACCAGGAGCTAAAAATCATGAGCAATATTCCTGCTGAATTGCTTTACACCAACACCCATGAATGGATCTCTGACAATGGCGATGGAACTGTTACTGTGGGCATTACCCATCACGCTCAAGAGTTATTAGGAGACATTGTATTTGTGGAAGCGGCAGATATCGGTCGTAGCCTTGATGCCGGTGAAGAGTACACGGTCATTGAATCTGTCAAAGCGGCATCAGACTCCTATGCACCTGTATCTGGAGAAATCACCGCCGTTAACGAAGCATTAGAAGATGCTCCTGAAACAGTCAATGAAGATCCCTATAACGAAGGATGGATTATAAAGATCAAATTAGCTGATGATGCCGATCTGGGCTCTCTGCTGAGTGCCGAAGCCTATACTGATGTTGTGGCTAGCGAAGACTAAACCACAAACTCCCACGTTTAATGCCTTGCTAGTCTTGGCCTTACACCTTGTTAATTGCGCTATGTGAGGATGCCTTATGTCTGCACCTACTTTTATTAGAACACCCATTTCACAGCTACTACAAACTGATGCGTTTATTGAGCGTCACATTGGCCCCAATGCAGCCGACAATGAAGCCATGTTGAGCTTTCTTGATGTGGCCAGCATTGATGCATTGCTGGATCAAACGGTACCTGACAGCATCCGTTTAAGTAAAGCTTTAGATCTGCCCGCTTCCCGCTCCGAAGCAGATACACTAGCCCAACTTAGAACAATGGCTAATAAAAACATTGTTAATGTGTCTTGTATTGGTATGGGCTACAGCAACACTCTGGTGCCCAATGTTATTTTACGTAACGTGATGGAAAATCCTGCTTGGTATACCGCTTATACTCCCTACCAGCCAGAAATTGCTCAAGGGCGTTTAGAAGCATTACTTAATTATCAACAGATGGTTATGGATCTTACAGGGATGGAATTAGCCAACGCTTCATTGCTTGATGAAGCTACGGCAGCAGCAGAAGCCATGGCTCTTTGCAAACGTGCGAATAAAAAGAAGAGTGTCACCTTTTTTGTAGATGAGAATACTCATCCACAAAACCTTTCTGTGATCCGCACACGGGCAGAATACTTTGGCTTTGAGATTGTTACAGGCAACCCAACAATAGACTTAGCCCAACATGATGTGTTTGGTGTCATAGTGCAATACCCCGGTAGTGATGGCAGTATTAGTGACTTAAAAAGCATCATTGATGAGGCCCACAAGCAAAATGCTTTGGTGGCAGTGGGAGCTGATATCATGAGTTTGGTTTTGCTTAAGTCTCCAGGCCAGTTGGGTGCTGACGTGGTATTTGGTTCGAGCCAACGCTTTGGTGTGCCCTTAGGTTTTGGTGGCCCTCATGCTGCATTCTTCGCCAGTAAAGATAAATATAAACGATCGATTCCTGGTCGTATTATTGGCGTCTCTGTTGACACTAAGGGTAAGCCTGCATTGCGTATGGCGATGCAGACCCGCGAGCAACATATCCGCCGAGAAAAGGCAAACTCTAATATTTGTACAGCCCAAGCTTTGTTAGCCAATATGTCGTCTTTTTATGCGGTATACCATGGCCCAAGCGGTTTGCGAACTATTGCCAGCCGCATTCAACGCTTCACCGCCATTTTAGCAGCTCAGCTTGACACTCTAGGCTACCCTGCCAATAATCAAAGCTTTTTTGACACCTTGACTGTCCCGACTAAGGGCCAGCAAGAGGAGATTTACCAACGGGCCTTGGGTGATGGTTATAATTTACGTAAAGTGGGCACTGAAAACCTAGGTATTAGTCTAGACGAAACCACCCAAGTGAGCCACGTGCAAGCCTTGTTAAATATTTTTGCAGGCACTCAAGTAGATTTTGATTTAAGCGCTACTGATACCTTGTGTAGTAGCATTAATATGGGCATGGCGCCTGAGTTAATGCGTGAAGATGCCATTCTTGAGCACCCTGTGTTTAACAGCCATCACAGTGAAACAGACATGGTGCGCTACTTGAAGAAGTTGGAGAATAAAGACTTCTCTCTCGTTCATGGCATGATCCCTTTAGGCTCCTGCACCATGAAGCTTAACGCAACGGCACAAATGGCTGCCGTCACTTGGCCTGAATTTGCCAATATGCACCCCTTCGCACCAGCTGATCAAACTCAAGGTTATATGGAATTAATTCGCGCCTTGGAAGCCCAATTGATAGAAATTACAGGTTACGATAGTGTCTCTATGCAGCCCAATTCAGGGGCCCAAGGAGAATATACTGGCCTTGTTGCTATCCGTAAATACCAACATAGCATAGGTCAGGGTCACCGCAACATTTGTATCATTCCAAGCTCTTCTCATGGCACTAACCCTGCCAGTGCGTCTATGGTGGATATGAAAGTGGTGGTAGTGGGTTGTGATGAACTGGGTAACGTCGATGTTGCAGAACTCAAAGCCAAAGCTGAACAGTACGCCGAGCAACTTTCATGCTTGATGATTACCTACCCTTCTACCCATGGTGTGTATGAAGAAAGCATTGTAGAAATTTGCCAAATCATTCATGACAATGGGGGCCAAGTGTATATGGATGGTGCCAACATGAATGCTCAGGTTGGCGTAAGTAAGCCAGGTCTTATGGGCTCAGACGTGTCTCACCTTAACTTGCATAAAACCTTTGCCATACCCCACGGTGGTGGCGGTCCAGGGATGGGGCCTATTGGCGTAAAGTCGCACCTAGCACCCTTTTTGCCTAACCATCCTGTAATTCCCGTGCACGGCAAGACTGACCCTAATGGGGCGGTTTCTGCAGCCCCCTACGGTAGCGGTTCAATATTACCCATTTCTTGGGCCTACATTAACTTGTTAGGTTCAGAAGGCTTAACACAATCTACAGCACAAGCCATTTTAAGTGCCAACTATATGGCTGCACGCTTAAGTGAACATTTCCCCATTTTGTATCAAGGCCGCAATGACAGAGTGGCCCACGAGTGCATTATTGACATTCGTCCTCTTAAGGAAACCACGGGCATCAGTGAGGAAGATCTTGCCAAGCGCTTAATGGACTATGGCTTTCATGCCCCAACAATGTCCTTTCCAGTGGCAGGGACCTTGATGATTGAGCCAACTGAGTCTGAGCCTAAACGAGAAATTGACCGTTTTTGTGATGCCATGGCCAGTATTCGAAAAGAGATTGAAAAAATTGAAACGGGTGAATGGAGCCCGAAACATAACCCCCTCAAGATGGCTCCCCATACGCAATCTGACTTAGCCAGTCATGGATGGAACCGAGGTTACACCCGCACTGTTGCGGCATTTCCAACTGCTGCTACGCTAGATGCTAAATTTTGGCCTACGGTTAACCGCATAGATAACGTCTATGGTGACCGAAACTTGATTTGCTCTTGCCCACCTATAGAGGCTTACGAAGTTTAGCCACCATCATTGCTTTCCGTCCTAGCAAGGTTCAACTATGCACCTTGGTAGGGCGGACTGCTCATGCCTTTTTTATTCAACTTAGTGATCCCTTTAAACTCATAATAGTGGCGCGTCTGCGTGCTTGTCCTAGGCTTATCTGTGGCATTAAAAAGTCACACGTAAGCGAGCCAAATGTGGCATTCAACCTTAATTGATAAACTGCAAACGCCACTTTGCTAAGCCCAGGTTGATAGACTTAGTGATGGTCTGCATCGCCTGTACAAGCAGGTTAGGTATTTAGCTAAATAAAGGGTTACTAAACATTGACCCACACCACAATTTGCTATATTTTGCGCCTAAATTTTTACTTAAGATCAATCATTGATAGGCAACCTGTGAGAGCATTGAATCAACTTTTATCCCTATACTTAAGCTGCACGCTTTTGCTTATGGGCAATGGTTTGCTATTTATTATTATACCAATGAGTATGCGCCTTGATGGTCAGGACACTGACGCCATCGGTTTGGTCATGTCACTGTATTTTGTTGGAATGTTGTTGGGTTCTGTGTATGGTCGACATTTGATAAGCCGAGTGGGCCATATCCGTATTTTTGCGGCTTGTGCTTCTGTGGCCACCATGTGTGCCTTGTTGCATAGCATTTGGTCTGTGCCCCTAATATGGGGCCTATTACGGATATTAATTGGTTTTACCAACGCCACGTTTTTCATGACTATGGAAACTTGGCTCAGCGAGAGTTCAACCAGTGAAAACCGTGCTACTGTGTTTGGCAGCTATCAGTTTGTCACTTATTTAGGTTTAGCTTTAGGCCAACTGATGCTGAACTTGGCCGAACCACAAGATCCAATTCTCTATATCTACGTAGCGATGTTGTTTTGTTTATGCATGATTCCAGTGCTCATGAGTCGCTCAGGTGGGCCGCGATTTATTGAGCCCGAGCCAATGTCCTTAAAAGTCCTCTACCGAACGTCTCCTTTGGGTGTGGTGGGCATCATGATTTCTGGTATTTGTTTAGGGGCTTTCTACAATATGAGTAGTGTCTACGGTGCCGATGTTGGCATGACTAAAAGTCAAATCGCCACCTTTATGAGTGCCACTATGGTGGGCGGTTTTTTGCTCCAATTTCCCATCGGCAAATTAGCTGACTCGTTTGACCGCCGCACCGTCTTAGTTATGACCCTTTTGCTTGCCTGTTTGGCCGCCATGGTACTGCCTATTATGGCAGTGCGTAATGAAATGGCTATCACTATCGCTTGTGCAGTCATTTTAAGTGGTGCCTTGGCTTGTGTGTATCCCATTGCCTTAGCAGATGCTTTTGATCGACTCAAACCCACAGAAATGGTGGCAGCGAGTGGTAAACTTATTTTAGCTTACGCCTTGGGAGGCGCTATAGGTCCTTATACATCGTCGTTGATGATGAAACACATGGGTCCAGATGCCCTATTTGGCTACTTAATTGTGGCTAGTTTAATATTAGTGGCCTTCGTTATGTACCGAATGAGCATACGTTCTGCGGTACCTGATGCATTGCAAGAATCATTTGTCGTTCAGGGCTTGACCCCAATGGCCACAGAGCTTGACCCTCGAACAGAATACAACAGTCTGGATGACACGGGCATTGCTGCTGAAACAGTGCTGCTATTGGCCGAAGAAAATCCTGATGATGTGGTTGAAATTGCGGTTAGTGTGGCCCTTAATCAACCCGAAGAGGCTGCCAATATTGCCCAAGCAACCGCCTATCAATATCCAGAGCAAGCGGTTGCTTTGGCCATTGCCTTGGCTGATGAACTGCCCCATTTGAAGCTTGACATTATTACCAATGTGGCAGGTTCCGCGCCTCAGTCGGGTGCAGACTTAGCACGTTACATGTGCGACTTAATTAAACAACAAAAACTAGAACCACACGCTAGTTTTAATGCTCTGAGCCGTCTTACTCTCAAACTATTGGATGAAGCGCCTCAACAGGCCGCTGAGATTGCAGCTATTGTGAGCCATGAAATTGCTGATGATATGCCAGAGCTGGTGGCTAAGATTGCGGTGTTAGCAGCCCGAGCAGCGCCAGATCAGCGAGTGGAAATAGCCACCTCTGTGACCCAAGAAGTACCCAATGCCAGTGTAGAAATAGCCACCGGTGTGGCAGAAACTATTGCCGCAAGCCCAGACGAAGAATTACATACATTCTTGGCCTCAGAAGAAGATGAGGATTATGTTGGAGAAGGCGCAGAGCTTGCTATTGCCTTGGGACAAGAAGCCCCAAATCAAGCTTTCGACATCGCCACGGCAGTAGCAGAAGTATTACCTGAAGACGCTGCGCAAGTGGCTGAGTCCATTGCTCAAACTGATCCTGACCATGCGTCAGATTTAGTGGATAGTATTAGTGAAGTGGTGCCAGAAATGGCAGACGAGGTCATGTATGCAGTGGCTAGCTCTTTGCCAGAACAGGCAGAGGCATTGTTGCAAGAGGTATTATCTGATGCCGAATCTAGCCAGTGATCTGATCAGTGATCTGATGAGCTGGCCAAGCGGCAAGGAGTGCTTCTGCGATGGGCCTATTAGCTTCTGGAATGACCATTTCAGACAAGGTCTGGGCATCAACCCACTCTAACGGCTGACCTTCTAAGCCTTTGGCGACGCCTGAAAATTGTTTCACTAGATAAAAGTATAACGACACGTGCTTATCGCTGTAGTCATGGTGCACTGCCTGAAACAGTTCACACGCTTGGGTATCAATGCATAGATCAACCTCTTCTTGCAACTCACGAGCTAACGCTTG
>DDCR01000193.1 GCA_002335115.1 Oceanospirillaceae bacterium UBA2001
CAGCAAGGTCACAGATGAACTTACAACGGCGAGTTGACCACCTTGTTTGATGTTGTCTAACACGCCTTCCAAGCAATAACCTGTGCCTGCAACATTGGTGTCTATCACACGCTTAAACAAAGCACTGTCAAACGGCACTACCGTATCCATGTACTCACAAGTGCCTGCATTGAGTATTGCCAGATCAAGTGACTTGACTTGTTTTAGCTGGTTAATCACCTCTGTGCGTTGGTTAATATCAAAAGTGCACAGTGTCAGTTCAGGGTGCGTTGATGAAAGCGCATCTTGTAACTTACTTAATGAGCGCCCACAAGCAATGACATGCCAACCTGCGGCTAAGTAATTTTGGGCAAGATGCATTCCAATACCAGAGCTTGCGCCTGTAATTAAAATGCGTTTCACGCGACTAGCCTTTTTTTCAGCGCTTGAATAATTGTTTTCAATATGGGTACTTGTTCATAAAACATACTGCCTACATCAAAGTAATCTCTATGGTACGTGATGCGCTCATCAAACTTAATTTCACTCACACCAGTCACCGTAATCTCTTTATGACCATTTAATTTTGGGTGAGCAAAACGCATGGTCCAAGTAATAAAAGCTTGGCCATCGTTAGCCACCACATCAGTTATTGAAAAACGACAATAGGACACGTTCGACATCATTTTGCTAAAATGATGTTTAAGGTCATTAAGCCCTTCAACTTTCCCAATCGGATCCTCGAACACTGCATTTTGATCATAAATACGATCAAGGCCAGCAATGCTGTCCTGATTAAACTCTTTGTAATAGAGGCAAAAATTCTCAACTATTGTGTGCATAATATAGTGGCCCTAATGGTTAACTTTTTCAAACATATTAAGCTTACAACGCTACCTTAAAAAGTTAATGCATGCTTGTAGTTGTGCACAGTTGTTATTAAAGCCTGCGTTATCTTCAGCTCAACAGGCACTGATACTAACTTGGCTAAGATACAGATAAGCATTACTGGATACCTTATCACCGGCTGAAAACTGTTGGCTGTTCATCGTGTGCTTCTCACTCGCCCATTATAGTCTGATGTAATGCAAGTGCGCTATTGAGGGCACCGATAGTTCCGCCGCTCGCTAACCAATCGCCACAACAGCCCAGTTTGAGTGTTTTATCCCAAATGAAGGTCTGGTGTGCTTGTACGACAGGTTTATGTCGTGCCATGCGCCAGTAATGAGAAGTCAATGTGTGGGGCGCCATCTTGACATCAAAATGTTGGCAAAAGGATTGGGTCAATTTAATAGCAGCGACCTGGCTATCTGCATGGTGTTGTGCATGCGCCCACTCATGCGTGCTATGCAATACCCATATTTCTTGCAGCGGGATTGGACAATTTCTATCGGGTTTGCTGTTTTCACGAACGGCCCTAAATAACACGCCATGGCCACTTTCATAGGCATCGGCCTGCAAGTTTAAAGGACTTTGAAAACCGATTGCACAGACGTATTGAGGCAGACTTTCAATGGGTAATCTCTCACTATAACTAAAGTCGTCAACGGTGTTAAGTAGATCAATGGCTTGCTCTGGCGGAGAAGTGATGATGACTTGTTTAGTAATCGCAAGTAGCTGGTGCTGCTCATCATAAAGCGACCACTGGTTGCTTGAGCGCTCAATTGTTTTTACTTTGCTCTGGGTCAGGATGTTAATGTGCCCAGCAACTTTATTATGCCATGAGCTCATGGATGGGCTGCCACAGTGGGATGTGCGTATTTTGATGTCCCTTTTGTGGCCATCAAAATGGCTGGCTCGTTTGGTCCACGTGGTTAGATAGCCCCGTTTGACCCAAGACTCAATTTTTTCTTTCAGTAGTGGGTGTGAAGCCTTGCGCAAAGAGAATTCGGGAGCCCCTAAATCGATACCGAAATGATTGCTATCTTGCCTAGCAATCCGGCGGCGGCTGCAGCGGCCACCAATACCCCTACTTTTTTCGATAAGAAGGCACTCAATACCAGCTTCGTCAAGCAGGTTAGCAGCAAAGCAGCCTGCAGTGCCGGCACCAATGACGGCGACTTCAGCGGTGAGTGGTTTCATTGGGTTGAGTACTCAAATACGAAAAAAATAAACACTAAAAAACACTAAATATTGTACAGAATTCTTTTTTGGGTTGGGCCTGTGGAAAAGTAAAAGTTTGAAAATAAACCTTAGTGATCAGCGTAGACCATGATGTAAAAAGATGTAAACCTGAGTCTATCCCTATTGTTTGAATTCTAAGCCTATTTTAATACCATTTAGTACCAATTTCAATAAAAAGGTTCTGATCTCTCTCAGGCCTGCCGAGTCAAATTAAACAAAGTGTTTAGCTCTTCTCCCAAGGGATAGAAGGAGTTGTTTGCTGACGAGTAGACCTTGAATGGCTAGCGAATGATTATTTGTGATCCTAGTTTGGTTACCCGATTTAAGCTGTTATTATACATGTGTTGATTAAGCCATCGTTAAATGAATTGTGGCAAAAAAGACCCCTAAATTTTAAAGGCCCGTGTGCTAGAGGCCAATGCTAAGTTGAGCACCCAAACTAAGCCCAAATACATTAGAAAAGTGCCAAGTAATCGCCTCAAATAAATTGGAATAAACTATGAAAATATTGATGACAGGTGGAACTGGTTTAATCGGAGAAGCCTTTATTAGGCAATTCCCAGAGCATCAATTTACTGTTCTGACCCGCTCGATAGCATCCCAATCTGCTAAATTGGCGACGTTCAATAACAACGCTGCTATGCCTGTTAAAGTTGACTTCATTGATACATTGGAACCTTTAAAAAACCTAGATGGATTTGACGCAGTGATCAATCTTGCAGGCGAACCCATTATTGACAAGCGCTGGAGCCCAAAACAAAAGCACACCATTTGCCAAAGCCGGTGGTCATTAACGCAGCAACTAGTGGACTTGTTTACCAATAGTCAAACACCTCCAACGGTGTTTTTGAGTGGCTCTGCTATCGGTGTTTATGGTAATTGTGGCGATCAACCTGTTACGGAGGACTCTGCAATTGAAGGCACTGATTTTGCGAGCCAATTGTGCCGAAACTGGGAACAGATTGCTCTAGGCGCTGCACCCTTTACTCGGGTCGTGTTGCTTAGAACTGGCATTGTCTTAGCGGCTCATGGAGGTGCCCTAGGTAAAATGTTGTTGCCCTTTAAATGCGGTTTAGGTGGTCCCATTGGTGGCGGCAAACAGTTTATGTCATGGATCCATTATCAAGACCATATCAACGCCATACAATTTGCGTTGTTAGAGAGCAGCATTTCAGGAGCGGTCAATTTGGTTGCCCCAGAGGCACAAACAAACAGGGTGTTCACTCAAACATTAGCCAAAGCCCTCNNATAGGCTCGCTGTTTTTCCATTGCCGAAAAAAATATTGCAGCTGATGCTTGGGGAGTCTGCTTGTTTGTTGCTTGATAGCCAAAACATCGTTCCCCAAAAGTTAATGCAAAATGGGTTTGAGTTTAAATTTCATCGCTTGAAATTAGCTTTAGAAAACCTACTCAAATCTCCTTCTGTTTAAATCCCAATACACATTGATACCAATGGACCAACACACATGAAACACTTATTAATCGCTGCCCATGGAAGTCGAAGAGAATCTTCAAATGAAGAATTAAAACATCTAGGCATGAGGGTCTCAGCGATGTTGGGAGTGGCTAACAAT
>DDCR01000200.1 GCA_002335115.1 Oceanospirillaceae bacterium UBA2001
CCTGACATATTTTCATATGAAGCGTTGTTAATTAGTCCAGCATTGGTAAGAGCTTCACCTGTGCCACGCGCTGTGCCATCCCAGCCGCCGCCTGCGCCACCTGGAATAAGGAAGTGAATCGAATCAATGTTGGCATTGACTGTGCCTGTGCCCAGAAGACCGGTCATCAGGGCCGCAGTCACCAACATGCGTTGCTTAGTTTTAAATATTTTTAACATTGTGAGTCCTTAATGGTTTTTGTTTTATGCAGGGGCAGACTAACGAGCATTTTATGAAGAGGATAGTTTATGGCCGTAAAATTTATTTTGGTCATAAAGTTCACGAGTAAAGACACCTAATATTCAGTAGAATATGAACATGAGAATAACAACAAAAACGATGAAACTACCCTTTCGGCGACTCAAGCTTAAAAGCCGAATGATGCTCATTTTGGGTTTAATGGCATTATTACAAACCAGTATGCTTGGCTGGTTTGCAATGCAGTACCTGAGTCAATCTTTGGATGACGAAATTGGTCTCAAGACTTTACATGTGGCCAAAACAATCGCGGCAATGCCAGAGGTTACCACTGCTGTGCTTGCCGATAATTCGAGTTATTTACAGCCACTAAGTCTGACTTTAGCTAACCAAACTGATGCTCGATTTGTGGTCATCGGCAACCAGCAGGGCCTGCGTTTGGCCCACCCTAATACGGCTAAGTTGGGCGCTTCAATGATGGATGATGACAACGACAACATCAGTCCAACCTTAAGCCATGGCCGCGCAGTGATATCCAAAGCAAAAGGCAGTTTGGGTTGGTCGATGCGGGCCCGCGCACCCATTTTCGGACCTAATGGCGAGGACATTATTGGTCTCGTGTCCGTAGGCTACCTACTAGACAATATAGATGCTGTTATTAATAAATACCGGGCTACTTTAATGTGGGTCATCCTAGCCAGCTTTGGATTTAGCCTATTGACCGCCTTATGGTTTGCCAATCATTTTAAGAAGGCCATTTTTGGTCTTGAACCCGAACAAATAGGGCAACTTTATCAAGAGCGTAATGCCACTCTAGAATCTGTGCGCGAGGGCATCATTACCACTAATGCTGATGGCGAAGTCACAACCATTAATAAGGCAGCATTGCATTTTCTTGACTTGGATAAAGAAAAAATGTGGTTGGGGCAAAACATTACTACAATTATGCCCAATAGCCCTATGTTAGATCACCAACTCACTGCTACAGCTGCTTTTGAACAAGAAGTTTGGTTTAACCAAAAACCATTTATCGTTAATCGCCTGCCACTATTGAAGCAGACTCAAGTCATTGGCGTAGTCGCTAGTTTTAGGCCAAAAGATGAATTAGATCTAGTCAGTCAGGAGCTCAAGCATATACAACAATATGCTGATAGCTTGCGCAGCCAGGCCCATGAATACACTAACAAACTTCATACCATCGCTGGATTGATTCAAATCGGTGCATCCGACCAAGCTCTATCTCTGATTGGTCAAGAAAACCAAGCTCATCAAGTGCTGATTAAATTGCTCATGGATACAGTGCCAGACCCTATTCTTGCAGGGTGCTTGTTAGGAAAGTTTAATCGGGCTAAAGAACTTGGTTTAGAGTTATATATTGACCCGGAAAGCCACATGAGTGACCTCCCATTGCACATTCCTAGAGACCAGTTAGTGAGCATGGTAGGAAATATCATTGATAATGCAATGGAAGCCTGCTTAATGTCAGATGCAAGTGGAAATACAGTTTCTATATCCATGACAGATTATGGCACCGACCTTATCTTCGAAGTTGAAGACCAAGGCCCTGGCATTGACTCTAACTTACACTCAGTAATTTTCACCAAAGGCTATAGTACAAAACATGGTGAAGATCACGGTATTGGACTGCATTTGGTACAAAAACTTGCTGCTCGCTTGGGCGGGTATGTGGCGATGGAAAACGTCACAAAAGGTGGTAGTCGACTGACCATTAGTCTACCCAAGCAGGCACCCAGTTTATGACACAAGTTAACACTATCCGTGTGGTCATCGCCGAAGATAACCCACAAAACGCCCTTATTCAACAAACCTATTTGCAGCGGATCGAAGGCTTTGAATTAGTTGGCATCGCCCATAGTCTTGCTGATGCAGAAGCCTTAGTTAATGTATTCAAACCTGACTTGTTGCTGCTAGACGTTTACTTCCCAAGTGGCAATGGCATGGCGTTTTTACGCAATTTACGTGCTGAAGATTGTGCCACAGATGTTATTCTTATTACTGCCGCCAAAGAAGTAGATGTACTCAAAGCCGCTCTGCATGGAGGTGTCTTTGATTATATTCTTAAGCCCTTAGTCTTTGAACGACTACAAAACAGTTTAACTAACTACCTCCAACACCACGAGCGGCTTTTAGGTGTCGCTGCAGTTGACCAAACTGATTTAGATGACCTAATGCCGCGCCTTACTCAGGCTCCCAATAATACTGACGTACGCCTTCCCAAAGGCATTGATGAACTCACCCTAAGTAATGTTTTACAGGTTATTTCGACACAAACTGAAGCTGTTAATGCTGAACACATAGGCAGTGATATTGGTGCCAGTCGCACTACAGCCAGACGTTACTTAGAGTATTTAGTTGGCTTAAACAAGATCAGTGTAGAAATACACTATGGCAGTGTTGGGCGTCCAGAGCGATTATATAAATCATGTTAACACAGCGATTTAGACCTTTTGTGCAACTCAAACAGAGGTGTATTTTATAACCAAAAATAACCAAAAGTAGTCGAAAGTAGCCCCCTAAAAACACCTACTTTAAGTACTCAGACCTTGAGTTTAAATGCATCTGATGCCCATCAAATAATTACTTTATCTAGTCAAACCATATACTTATCTGAGCTTGCGATCAGTGTGTTTTTTGATCTTTGACGTCTGACGTAGTAAGGTAGTGGCTCACTCATAATCTTAACGAGTCTTCATGCCTTCCAATGAACCGAAAACATCTGACGTTATTTTAAGTACCCGAATTATCAACGCTCGCGAAGCCAGTGGCTATTCACAGTCACAACTTTCCCTTCGTATGGGCGTCAAAAAAAGCACCATTGCGAACTGGGAAGCAAGTCGGACCAGCCCGAGGGCCAACAAATTAATTGAATTAGCTGGCATCTTGAATGTGCCTGTTTTGTGGTTAATTGCAGGCTCTGATTCGCCACCTGAAGTTACCTCACCAGATTTAATCGAAACCCTCATGTTAGAAAGAAAATTAGACAAAGCAGACCTACTCGTTAATGAACTATCTGCCCTAGTGTCTGATTTGCGCGGTCATACCCGCCGAGTGCAAAGGGACATTGACGAGAGTTACTGATTAATATCCTCCCGGCTAAATAGGTGCTGTTCCAAACGCATAAAACTTGCCTATGATTAGAGGCCATTACTCAAAAATCTCCCTCAAAAACTGATGTAATCTGAGTCGAAGTTAAGCGATGTCTTTATAGCACCATGATACCATCGTAAGTGAGTTTACATCCGGTAATAATTAAAAAGAAATTAAAGATGTTATAGAACTTTTGAGTTGATACTCGGGTGTGTAAGTAGTATCCAAAGCCCACTCCAATGGGAGCTAAAGGCAACAACACCAGGGATGTTTGCAAGTTTTGGCTGTCCAGTTGTCCCAATATAAAATAGGGTATAAGTTTGACATAATTAGTAATCCAAAAAAACATTGCACAGGTACCCATAAATACTTTGGGATGCAGTTTTTGTGGCAATAAATATATATTTACTGGAGGTCCTCCAGAGTGAATACCGAAACTAGTAAAGCCGCCAATAACAGACCAGAAGCTACCCTTGATATAATCTGGCTCCTTTTGGATCGAGCCTGGTGACTTGAGCCAAAAGTTTAGAGCGAATATGAGTGCTAAAAGACCAATCAATAAACGCACATGACCTTCGTTTAAATAACTAAAAGTTAAACTTCCTACTAACACACCTACACAACCTGCGGGTAACATAATGACGATGTTAGTTACGTCCCACTGACGCCAGAACTTGCGAATTGCAAATACATCCATAACACACAAGATCGGTAACAAAATAGCTGCAGCTTGCAATGGACTGACTGCCAAAGCCATTAACGGCACAGCCACCACACCTATGGCATTACCAAAGCCACCTTTAGCAATACCAAATATAAGAATTGCAGGAACTGCAAAAAAGTAAAACAGGGGGTCCGTAATCATAAAAACAA
>DDCR01000179.1 GCA_002335115.1 Oceanospirillaceae bacterium UBA2001
GGTGGCCAAGTGGCCTGTAAAACGGGTGCAGAAGGTGTATTTGGTGCCGCCATACCTCATCTTGGTTTAGGTATTGCCTTAAAAGCCCTCGACGGTAATAGTCGTGCCGCAGAAGTGGCGCTAAATGTGCTACTAGATCATCTAAACCTGCAGCCAACAGAAGCAGTATTCGAGCAGCATTCAAAGCTACATAACTGTAACAAGTTGCATGTATCTAGTGTGCAACTTGCTCTAGTAAAGTAGTTCGCCACACCCAAGAAAAATGCCTTTAGTGAAATATTTTTGACTAGCATAAGGTTGCCTAAAAGAGCTATATTGCCAGCCATGCTTTAGTTTTAAGATCCACAAGAGTTCCATTATGAAAATAGCTGCCATGCAAAGCCACATTGTGGCCGTTCCTCCACCTCACATTGGTGGTATGTATTGGATTTTTGTGAGTTTACAAACCCGCTGTGGCATTGAAGGTGTGGGAGAGGTTTATGCCTCTACCTTTCATCCAGAGGTGATGGTCAAAGTCTTAGATGACGTCTTTGATCGCTACTTAAAAGGCCACGACCCCCATCATATCGAACGGTTTTTTAGAGAATGTTATTCCAGTGGTTTTACCCAGCGTCCAGACCTGACGATGATGGGTGCGTGTAGTGGTTTAGAAATGGCTTGTTGGGACATTATTGGCAAAGCTGCTGGCAAACCGGTTTACGAACTCATCGGTGGTAAAGTACATGATAAATTACGTTGTTACACTTACCTTTACCCCACCAACAGCAAAGGTGAACATGATTACGATTGCCCAGACTTAGCGGTTGAATGCGCCCTAAAAAACATGGAACAAGGCTTTACTGCCCTTAAGTTTGACCCTGCTGGGCCTTACAGCGCTTATTCTGGTCACCAAATTTCACTAAAAACCCTAGCCCGTAGCGAAGATTTTTGTCGCAAAATTCGTGCTGCTGTGGGTAACCACTGTGACCTGCTTTTTGGCACCCATGGCCAGATGACCCCTGCTTCTGCGATTCGCTTAGCCCAACGGTTAGAGCCCTATGACCCATTATGGTTTGAAGAGCCCGTGCCTCCTGGCCAAGCCGAAGCCATGGCTCAGGTGGCGGCTAAAACTAGCATACCTATTGCCACGGGTGAGCGCTTAACCACTAAGTACGAATTCCATGACGTATTGAAACATCAAGCAGCATCGATCTTACAAATGAACCTAGGCCGAGTTGGGGGTATATTAGAAGCTAAAAAAATTGCCGCCCTAGCCGAGGTCTATTACTGCCAGATAGCCCCTCATTTATATAACGGTCCCATAGGGGCTGCCGCTAGTATTCAGTTAGCTACCGCGACACCCAACTTTTTAATTCAAGAAAGTATTGGCACTTGGGATGGCTTTCATGCCGAAGTAGTGCAGGAAAAAATTGATTGGCAAAAGGGTTACATTATCCCTAATACCAAACCAGGTCTGGGCATCGAGCTCAATATGGAGGTCGTGAAAGCCAACTCACCTTACACAGGCAAAAGCCTGCACTTGATGATGGATCCCAAAGTTTATAACGAACATGCTCACTCTAGTTAAATATATTTGAGTCTAAACACTGAATGATCAGTTTTGTCTTACACTCCCAATGGGCAAGCATTATTCCCATGTTGGAACTTCCTTGATGTCATTTTGGAGCCTGTGAATTGATTTATATACATAAAGCTTTACCTCTAGTCATTTCTCCATTAGGTCTTTTAGTGGCCTTATTGCTATTAGGGATTTTTTTACGCCGCTTCTGGCCTTTTTACTTAGTCCTAATTTTCACATTAATTTTTTCCTGGCCACCCACCGCACGTTTAATATGGCGTAATTTAGAGTCAACCTACCCCTACCAACCCATAGACCGTGTTGAACAGGCGGATGCGGTGGTGGTGCTAAGTGGCATGCTAGGCATGTTTGAAACAGAATATGGCCATGTAGCCGAGTGGGGCGGTGCAGCTGATCGATTCTTTGCAGGCATTGATCTTATTCAGGCAGGTAAAGCCGACAAGCTCATCTTTACGCGAGGTCAAATGCCATGGAGTGACGGCCCTCCAGAAGGCGAGGTGCTGCGTTTGAAAGCATTAAACATGGGCGTACCCGAAGCTAACATTCTACTCACTGGCAAAGCTGCGAATACCGCAGACGAAGCCATCCAAGTAAAAACATTATTACAACAAGAAGGGCTTAAGCATATTATTTTGGTGACCTCTAGTTTTCATATGCCTAGGTCAAAGCGCTTGTTTGATCATGCTGGCATCAACAATGTAGCCTACCCCACAGACTTTCAAGCTAATGCCACCACAAATTGGCTGGATATGATTCCCAGTGCTCAGGCTTTTAGTGCAACTTCATCTGGATTAAGGGAATATATAGGCCGCATGTATTATTGGCTGCGGTTTTAGTGCAAGCACTTAGATGAATGGTTTAGTGCAGCAGACGGCAAACTGAGATTAACCAGCACAGCCTAATTTCCTTGAGTACGCACCAATTGCAAGGCTATGGTTATGTCATTACGCCCCATTCGACTCATGCTCAAGTACAGTTGCTAATGCAGTGGTTCAAAACTAACAAAGTCTCATTTTAACTAATGTTATCAGGCATAAAACTCGTTATAGTGGGCGATCATTTTTAAAGCAACGTTTTTCTATGCCTAGTCATTCAGAAAATCTCGCAGGCATGTTTTACATGACCCTGTCCATGGCATCATTTTGTCTAGCCGACCTCGCCTTAAAATGGGCCTGTGAAATACTGCCAACAGGACAGGTGATGTTTATTTTGGGTTTGGGCTGTTGTGCGCTGTTTTGGGGCATCGTTAAAGGGAAGCAAGAAAAAGCCCTCACCCGCCAGTTTTTTATACCCGCGGTGTTATTGAGGACTGCCGGTGAAGCGGTCGCTGTAGTGTTTATTTTTTTAGCACTCATTCATTCTGCCTTCACCTCAGTCGCTGCTATTTTACAAACCCTACCCCTATTAATGACGTTAATCTCGTTCATTTTTTTAGGTGAAAAAGTGGGTATACATCGTATCCTTGCTGTCACTATAGGTTTTGCAGGGGTCTTACTTATTATACGACCTGGGGTAGACAGCTTTGATGTCTTCTCTTTATATGCCGTGCTAGCAGTCATCGGCATGGCGATGCGCGATCTAGGCTCTCGCTTATCACCCAATTCAATTTCTGCATCCCTGTTAGCTCTTTATGGCGCCATGACCTTTGTGGTTATCGGTTTGGTGATGATGTGGTTTGAGGGGGCTAAAGTGCCTTCATTGGAAGCCGCAGGCTATTTACTGGCGATGATTTTATTAGCCTCGTCTGGCAGTTATTACACCACTAAAGCCGTGCGTTTAGGAGAAATGTCGGTCATTAGCCCATTGCGCTATACGCGTCTATTATTTGGCATGATGGTGGGCGTATTTATTCTGCATGAAGAAGTGGACCATTACATGTTATTCGGTTCAGCCATTGTGGTTTTGGCTGGCCTGTATGTTTGGTTTAGAGAGCAGCGTCATAGACGTTTAGAAGTTTGAGCAGATGCAAGCAACCTATTCATGATTATAAAGCCAGCCTTAAGCATCGCCAGAATGCACCAGTTAGTAATGGACAACAAAGTGTCTTCCTTAACTCTTATCGATGAAGCCTACAGTCGGCTGCATCAACAAGAAACCACACTTCAAGCCTTCAGGGAAATAGGTGAAGCGCCAGACCGGGCTCCACAAGGACTATTGGCAGG
>DDCR01000009.1 GCA_002335115.1 Oceanospirillaceae bacterium UBA2001
GCAAAATATCCTGGACTAATATCTAGCACCTCCTTTGTCACAGTATCAGCAGCCTTTAGCGGACCGACACATTCAAGACCAGGTAAGATATTTTCGAAAGCAGCCCCAACCATGATCTCAGCCATGGTGCTGGGATTGAGGCCAAAACCGTGCCCCATAACCACCTTTAAACCAGCAGCTGCTGCAGTCGAGATCATCTTTCCAGCAGCAAGCACACCTCCGGCTTGTGCAACTCCAAATTTTACATAATCAGCACAATCTGCTCGAATCACGCGCAACAAGCTCGAGTGATCACTGATCGACTCATCCGCCATGATTGGCGTCTTACAATTGCGTCTGACTTCAGCAAGCCCCTCCAAATCACTCCTAATGACTGGTTGTTCAAATAGCTCGAGATCACAGTTTTTTAAAGCTTCATCAAGCTCTAACGCTTGTTTAACACTGTATTGCTCATTGGCATCCATACGCAATCTTACTGAAGAACCTACTTCATCACGAATGGCCAGGACTCGTTCGATATCTTGACGAAGGTCACTGCCCACCTTGATTTTCATTGATTTAAAGCCTGCTTTGACCCAGCCCCGTGCCTCAACAGCTGCATCATCTGGCGGCAACTCGCCCACCCAGCCATTAAAGTCAACAGTTGGCGTCAACGCTCCCCCAAGATAATCAGACAATGAGACGCCAAGGCGACGACAAATTAAATCAACGCACGCAGTCTCAATTGCCGCTCGGGCACCCAGCTGAGTTTGAGTGCTGTTTGCGATAATTTTGGAGATACGGTTTATGTTGAACAGTGATTGTCCAATCAACATGGGCTTAAGCTTTTTATTTATCGTGTGTGACAGGTCTTCTGCACGTTCCGGGAACACCGCACGGCTTGATGGATCAGCACTGCTTATTCCAACGCTTCCATCAGACGCCGTGATCCTAACAACCACACTTTTGGCAACATTTTTAGATTTTCCACCACTGGTAAAAACATCAACCAAAGGCATTGCGACCGCAAAAGCTTCCAATGAACTTACGTTTAAATCAGAAATCATTTTTAACCTCATCAACGAGCTTTCTATCGCTAAAAATACAAAAGCACGCGTTTCACAACATTAGGTGGATTATTGCAATGGCCATGGGAGATCAACACCCGCAGCGTCTTGCAGGAGGCCAGTCGGGTATTGAAGTGTCAGTCGGTCGGACAAAACTCCCAAAAAAAGCACAAAAGCGAGTGCACCGAGGCCAGACCTCACAACGGACAAGCGCGCCTTTAGAAGTAAAAACAGAAAAATAAAAGCGGCAATACCGATTACAAATCCAACAAAAGCTGAGAAGGCTAACATTCCAAATAACCAAAAGATGTAATGTTCGTTTGACTTAAGTAAACCGCCGGAAGTGCCAGCAACACGCTCTGAGTCAAAAAATGCCGTGCTTGGTGCTGCGCTTGTTACTATTTGAAAACACAGAGGCATAAGAAACGCTGCAGTCAGACAAGTCGCAAAGATTGGAAAGAGCCCTGTCAAATAATCATACTGTATTGCATCAACAAAAAGCATGCCTATAAATAAGAAAATAGAACCAAGAAACATTAATTGAGGCAGTTTATTTTGGTTGGTATGAGGCCCTGTAGCGCTCAAATCTGCTGGCTCATTTTTAAACCTGATAACAGCAAATACTGATAAGGCTGTTAACACTACTAACACCAAAACAATTGGCCTTTCAAATACAGACAAACCATAAACAGTGAAAGTTTGGTAAACAAGCTCCTCAACCTGGTCAGCCAGAACAAAGCCAATCAAGAGCGCGGGGCGCGGCCAACCAAAGCGCTTCATATAGATGCCAAGCAAACTCACTATAAAGAGGGCTATTAGATCCCCCCATGAACGCGTTGCCTGAAATGCAGCAAAGAAAATCAGACCAAACATTATGGGTGCAAGCAGTGTATATTTTATTGTTGTGAGTTTCGAAATCTGCGGTGCCAGAACGAAACAAGTGCCGGCGCCGATGATATTGGCCAATGCAACAGACCAAATAATAAGGTAAACTAGGTCCAACTCATAGGTCACCATGTCTACACCAGGTTCAATACCAATCAGGACAAAACCACCAAGTAGAATTGCCATACTGCCAGAGCCGGGAATTCCAAACAGTAATGTCGGCACAAGAGCTCCACCCTCTTTGGCATTGTTGGCAGACTCTGGTGCAATTACACCCCGAATGTCACCTGTGCCATATCTTTCTTTATTATCTGTGGTTTGGATGGCATGACCATACGCTATCCAGTCTATCACTGTACCGCCAAGGCCTGGCAGAGCGCCGACCAAACACCCAATTATCGCGCACCTGAGCGACAGCCATTTGTTTGACATCCAATCTCTAAACCCTACTGCCCACCCATGCCCCATGAGGGGCTTTTCAGAAATAGTTTCCTGACGGCGTAAAAGATCTACAATTTCTGGAGTGGCAAACATTGCCAATCCCACAACCACGAGGGGCAGCGGGTCAATCAGGTAGTCGGTACCAAAGTCCAAACGTTCAATGCCTGTAAAAGGGGCGGCCCCAAGTGAGCCAAGCATAAGACCGAGACCGCAAGCTGCTAAACCTTTCCAAGGATTAGCCCCTGTTAGCATTCCAACCATAGTTAACGCGAGGACAACGAGCATCATTTGCTCACCGAAGCCGACAGCAAGAATTATCGGCATAGCAAAGAAAATTGCTACCGAAAGAACAAGAGCCCCAAACACTCCCCCAAACATCGAGGAAATAAATGCCGCAGACAGTGCTCTTGCCCCCTCACCTTTCTTGGCGAGCGGAAACCCATCTAAAACAGTGGCTTGAGAACCCGATGTCCCAGGTATACCCATCAAAACTGAGGGAAATGTATCTGAAGTGGTAGTGACGGACTGAAGACCAATCATCATCGCAAGCGCAAGGCTTGGGTCCATGCCAAACACAAAAGGCAATAAAAGCGCTAGTCCAGCAGTGCCGCCAAGGCCAGGAAGTATGCCCACCACAAGACCGATAATAACACCAAAAAACAAATGCAATATATGAACGGGACTTGTGA
>DDCR01000111.1 GCA_002335115.1 Oceanospirillaceae bacterium UBA2001
CTAGTGACGGCAACAAAACGGACGCAGAGTCTGCAAGATGTCTCCGTCTCGATGACTGCGTTAAGTGGCGATAAGATTGATGCCTTTGGTTTTGAGGATACGCGAGATATTTTTTCGCAAATACCCAATGTCTCCTCTAGCGAGGGTTCATATTCTGCGGACGTTACCATACGTGGTAACTCAACATTAAACCCCACGCTTGCGGGAGAGGATAACGTTGCTTTGTATTTTGATGAAGTGTATCGACCCGCTGCCTTCTTTGGCGGTGGTGTGATGATGGATTTGGAACGTGCCGAGGTTTTGCGTGGACCGCAAGGAACATTATTTGGGCGCAATTCCACCGCTGGGTTGGTACATTTTATCTCCCGCAAACCTACTGAAGAACAAGAAGGCTATCTGAATTTCGAGTATGGTTCATTTGGCACCAATATTGTTGAAGCTGCTATCAGTGGGCCAATGAGTGATCAGGTGCGTGGCCGCTTGGCATTAAAGTATCATCAAGATGATGGCTTCCAAGACAATCAGGGTCCCGCAGGCGGTAAGTTGGGCGTTACCGATAGAATAATGGGGCGTGCCCATTTGGATATTGATATCAATGATGAGATGAATCTTTTGCTTTCATTGGAAGCCAGTGATGCAGATGATATTGGTAAGGCGTTTAACCACTGGGGTCTGCTAGATCCAGCGACATATGAGGTCTGTGACGCGAAGCGCGTCTTAGCGAGCCAATGCGCTGGTGGTGATGGATTTAGCGATCCTAACCCCGATGTGACTAAACCCTATACTGAGCATGACCCGAGTGCGGGCGATGGTCGATATACCTTCGAAACTGAGACGGTAACAGCCAAGCTAACCTGGCAGTTAAATAACGATATGGAGCTTGTTTCAATCAGTGCCTTAGATAGTCTCGATCGTTATTTCAATGCTGATGAGGATGGCAGCGCAGATGGAATGTTCGGCTTATACCAATACAACGATACCTACACAGTGGATGCTGAGCAATTTTCACAAGAGTTTCATTTATCTGGTGGCGATGAAGGTAGGAACTGGCTGGTTGGTTTGTTTTATTTAGATGATGATAGGAGTTCTACCTCTGGTGTAGCAGGATACGAATGGGGAGACGGAAACCCGGACACTATGGCTAACGTCGATACCAAGTCCTATGCGGTGTTTGGTGAAATTAACCGCTCTTTAAGTGATACGCTGAGTATGCTGGCTGGTTTTCGTTATACCGACGAAGAAAAGAAAGTGCAGCTCACCACGCAGGGGCTTCCGGGCGCAGATCGTCTTACCAGTGAAAACCTCTCCGGTAAACTGGGGCTAGAGTGGCGTCCCCGCGATGAGATGATGATTTATGCTAGCCTGTCCACCGGCTTCCGTTCAGGAAATTTCAACAGTGACTTGTTGTTTGGTGATCTGAGCGCAATGACGTCAGTGGATCCAGAAGAAGTAACTGCGTTTGAACTGGGTAGCAAGTCCACACTAATGGACGGACGACTGCAGTTAAATGCGGCACTGTTTTATCAGGATGTTTCCGATAAGCAGGGCATTACCTATGACTCAAACGCGGCAGCACCAGTCAGTCGCTTGATCAGTCTTGGTGATGCGGATATCTATGGCGTAGAACTTGAGCTACTCGCAGTGCCAACAGATAATTTGGAGTTGAGCTTGGGTATAGGCTGGTTGGATAGCGAAATCAGCGCCGATTCAGGCTATGTCATCACATCCTCAGACGGTGTTGAACGCACTCTAGATGGTTCAGAGCTTGGATCACCTGACTTAATGGTTAATGGTGTGGTTAGCTACAATATTCCTTTAAATGATGGCGCTGTGGTTACCTTGCAAACCGACTTTTCTTACCATAGTGAAGGTGTCGGCACTGGAGGTAATGAATATAACTACAGCGAGGCCAAAACGCTAGTCAATGCGCGGGTATTCTGGGTGTCAGCCTCAGAGAAATGGGAAGTGCAAGCCTATGTTAAAAATGTCTTCGAGACAGAATACATTGACAACACCTACGGAATAGCGGATCTCGACTTTGTGTATGGCAATATGGGTATGCCGCGCTGGGCTGGTGTAAAGGTTGGAATGAACTTCTAATCTAACCCAAGTTGTGCAACGGATGAAGTAGTAATGAGAGAGGTAATTGATTTTTTATTGTTCATCCAAATGAAAATTGTATCGATATATTAGGATGCATTATGAAAACATTACTGACAGTTCGTTGCCAACGTAATAGCTACTGGAAAGGCCTTGCTCTATTGGTCTTTTCAGTGGCCTCATCACTTAGCTTTGCTCAGACCTCAGATTATCGCGGCATGATGGATTTTCAACAGCACTGTGCCACCTGCCACGAAAGTCCAGTACCTGGTTCGAGAGCGCTCAGTCGTAGCGATCTTAAGGCTATGCCTGCAGCTAAGATCTATGATGCTTTGACGGTAGGCAAGATGTCGGTGATTGCTCAGGGTCTCAGTGATGATGTAAAGCGCAGAATATCTGAATGGTTAAGTGGTCGTCCCATAGAGGATTCCGACCGCTCAGTAGCAGCAATGACCAATGCCTGCCCAAGTGGTGTAAAACTGGGTAATCCATTAACAGGATCGAATTGGCTTGGTTGGAGTCCAGATCCCACTACCAGCGCGCGCTTTCAATCGGCTGATGCGGCTGGTTTGGATGCTGCCGATGTTGCA
>DDCR01000151.1 GCA_002335115.1 Oceanospirillaceae bacterium UBA2001
ATTTTCTAACTCTACACGGAACATGGTGTTAGGTAAGGTATCTATAATGGTACCTTCCATTTCAATCTGGTCTTCTTTAGCCATTAAAGCCTCAAACGTTGTTACAAAATTTATGGTGTTTACAGTGCGCCATATTATGCAGCAATGACGTACAAAAAGCGAGCAAAAGACCTTTTTAAGGCTCCTCGCCTTCGAGCGGTTGCCAAATTAAATCTTCAAATACTTGTAAGGGCTCGTATTCGGCCTTATAAGCCATTTTTTGACATTCTTTGATCCAGTACCCAAGGTAAATAAAATCCATTCTGTGCGCTTGTGCCCAACGAATCTGCCATAGCACTGCAAGACGCCCCAAGCTTCTTGAGTCATAAGCAGGATCAAAAAAAGTATAAATCGCAGATAAGCCTTTCGGCAAAAGATCAATTACAGCCACCGCTAACAACTTTTGTTCTAGTCTAAAACATATAAATCGAGTTCTGCTCGCTGCAGGTGCTTGGCACAAAAAACTTTCAAACTGGTCAAGTGAAGGTGGAAACATATCACCATCGCCATGACGCTGATTAATATAATCTGCATATAGGGCATAGATTTCATCTGAACTCGAGGGCATGTGAAAACTGACATGAAGGTCTTGATTGCGCTTTAAGACCCGTTTTTGGCTTTTACTCGTTTTAAAGTTATCCACGGGGACACGCACTGATTTACATTCACCACAAGCATCACACCAAGGCCGGTAAATATGTTCACCACTGCGCCTGAATCCCATATCTGTGAGTCGCATATAGGTAGACTCGTCCAGTGGCTGATCTGGGCTCAAAAAAATCGACTTGGCCTTTCGGTTATCCAAGTAACTGCAGTCATGCTCTGGAGTTGGGTAAAATACCAAACTATTTATGTCAATTGATGAAGAAATGGAAAATCTCCACTGTAATAGCTATACAAAAAACGTTAGAGCTTACTTTAGCACCCACCCCACAGGCTATCTATACCAAAGGCTAAATTTTCATCTAAGTAATTTTGAAACTCTAACATGGGAACCTCTTTAGCACCAAGACTTGCCAAGTGGGGGGTAAACATTTGGCAATCGATGAGCAAAAAACCCCAGCGTGAAAGGTGCTCAGCAAGATCAATGAAAGCCATTTTTGATGCATTATCAGTGAGACTAAACATCGACTCACCAAAGAATAAACAGCCAATTGCGACACCATATAATCCTCCAACCAGCTCACCCCGATCCCATACTTCGACACTATGGGCGTACCCACCTCTATAGAGTTCAGTATAAGCTTGCTGCATCGATGTCGTAATCCAGCTTCCAGCCTGCTCTTGATCTGACCTTGGGGCTTTACCACAGGCAATAACAACGCGTTCAAAAGCTTGATCAAAGGTGACTATAAGGGGCGTCTTACGCATAAACTTAGACATACTGCGAGCCACATGCACTTGGTTAGGTGCAACCACCATGCGCGGGCTTGGCGCCCACCAAAGAATAGGATCTTGATCAGAAAACCAAGGAAAAATGCCACATTGGTACGCCAACAATAGCCGGGGTACCGACAAATCACCGCCCACTGCCAATAAACCTTGTGGCTCATCAAGTGCTTCAGAAACAGGTGGAAACCAGTATTCATCAACCTCAAGCTGGTAAACAGGCATGCATTAACCCACCATTAAGTGTTTATTGTTCTATTAAAAAGGCTAGGCGAGCCGCTGATAATAAAAGGCTATCTTTTTCATCAACTTCTGAATTATGCACGTAGGCATACACTGGGTCTGGATGTTCCTCTGAAGATAAATCATTGGGGTCACGCATTTGGGTGAAATGTTCATCTTCATAAGAGATGATGTCATCCATACTATCCAAGATCAAAGCAAACCAAGGAGTCACTCCATCGCGAGTAATATAGAGTACCACAGGATGCACAGCCGATTTTAATTGCGACTTAGTGTAGCTAAATAAGCGGATCAATTCGCTGATATGGCCTCTTTTAACACCAGAAAGCTGCTCTAGAGCTTCTTCTTTGCCATTGTCTGAAGCGACTTTTAAGAGCAGCTCAGCTTGTTGATGGAATTCTTCATGAGGATCTTTAAAGCGTGATAACAAGGCTTTTGTGGTGTCATCTGTGGACTCTTGCATGTGCTGCAGCCAATGGTTGAATTCACATGACTGTGCGTCTCGTGACCCGCTAAAACTGGACTGGTTAACAAGGCTATGCTCTAACTCTTTCAACCAAGTGTTATGCAGGTCTTCAGCCTCGTTGAGAGCCACAATTGTTGCTTCCAAGTTGGTACGGTTTGATTCACGCCCCAACAAATCAGAGCATTCAAAAGCATTAACTGGCTTGTTACGGTAATACAAATAACCCAAAAAAGAAGGTTGATGGTTTTGAGAGACTTCAATCTTACCAAAGTCATCAGTAATGGAAAGTATGCTAGAGATATCAAGGGCATACCTTGTATCGCCTAAGAGAAAGGTCAATATACGGTTAGAGCGTTCAGTTTTTTGGGCTGTTGCTGTTGTCATCATAAATTGCCATGGCTATAAAAACATTTTAAGTATATTACGCCCAAGGATGATTGAAAACGAGCCAATTGAAATAATTTACTTATCTAAATAGGTAAATATAAGGATTAAATAGTGATTAAGTAGCCATCAAGTAGCTACCAAGCATAAAAACTAGGTTATTATTAAACTTGGTCCACCGATCATGATTGCGTATTATAGGCCAGAGTTTGCACCATCAAACATTCGGACAAGGAACATATTAGTGCCCGCCAAGACCCCACATTCATCACCGCCACACGCCAACGGCAGTAATTCAAGCTGGATACACAAACTAAGCTGGCGCGGATACCACTTTGCATTAGTAGCCTTTAGTGTTTATTTGCTCATTGTATTAGCCACCTTTGACGCCAGTGATCCGACTTCTACGCAAGTCTTTGATACGTATGATATCAATAACGCTGGCGGTACTTTTGGTGCTATTTTAGCTGATTTATTTTTTTGGGCCTTAGGTATCATCGCCTACCTCATCCCTATTCTTATCATACAATATGAAGTTACCCGGTTTATTGGGCACTCGCGTTATGCAAAACACGAGACCCAAAGCAGCGTTTGGTTCAAAGGTCTCAGTTTTAGTACTCTGATCGTGGCTGCGTGTGTTTATGCTTTTATTCATATTACCAATACTGGATCAATTTACCCTCAGGGGAGTGGAGGTCTGCTGGGGTTAACCCTGGGCCTGCCACTGCATCAAACTTTTGGCATGACAGGAACTAATATTTTAGTGCTCACAACGATGCTGCTCGCTCTAAGCCAGTTTTGGCAACTTCGCTGGGGCAATATTACTGAAGCTTTAGGGCGTTTGAGTATGAATTGGCTTCAACACTTACGCCAAAGTTTGTTTGGCGAAAAGAGTGATCGACAAAAACAGCAACAATACCAAGCCACGAAGGCATCCAAAGCTGCGCAAAACAATTATTATAATCCAAGCACTAAAGCAACAAAGCGCTCACTTTTCATGCGTCCAATTGTTGGCTCATGGAGTTATATAAGCTCTTTACGTTGGTTCCAAGGCCGAGATAAGAATGCAACGCCAGATGTCTCCAAACCAATTGTGCCACAACACAAAGCAACTTTAACTGGGGCATCGAAAGAAAGCAGGCTAAACGGCCTTACTGAAGATTTTAGTGTGGACCAAGTGGCCGCTGCACTCGACTCATCTGCAACCAAAAGTAGGAGACTTAAGGCCACTCCAACCCCAGTCGATGAAACGATTAAGTCGCCGCAGGCCGCTCAAAAAATGACGCCTCCCCAAGTGCCTATGAAAGAAGTTAAGATCGTTCCTTTGTCAGAAACTCATCAACAAGACACAGGCTCGTCTCAAGCAGAACAGCATGACAAAATAATTAAGCATAAGCATTTGCCACCCGTTAGCTTATTAGACTCTCCTAGCGTCAGTCTTAACCCTGCCATTACTGCAGAAGAGTTAACCCAGCTAAGTCAGCTTTTAGAATCTAAACTGCTGGATTTTGGCGTTATTGCAGAGGTTGTTGAAGTTAACCCAGGTCCCGTCATTACCCGCATAGAGATACGCCCCGCTCCTGGCACAAAGGTCAGTAAAATCAGTAATCTTTCAAAAGATTTGGCACGCTCAATGGCGGTCATGAGTGTGCGTGTGGTTGAAGTAATTGCTGGTAAATCGGTCATCGGTATTGAAATTCCAAACCAACATCGTGAAATGGTGCGCATCAGTGAAGTGATTGGCAGTAAACCTTATTTATCCTCAAGTAGCCCACTGACTCTTACTTTAGGTAATGACATCGCAGGTAAACCTGTGGTTGTGGATTTAGCTAAGATGCCACACTTGCTCGTTGCTGGCACAACGGGCTCAGGTAAATCGGTGGGTGTTAACGCCATGATTATGAGTATATTACTCAAATCAACACCGGATCAGGTGCGTATGTTGTTAGTGGATCCAAAAATGTTAGAACTATCGATCTATGATGGTATTCCACATTTATTAGCACCGGTTATTACAGACATGAAAGAGGCGGCTGGAGGGCTGCGCTGGTGTGTTGCTGAGATGGAGCGCCGTTATCGTCTGATGGCCTCTCAAGGAGTAAGAAACCTGGCAGGTTTTAATACTAAGGTCACCTCTGGAGAGCCTGTTTTTGATCCTATTTGGATGCCAGATGAGGCTAATGGAGAGAACGTAGATGATCGTCCTTACCTAGAACCCTTGCCTTATATTGTGGTCGTGGTTGATGAATTCGCAGACATGATTATGGTAGTGGGCAAAAAGGTTGAGGAACTCATTGCTCGCATCGCTCAAAAGGCTAGAGCGGCTGGCATACATCTAATACTGGCAACCCAGAGACCTTCAGTTGATGTAATTACGGGTCTTATCAAAGCCAACGTGCCCACTCGAATTGCGTTTCAAGTCAGTTCTAAAATTGATTCGCGGACTATACTTGACCAAGGTGGAGCAGAAAGTTTGTTAGGCCATGGTGATATGCTCTATTTACCACCTGGTAAAAGCACTCCTGAGCGAGTGCATGGTGCTTTTGTGAGTGATGATGAAGTGCATAGAGTTGTTGAGGCTTGGAAGGAAAGAGGGGCGCCACAGTTTATTGAAGCTATTGTCGAAGGTAACTATGATCAAGAGGTTGGTTTTGGCTTGGCGTCTTCTGAAGGTGCGTTTGAAGAAGATAAAGATCGTTTATACGATGAAGCGGTGGCCTTTATCACGGAAACACGTCGGGCTTCAATCTCTTCTGTGCAGCGCAAGTTCAAGATAGGCTATAACCGTGCAGCGCGCATGATCGAGGCCATGGAGGCTGCTGGGGTTATTTCACCCCCTGCCCATAATGGCGCTCGAGAAGTTCTTGCTCCACCCCCTCCGAGGGATTAACTACCTCTTTTTAAAGGATTTATCATGCGTTTAGCTATTTTTTTGTTAACTGTGACTCTTGCTGGGTCTAGCCTAGCCCAGACCGCTGCCCAATCTCTAAGCCAACAACTAGGGCGACAAACCAATATCCAAGCTGATTTTGTACAATACGTATTAGATGCCAGTGGTAGTCGGTTACAAGAAACTCATGGGCGTATGGTGTTAGCCCACCCTAACCAGTTTTGGTGGCAGACAGCAGATCCATTTGCGCAATTACTGGTGAGTAATGGTGAACGTCTGTGGATCTATGACGAAGATCTACAGCAGGTCACCATTCAGGCTATAGACCCACTGAGAACCAGCACTCCCGCGCTACTGCTCAGTGGCAATAGCACAGATATTGGAGCTGAATTTAAAGTCGTGGTTAATCATGTGGACGACGATCTAGTGCTATATTATCTCACCCCAAAAGACCCAGAAAGCTTATACAAAAGCTTAAGGCTAAATTTTAAAAATAACCAATTATTAGAGATGCAGTTGGAAGATACAATGCATCAGAAAACTAGCCTTAATTTCAGCAATATGGTGTTTGACCCTCAGATAGATCAACAATTATTTGAGTTCACTATTCCTGAGGGCACAGACGTATTAGAACTGGACCAGTTTTGAAAAACGACTTATTTGCACAAGCATTGACAGGCTATCAGCCCTTGGCCAGTCGCATGCGTCCGCAAACCTTGGCCCAGTTTGTAGGACAAGGTCATCTCTTAGGTGAGGGCAAGAGCCTCGGCAGAGCGCTTTCCCAAGGGTTGCTGCATAGCATGATTCTCTGGGGTCCTCCTGGTGTTGGTAAAACCACCTTAGCAAGACTAATGAGCCAAGTGAGTGATGCTCATTTTATGACTCTATCTGCAGTTATGTCGGGGGTTAAAGACATTCGTGCTGCAGTGTTAGAAGCACAACAGGTGCGTGCACAATCGGGCCGGGATAGTGTGTTATTTGTGGACGAAGTGCACCGATTTAATAAGTCTCAACAGGACGCATTTTTACCTTACATCGAGGATGGAACCTTTATTTTTGTCGGTGCTACGACTGAAAATCCAGCCTTTGAGCTCAATAATGCGCTCATGTCACGGGCTAGGGTTTATGTATTAAAGTCATTATCTGAAGTTGACCTAGCGGCATTATTACAACAAGCTTTCACTGACCTAGATCGTGGACTGGGTCAGTTGAATATTGACATTAAAGAGCCTCAACGAAAACTGTTATTACAAGCCGCAGATGGTGATGCTAGACGATTGCTTAATTTATTAGAAATTTCCACAGATTTAGCAGACCAAAAAGATGGCCAGTTAGTGATTGATAATGGAGTCTTAGAACAAGTACTCCAAACTAGCCCCAAACGCTTTGATAAAGGTGGAGATATTTTCTATGATCAGATTTCAGCCTTTCATAAGTCAGTACGCGGTTCTGATCCAAGTGGGGCTTTGTATTGGTTAGCCCGCATGATTGATGCTGGTTGTGACCCGCTCTATATTGCTCGGCGTTTATTAGCCATTGCCTCAGAAGACATCGGGAACGCTGACCCCCGAGCACTTCAAGTCGCCGTTAATGCATGGCAAGTGTTCGAAAGAGTGGGGCCTGCAGAGGGTAATCGTGCCATCGCCCATGCGGCTGTTTATTGTGCCTGTGCGGCGAAGAGTAACGCGGTTGACACCGCATTTAAAGCAGCCATGAAATTGGCCAGAGAAGAACCCAGTTACGACGTCCCTAATCACCTTCGCAACGCTCCTACAAGTCTGGCCCAATCTTTGGGCCATGGCGCAGACTATCGCTACGCTCACCAAGAGCCAATGGCATTTGCTGCAGGAGAAAATTATTTGCCAGAAGCCCTTGCACAGCATGTTTTATATCATCCTAGTGACCGAGGAGTTGAAAATAAAATCAAAGAAAAGTTAGAAAAACTCACTCAACTAAATAAAAATAGTGAACAACAGCGTTATAAATAGCATCACATGTAAGTTATAATATGGTGACATAATCAGTGGGGGAGAACGTTATCGGAGTCCAGTTAATCGCCATCGCCTGTGGCGGTGCTATTGGTGCCTTAAGCCGTTTTGGGCTGCAGCAATGGTTGGCACCCATGTATAGTGGACGCTTTCCCTTGGCCATTTTTATTGCCAATTCCATTGGATCCTTGTGCATAGGTTTAATTTATGTGCTGATCGTAGAGAGAGGAATGCTGCCTGAGGTTTGGCGAGCTTTCTTGATGGTGGGTTTGCTAGGAGCCTTTACTACTTTTTCTGCCTTTTCATTGGACAGTTTGCGCCTTATTGAACAAGGTGAGGGTTTAATCGCCCTGAGTAATATTTTTGCTAATGTTGTCGTAGGCTTAATTAGTGCCTTTATTGGTATGTCTATAGGTCGCTGGTTATGAAATTATCTTTTACCCCATACTCATTATTGTTTCACCCTAGGAATACTCCATGTTAGACCAAAAATTGGTTCGAAATAACCTTCAAGAAGTGGCTGATAAGTTAATTAAAAAGGGCTTTAAACTTGATGTAGCTAAACTAAACAGTTTAGAGGAATCCCGTAAACAGCTACAAATTGATACGGAAAACTTACAAAGTGAGCGTAATTCAAAGTCTAAAGAAATTGGTAAGCTAAAAGCCCAAGGTGAAGATACAACCGGGGTTATGGCGGCAGTAAGTGCCTTTGGCACCCAATTAGATGCTAAAAAAATCGAATTGAAGGCCGTCCAAGATCGCCTTAACATTATGTTAATGGAAATACCCAATATTCCCCATGAGAGTGTTCCTCCTGGAGCAGATGAGGAAGATAACCAAGAAGTTTTAACCTGGGGCCAAAAGCCAAGCTTTAATTTTACCGTAAAAGATCATGTTGATTTAGGCGAGGGCTTGGGTGGACTGGATTTTGGAGCGGCGATTAAAGTCACGGGAGCTCGTTTCATGGTGCTTAAAGGGCCGCTGGCCCGTCTGCATCGTGCCTTAATTCAATTCATGCTCAATAACCACATTCATGAACATGGGTATGAAGAGGTTTACGTTCCCTACTTAGTGAATGCAGATTCTTTAAGGGGTACTGGACAACTGCCAAAGTTTGAAGAAGATTTGTTTAAAGTTCCAGGAGAGCGAGATTTGTATCTCATTCCCACAGCTGAGGTTCCAGTGACTAATCTAGTGCGTGACGAAATAGTGGATGCCAGCAAGTTACCATTACGTTTCACTTGCCATACACCCTGCTTTCGCAGTGAAGCTGGCAGTCATGGACGAGATACCCGCGGCTTAGTGCGACAGCATCAATTCGAAAAGGTAGAAATGGTACAGATGGTTAGACCAAGTGAGTCCACAGCCGCCTTAGAAGAGTTGACAGACCATGCAGAAAACATATTGAAAAGCCTTGGTTTAGCTTACCGTAAAGTCATTTTATGCGGTGGTGATTTAGGATTTTCAGCGATCAAAACATACGATTTAGAAGTATGGCTGCCAGGCCAAGAGAAATACCGCGAAATTTCTTCATGTTCTAACATGGGTGACTTCCAAGCACGCAGAATGCAGGCTCGATGGCGCAATCCAGAGACTGGGAAACCAGAGTTATTGCACACCCTCAACGGATCTGGGTTAGCCGTAGGGCGCACTTTATTGGCCATTTTAGAAAATTATCAACAAGCAGATGGCAGTGTTCTTGTGCCAGAGGCATTGGCCCCCTATATGGGTGGGCTGAGTGTGCTTGTGCCTGCAGACTAACTTTATTCAGTTGACGTTAAGAAGGCCCTTAAAGGCAGTTTGTGGGTCGAGGTAGGCCTGCTATTTTAGCCACTAATTTTGCAGGGCTGCCTGGGAACAGGGTTAACAAATGAATACTGTTACCTTTATCGATGCTGATATTTTTTTTGACAATTTTAACTAAAATGCGCATAGCAGGAGAAATGCCCGTATCTGCATAAAAAACCCGCAGGGCATCAATGACTTCCCAGTGTTCGACGTTTAAGGTGATATTCTCGCTCTGAGCTAACCACTGGGCAACCTCAGGAGTCCAGTCGTTGAGGTGTTTTAAATAACCCTCCTTATCTGTTTCTAATTGCATATCACCAACTTACAGAAGTAGGGTAGAGTGCCGTTAAGCTGACTAAGTCTGACATTTCAATAAACTGCACTTGATTATTCTTATCCTCCGTCAGTCCTCGCTCATGGCCATGCTGTGCTAAAACATAAACAGATCGCGCAGAAAATTCCGTGAGGTGTTTGCTAAGTAGCACATAAACACCATCATCCATGAAGGCATACGCGTCTTCCGCACCACTTCGATCAACTAGCTTAGAAAGTTCATCAGCGTTAAGGTGGCGGGCAATAATATGCAAGATAGCCATGGTTAAAATACCAAATGTTGATCGTATTGAGTGTATAAAGAAGCCACCTTAGAGCGATCTATTACCGTGACTGTCTGGCTTAGATCAGTGGCCAGAAGACCGAACTGCTCAAGGGACTGTTGTTCTACCCAGAGTTGGTGAATGTCGTACATTTCTAGGGCACAAAGAATTTTTCCAATATGCTTATAGGAAGAGGGGAGATGGCTGGGGGGTAACAGCTGTAACACGCCGTCATCAATGAACAAGATGCCAGGGGATTGTTCAAAAGCAGCTAACACTAAAGTCACATCTAAGGATTCCTTAGCGGCCTGAAGGCCATAGGGAGTCGACCTTAGGGTCATTAAACACGCCATGAGCTATCCCCCAAAACTAACTAACCTATCGCACTCTGCAGAAGCAGCGGCAAGCTGACCAAGTCCCACTAGGGTAAATCGAGCGGCCAAATTATCACCTCTAAGTTCGTAACGATTCGCTTCTTGCTGATCGACGACGCCCGCTTGAAGAGCAGCAGCTATGCACACCCCAAGCTCAAGATCATGGTCGATGCTCAACTGCTGCCATAAAGTCGTTAGGTTAGTCTCATCCTGGGGCATCACTTTTAACCCTGAAGCTAAATAGACACCCTGTTGATAAAAGAATACCCTTATTACTTGATGTCCTTGTAGTAATAGCTCTTTAGTGAAGCAAAACGCAGACAAGGCTTGGCTTTGTTGATCAGCACCACAGCGTACCACAATGGTATAGGTTAAAGAGCCTGTATTGGGAGCAGAAGGTTTTACTGTTGTTAAATTAGGCATATACAAAAACCCCGCCAAAAGGCGGGGCTCCACAATCAGTTAACAAACTAACCTGATTAATCATCACCACTCAAGGCACCCGTCAAGTGCAACAACATCATAAACAAGTTATAAATATTAAGGTATAAACTGACGGTCATCATGACGTAGTTAGTTTCACCGCCATTCACCATGCGGCTAGTGTCATACAATATAAAACCAGAAAAGACGAGAACTCCAACTGCACTAATCGCTAGAGATAACGCCGGAATGGCAAAGAAAATATTAGCCAATGAGGCGATGATCACAAGGATCAAACCAATCATCAAAAAACCACCCATAAAGCTAAAGTCTTTGCGACTCGAAATGGCATAAGCAGACAATCCCAAGAAGGTAATTCCGGTCATGGATAAGGCTGTCATCACGATGTCACCACCGTTGGCCATGCCCAAGTAAAAATTAACGATAGGGCCTGCCGTATAGCCAAGAAATCCAGTAAAAAAGAATACCAACGGGATTGATAAAGCAGAATTTCTAAATTTTTGCAGAGCAAATAATGTACCAAACAATACTACGAGTTGGATGATCCAATTCACAGGGGCTGCATTACTCGCAATGGCCATGGTTGCAGTGATAGCACTGAAAATCAGTGTCATAGAAAGTAGGGCATAAGTGTTACGCAGTACCTTATTGGTCGCTAACGCAGATTCTTGAGCGCTGCTTGAAACTTGAATTTGATCTTGCATGTAATAAATCCTCATTAAACTTTAGCGATTATTGTAATCTAACTAGCTAGAGATACTAGTTTATTTACAAAATATTTTGTAAATATTAGCAAATACAACTACTTAATATTAGTAATAACGTAATTTAACGTGAAAATCACGAGTTTAAACAGCGCAAAGGCCTAGATGGAAGTCATGAAAACACTTTGAAGTGTTTTATTAAAAGGCTATACTCATCGCCTAACTATACTCAAGAGTATTAAATTTAATGCCACTTTCTCATGCTCACTTCAACATTGGTCAGGTTGTACAACATAAACATTATGGCTTTCGTGGGGTCGTTTTTGATGTGGATTTTGAGTATTCACTCGACGAGCAATGGTATCAAGCAGCCTGCAAAGCGATGGAAGGTTTAGGTCAGCCACCGATTGCAAAGAACCAACCGTTTTATCACTTGTTAACCGACGGCAGTGTTCACGAGTCCTATGTATCTCAGCAGAACTTATGCGCAGCCATGGATGTGGCGCCAGTGCAGCACGCAGGCCTAGAAGCATTGTTTACCATCACCAATGGCCAATATATACATCGATACAGTGTCAATTAACCATCTTGTAGACAGAGTAATGTAACTAAACAAGCCATCTTAGGGTTACATTAGGGTCAGGTTAGTTGAATTTAATGCAAACTTTCCAAATCTAACGAATTAAAGAGCACGAAAAGACACTATTTAAAGCCAACTTTTGTTGGTTTTTTTATGGGTTAAAATTAATGCGCCTGACCAAGTCACGAACTAATGTCTGTTGTTCACTTGACAAGGCAGCCATGTTCAGTATTAATTCGGCTTCGTCGTCATTGTCAGTGTAGAAATATGGTACTGGCGCGCCAAGAGTCAAGGCTAATTGACATAAGGTTGCGTAATCAGGCACGTGCTTACCACGTTCATACTGATTCATGCGCGCGCTTGCTGACGCTTCGTCTATGCCTGCTGCGATGCCCAAGCTGCGTTGTGAAAGGTTGAGCTTGAGACGCGCAGCCTTAAGTCGGCGTGGTACAGGACAGGACAGTGGGTCATGCACAAGGGTTTGAATAGGTGTAACCACAATAGCTAATTAGAACGTAACAGTAAAAGAGTGTGATAAGTATACCGAGGGCGCCATTTATAATCCATATATAACTTCGTATAATGTATATTATGTTAAATTAAAGAAGAACACAGAATACCGAGCGGTAAACGTCAACAATATTAGCTAGTTATTCGAAGCCATCATCTCTATACTGTACGCACATACAGTAATTAATATTATGGATAAACCATGACAATTCGCACAGTACATCAGGTCATTAACAAAACAGGAACAGTAATTGGAGAATTCATGGATATTAAATTAGCGAAGGATTTAGACAACCGCACTGATGTCCTTTATTTTATCGCTGATCTAATCGAAAGCGCTGGCATCGATGAAACCACTGCAGAAAAAGTTGCTGATGTCATGCTTGAAGACAGCACTCGTAAACAACTCCTAAACCAACTAAAATCAGTCAAAGACCTACCCTCTATCAGCTCAGAGACTTAAAACTAGTGCCACAGCAACGACAGCAATTTATAAATTGGGCCTTATTAGTATCCCTTGTGGCTTTATGGGGCACTTCTTTTTTAGGCATAAAAATAAGTCTTCGCTCGTTCACTCCTGATCAGATCGTGGTATTGAGGCTGTCTATTGGCGCTATCGTGCTCATCGTGTTCATGCTGGCCCGTGGGAAAATGTTACCTAAAAACCCGATTGCATGGGCCCACTTTATGCTCTTAGGACTGGTTGGCAATGTGTTACCTTTTTGGTTGATTGCTAAAGGGCAAATGTTTGTTACTTCAGGTATGGCTGGGCTTTTGATGGCATTCATGCCTTTAATGACGTTAATTTTAGCCCATTTCTTTATTGCTGATGAAAACCTTAATCGCAACAAATTATTGGGTTTTGTACTTGGAATCTCTGGCATCACATTAATATTAGGACCCACCATTTTAGGATCTGAAAACAGTCTTTTAGGCTGCTTGTTAGTTCTGTCAGCAGCCGTTCTATATGCCACGAACACGATTATTGCTCGACGCTTACCCACCTACAACTCTGCGGTGGTTAGCACGGGTGTGACTATCTGTGCGGCGTTAATCAGCTTCATGATCTGGCCTTCGGTGCTCAGTATTGATTGGCCACAAGTATCAAACTTCGCTTTGGTCACGATTATTTGGCTTGGCGTTTTTCCTACGGGTGTTGCTGCTATTATTTTCTTTGTTCTTATACGGCGGGCTGGGCCGACTTTTTTGTCCAATATCAACTACCTTATTCCTTTAGTGGCTTATTTTACAGGCGCGTTAGTGCTCGGAGAGCTGATAGTTTGGCACGATATGATAGCCTTAGCTGCTATCCTGTTTGGCATTGCGGTGAGTCGACGTTCCGTACCTAGTAGCTGAGTCAATATAGAATCATAACCTCAATTTTTAGCAATGCCCTGTAGTATTGCAAACTGAACAATACTAAAATTTGTTTCAAGCTTCAGCTTTTTCATGATACTAGATCGATGAGAATGTATCGTTTTGTGACTTAAGCTCATATCTTGACCGATCTCTACAGCTGTGCGCCCTTCTGCCAACAACGAAAATACTTGAAATTCCCTTGGCGTTAACTTATTGATTGCGGCTTCGTCGCTACCGGGCGTTTTATTGATTTCACGCATCACCTGATTAGTGACAAAAGTCTCTCCCCTGTGCACCTTACGAATCGCTTGAATGAGTTCTTGTGGCCCACAGCGCTTACTCAAATAGCCTTGTGCACCTGCCGCTAATACACGAGAAGGAAAAGGCTCTGTTTCATGCACTGTTAGGGCAATTATTTTTTCTTTAGCGTTGCGTTTACGCAAGCGCCCTATGGCTTCTAAGCCACCAATACCAGGCATATTAATGTCCATGATAATGACATCAGGCCTTAAATCGTGTGCTAATTGATAGGATTCTTCACCACTTTGAGCTTCTGCCAGGACTCTAATATCACTCGTGGTTTCAATTAAACGTCGGAATCCAACCCGGACGATTTGATGGTCATCAACTAACAATACCGTGATTGACTTTGACATATATCTACATTGCCCCCAATCCTAGCTGCTGTGCAGTAGTCTTTAAAATTTGATTTAAATCTGCAAACAGATTTACTTACATCAATATTTCAAAGTATTAGTTTGGGCCGTTAGAACCATTACCGGCTGTATTTAACTTCTGATTTAATATATTAATTTTAAAACCGACGATGGCTATAAAAGATTGCCGATACTGCGGGTTAGTAACACTCATATGATCAGTGTGCAAAATGTGCCATTTGTAGCAAGATTCGCTCATCCACTTTAGAACACGAACTTGTCTATTTTTAAGATTGACTACCAAAATGCCCATGTTATTTCTGCCTTTTCTTTCTAAGATGAAAGTATCAGATAACAATCAAATTAACTGATGTGTGCGTGAGAAGCAACAAAGAATGTTTATTAATGAGATCCGTGAGATCTAATGTCGTTGGATTTAGTTTTAGTGTAATCAAGAACCTAATAATCGATTTGATTACATTTTTCCTATACAGCCGACGGACGAGACAACACCTATATGGCCACATCAAACAATTTAGCTAAATCAAAAAACACACTTGGGTGTTGGCTTACATGTCCTTTTTGAGCTGCGTCCATGCCGCGCTTAAGTACAACATCATAGACCATAGCGTCAAGGCCGCAGCAGCATAGAGCATGATTAAGCCAAGGCTAGCAATGAGTGTTCCAGGTGGCGTAGCAAGTAAAAATACAATAGAGCCCATTTGCATGGTGGTTTTGACTTTTCCAATGTAAGAGACTGCCATATGAGCCCCTTTTCCTGTTTCTGCCATCCATTCACGCAAAGCCGAAATAACAATCTCACGACTAATAATAATAATTGCTGGTACCGTTAACCATAACTCAGAATAGGATTCAACGAGCACAACCAAGGCGACGGCTACTGTAACTTTATCTGCAACAGGATCTAAAAATGCACCAAAGGCAGTGGTTTGATTAAGTTTTCGAGCTAAGAAACCATCTAACCAATCGGTTGCCGCTGCCAGCATGAACAAACCAGATGCCCATAAAAATCGACTTTCTGATGGCCAATAATAGGCGATCAAAATAAAGGGAATTAACACCAAACGAAACAGTGTCAGCAAATTAGGGATATTCAACATAATCAATCGTTTAGCTTAGTGGGTGTGTCTAGGGTGCCATTCTAGCCTATCCGTCTTCACCCCGTAAAGAACGATAAATTGTATCGGCCATTTCTGCACTAATTCCCTTCACTTTGGTCAATTCGTCAATACTGGCCTTGGTTAAGTCCTGCATGCCACCAAAATGGCTCAATAAGGCTTGACGGCGTTTTGGCCCTACTCCATCAATCTGTTGTAGATTAGATTGGGTGCGTTTCTTATTTCTCCGAGCCCGATGTCCAGTAATAGCAAACCGATGACTCTCATCCCTGATATGCTGCAATAAATGCAAGGCTGAGGAATCATCTGGTAGGGCAATCTCTTCCCCTGTCCAACCATTAAATAGCCGCTCAAAACCTGCTTTACGAGTATCTCCTTTAGCTACGCCTAAGACATAAAGGTCTTGTAACTGAAGTTCAGATAACACTTGAATCGCTTGAGTGATCTGGCCCTTTCCACCATCCACAATCAACAGATCAGGCATGACCCCCTGATTTTCTTTAAGTCTGGTGTAACGTCTAGTAATCGCTTGCGACATGGCTGCATAGTCATCGCCTGGAGTAATACCCTCAATATTAAAGGTACGATAATCTGATTTTTTAGGTCCACCTTGATCAAATACGACACAGGAGGCCACGGTCGCCTCACCACTAGAGTGGCTGATATCAAAGCACTCTAAACGTTCTGGCATTTGCGATAGATCGAGGGCTTCTTGCAAGGCTGCAAAACGAGAGACCTGAGTTTGTTTGTTAGCAACGTAACTCAATAATGCTTGGTCTGCATTAGTTTGGGCGAGTCGAAGCCATTGGGCGCGCGGCCCCCTGACTTTACTGATCACTTTAAAACCATGCTCGGCTCGTTGAGCAATCGCCAAAGCTATGGTTTGTTGCGCTTCTTCAGCATCACTTACAAGCACCTCATCAGGAATTTCTCGATACTGGCCTGATAAGTAATACTGACCTAAAAATGCGGTCAAAATTTCTGATTTGAGCTCTTCTAAACCCATCTTTGGATAAAAGTTTTTACTGCCAATCACGCGGCCAGATCGAACCATTAATTGATGAATGCATATACCTGCCTGTGAGCCTGCTGCAGCGAATATATCTAGATTACCTCGCTTTGAAACCACATGCTGCTGCTCTTGAACCTGTCGAAGAAAACCTAATTGGTCCCTTAGTTGAGCTGCAGACTCAAATTTGAGCTGTTCAGCTGCAAGCTCCATTTTTTGACTAACTTCGTCTAATAATTGTTGGTTCTTACCCTCTAAGTATAAGGTCGCGTGACGCAGGTCTGCGGCATAGTCTTGCTGACTAATTTCACCTGTGCAGGGACCACTGCAACGATCAATTTGAAACTGTAAACAGGGGCGTTGACGGTTTGCAAAAAATGCATCTTCACATTGGCGTATACGAAAAATACGCTGCATCAAATTAAGACTTTCCCGCACGGCTCCAGCACTGGTATATGGGCCAAAATAACGACCCTTGCGTTTTTTTCCTCCCCTGACGTATTGCATTGCTGGGTAATCATGTTGATCAGAGATGTAAACGTAGGGATACGATTTATCGTCCCTCAAGGAGATATTGTAGGGTGGTTTTAAACGCTTGATAAGTGTGTTTTCAAGCAGCAGTGCTTCACTTTCACTGTGCGTTAGCGTGACTTCTATAAAAACAACTTTAGACACCATCAACTGCGTTTTAGTATTGTGACTTTTACCTCTAAAGTAGCTACTGACTCGGTTTCTTAGATTGACCGCTTTACCAACATAAATGACCTCACTATCAGCATCAAACATGCGATATACGCCCGGGCGCAGTGGCAACTGTTTAAGGTATTCTTGAATATCAAAATGTTTGGCAAGATTCTGAGTCATAGTCAATTAATTAACCCGTCTTGAACGTTTATTTTCACTCATATGAAAGTGTGTTGCTTGCTTATAAATTTCATCAATTTGTTCATGACTTTCAGTAGTAATCCCTGCCCCATGAGATAAGGAAACTTCTAAATAAACACCTATCTCCGCATAATAGTATAAACGCGCATTAAAGGACTGCGCTCGGCGCATTTTATTAAAAGCGATTTGAGCACCGTTTACTATAATATGGTTGATATCTGTATTCATAATTCAACACAACAGCTTACCTAATGTAGTTGTTCATTCTACCTTATCTACCCTCCACCTACTCCCCATAAGTTAGTAAAATTCAATATTCTACCCATCATTCTTTTGCGTTATACTAATTCACTTTTGCAAGGCATAAATATGACAATCACATACGCACAAGCCATTTCCGTGCATGAACAAGCCGATTTATTAGTCAGCGGTGAAACCATAGCTAAGAGTATTGAGAACATGGCGGCAGATATTACTGCGGCCTTGTCTAAAGAAATGCCTTTAGTGTTGTGCGTGCTCAATGGGGGATTGATCCCCATGGCGCAGCTTCTACTAAAATTGCAATTCCCCTTAGAAACCGACTACCTCCACGCTACACGCTATGGCAAAAAAACAGTTGGCACTAATCTGTCATGGCTAGCCCGCCCCAGTATCGATATTAATAATCGGACCGTGCTTGTGGTAGATGATATTTATGACGAAGGCCATACACTTGCAGCGATTTGTGAATATTTGAAAGAAGCAGGTGCTAAAAATGTATACGCGGCGGCGTTATTAAATAAGGTTCATGATCGCAAAGTAGACTATGTGCCAGATTTTATTGGCTTAGACGTAGAAGACCGCTTTGTTTATGGCTTTGGCATGGACTACCAAGGTTACCTCCGCAACGTTGATGGTATTTATGCTGTTAAAGATATGTAATGGACCAGCTCAGACACAAAAAAGGCAGCTTAAGCTGCCTTTTCCCCACGTGTTAACCTATATTATGGTTAGAACGTTTCTATGACGGCCTGAGTGTTTAACGAACCCTCAAGTAGCTTTATGTCAGCCTGACCTTGGAGGCGAGTTAACGCCGCAGATAAAGCTAAGCGCTGCTCTGCTGTTTGTTCATCGGGGTTAGCGTCCGTCACGCTTTGCACTTGGATAATGCTCACATCTCCAGTGAAGTTAGGTGCGGTGCCGTAACTTACACCAGAATCAGCGCGGGGTAAGCCAAATGCTGATTGAACTAATAAGCTGCTGATTTGATCTGAACTACGAGCAACACCATTAAACTGTTGCCAAGCTAACCCTTCAGTAATGGCAACAGAAGCCATATCAGTACCATTTTTTAGTTCTTCAACGTAGGCTTTTACTTTGATCTCCAAGGCTTCTGAGGCCTTTCTAGAGACCAACTGCTGGGTAATATTGTCCTCAACATCTGCCATGGGCTGTTGCGCTGATTCATTGTGTTGGTTCACTCTAATCACAACCAGTTTATCCGAAGACAATTCTAGTACGTTAGAGTTATTACCTTGTACCAATACATCATCCGTAAAAGCAGCACTCACGACACGCTCATGGCTAGCGATGCCTTCGCCCCCTTGGCGTCCAAATAATTTACTCGTTTGCACACTCAATCCAAGCGCATCCGCTACTTCTAATAGATCTGGAGAAGAAAAAGCAATGTCTGCCATTTCCTCGCTCGCAGCAACGAACAAATTTTCAGCGCCAGACTGCTTTAATACTAAACTAAGCGACTGTTCCTGCTCTTCAAAACTTGGCTGAGCGCTGGCATCCTGGGCTTGGGCATAGAGGATTTGAACACCGAACTCTGTCACTGTTGGAACACTG
>DDCR01000018.1 GCA_002335115.1 Oceanospirillaceae bacterium UBA2001
AAGCTATCATCATCCATGCGTTCCAACTCTTCTTTGGATACATTCTTCATGCGCATTCGTGAGGCATGAAAAGTAAACCGATCAGAAAGTATGGCTTCACGGGCACGCAATAAGGCAGGAATTTCCGTTTCCATAGTCACATTAGAGCTAGGTACAATAAGTCCAATACGACGGTACGAGTTGTTTGAGGTCATAAAAGTTAAATCCAAGGTAAAACCAGCACTTAAGCGCTTATTAATAGAAGGTTAGTTAAACTATATTGATGTTCCCATAAGGGTATCGGGTAGCCAGGTCGCTAAGCTAGGCATTAGGCAGAGTAATAAGATGGCAATCACCATGCAGCCTACAAAGGGTAGTGATCCCAATAAAACAGATTTCAAGGGTATCTGAGGGGCTATGCCATTAATCACGTATAGGTTTAAACCTACAGGTGGTGATATCAAACCAATTTCCATATTAATGGTCAGCACCACGGCGAACCATATGGGGTCAAAACCCGCATTCACTATAATAGGCAGCAAGATTGGTGATGCCATCAGTATGACGGCAACAGGGGGCAGAAAAAAGCCAGCAATTAAAAGAAAGAGGTTGATGATCATCATCAAATACCAGCGATTAATGTCTAGTGTGCCAATCCATTCAGCGATTGACTGGGTGATAAAAAGGCTGGAAAGCATGTATGAAAAGACACCTGCTGCAGCGATGATGAATAAAATCATCACACTCTCTTTGGTACTGTCCCTTAACACTAGCCATAAATCTTTTGGGCTGGTTAATCGGTAAATAACAACGGCAATAATAAGGCAAAGCAAAGCGCCAACGGCCGCAGTTTCAGAGGGCGTAGCCACACCACCATACATGGAATAAAGCACTCCAATAATAATGGCAATAAAAGGTAGCACCCGTGGCAAGATTTCAAACTTCTCTTTCCAGCTATAGACAGTCTTAACCATTAAGGCATGGTTACCCGAACGCCATGTAGCATAAATGGACCAAGCCATGAATAATGTAACCAACAATAGACCGGGTATGACGCCTGCTAAAAACAAGCGCCCGATTGAAGTTTCAGTCGCGATGCCATAAACGATCATGGTGATTGATGGTGGGATTAAAATACCTAAAGTGCCACCCGCAGCAATAGATCCTGCAGCGATGCCTTCTGGATAACCCCGCTTGAGCATTTCTGGAATACCCATTTTACCAATGGCAGCACACGTTGCTGGACTGGAACCTGACATGGCGGCAAACATGGCGCAAGCACCCAGATTAGAAATAACCAATCCGCCAGGCACACGGGTCAACCATCGTTCAAGAGCTTCATACAAGTCTGCCCCAGCTCGAGTTGAAGAAATAGAAGCCCCCATAATGATAAACATAGGAATTGATAACAAGGCAAAGCTATCTAGCTTGCCAAAGAATATTTCAGGTATTAAAGCCAATGATGGAGCGCCATCGAAAATCATAATGAACAAAGCAGAGACCACCAGCAAACCAATGCCTACTGAAATGCCAGAAAAAAGGATTAAAATAGTACTGGTGCCTACTAAGGCACCTAAAATAAGAGGATCCATTAATCTTCTCCTAAGCCGAAAGGTAATTCAATTTTTAAAACTATGGCGGCTAAGTCAGCTAATAACTGAAGTATGAGTAGGCCAAAACCAATGGGTAGGGAAGAATAGACGATCCACAACTGAGGCGCCCAGACCGTATCTGAAGTCCAACCGCGCGTAAAGGCTAGATGCCAGAATTCATAACTGAACCAAAGCATCATGGAGATGGTAATTATGGCAACCAAATAAGTAAAGATGGCTAAAAAATAACGGCCTTTGGCGGGTAACATTAAGGGTATTAAGTTGACATTGACATGGCCTCTTAGTTGCTGCACAAAAGGTAGGCCAATAAGGGTAGCAGCAACAATTAAAAAGACGACCGCTTCAGTTTGCCAGACGGTAGAGCCATTGAGGACAAACCGTACAAAGATCATTTGGCAGGTAATGGCAATAGCAATCAGGGTCATGCCAGCTGAACACCAGCCAGACAAGGTCGATAGGATTGAAACTACTTTAAAGAAAAATGGCTTAGAAGATGTGCCAATTTGATCATTGATGTTTGAGTGATCGCTCATGCAAATACCTTTCTTATGCCTATTTTTTGGGGATTTTTAAAAGCATTATGCAGTCTTGCTTTGTGACTAATAAAACACAAAGCAAGACCTAAATCGATGGACTACTTAACAGAAAGAGCCATATCAAGTAATTCTTGACCACCAGAAACAGAGTTTACAAATTCTTTGTAAGACGTTTCTACTGCGATATCACGCCATGCATTAAAATCAGCTTGGGTCATTTCAGCAATCTCAACACCCGCCTCGCGGAACACTTCAGTTGATTTGGCATCTTGAGTCTTAGCTTCTGCTAAATAAAAGGCTTCAGCTTTTTTTGCAGCGGCTAACAAAGCTGTTTGTTGTTGCTCATTTAACCCATCAAATTTGTCCTTGCTCATAATCAGTGGCTGGTACAAAAACCATAAGGCTATGTTTTCAGAAGCAGGTGTATAACACTTCACTTGCTCGTAAATACGGTAAGATACGAAAGAAGATGACGATGTGTTAGCTGCGTTGAGAACACCCGTTTGCATTGCACTATAAATATCAGCTGAACTCATAGAAGTAATGGAAGCGCCTGCACCAATCAACATTTGTTCAAATGATTTGCCAGCAGCGCGAATTTGCAGGCCTTTCACATCTTCTGGCTTAACAATGCACTTGTCCTTGCCTACAAAACCACCCGCAAGATAACCATGCACCAAAACCATGACGTTGTCATCTAACATTTTTTCTTGCAAAGCGCCCATGAATGGAGACTGGGTTAAACGCGCCGCGTGATCATGGTTTTTCACCAAACCAGGCATAAGGGTTAAGCTCACTGCGGGTTGTTGACCAGCCGCATAACTAAGAGGGAAAACAGACATGTCCAATAAGTTACGACTGATAAAGTTATACTGTTCTTTAGGCTTCACTAATGACTTTGAGGGGAAAATCTTAATATTCAGATCAACACCTGCAGCAGCGACTTCATCGGCAACAATTTGAGCGACTTTATGGCGAACGTCTTTCGTTGACCATTGATGTGAAAGCTTTAACTCCGTGGCATTAGCTGCCCCAGACGAGGCGATTATAGTAGCAAGTGCTACGGTTGTTATTATACGTGACTGAAACATTTCTACTTCTCCAATTTTAATTGAGATCTGATAGTATAGACTTTATTATACATAAGCAATCTATAAAAATACATATAGCCACTCTATGGCGACATTGCATAATTAAATGCAAACGTTATAATCCAGTGGTTTGAACTAATGGAATAATTCATGACCCGCGCTGCCGATAAACTCATCACGCAACTGACCGAAGAGATTTCCTCGGGTATATTGCGCCCCGGTGACCAAATTGAAGAAGCTGCTTTAGCAGAAAAATATGCGTTGTCGCGCACTCCCATTCGTGAAGCTATTCGAGCCATGGTAGCCATTGGTTTATTAGAAACAAGGCCCAGAAAAGGGGCTATTGTTCGGATTCTAACGGCCAAAGAGCTGCTTGATCTATTTGAAGTGGGTGCTGGTCTCGAAGGGATGGCTTGCAGGCTAGCGGCAGCAGCG
>DDCR01000176.1:0-3916 GCA_002335115.1 Oceanospirillaceae bacterium UBA2001
CGTTTGATAAGCGGTGTTTAGTCTCATTAAACCAACTTTGCAGTATTAATCCAGCAGCGATGCCATCGACTCCATACTTTTTCCAATCCTTGCCACCACCCGCATCTAGGTGCTCTCTTTTAGCGGCTTGGGTGGATAGACGTTCGTCCACTACATAACAGGGACGGTCAAAACGTGCCCCTAAACGGTTGGCAAATTTCCGCGCTCTTAGGGCCATTTCGCCGATCGAACCGTCCATATTATACGGAATTCCAACCACAAATGCTTGTGCTTGCCAATCGCTGACGAGGCTTTCCAAGGTCTGCCAGTCGGGGATACCATCTTGAGCCTTTATGGGAGCTAATACAACAGGCTGGGTCAAAGGATTGCTCGCAAAGGCAACGCCAATGCGTTTACTTCCAAAGTCAAAACCCAGTAGATTAAGAGACTTATCCATGGCCAATCTTGGTGGAAATCAGATTAATATCAATGCCTAATAAGTCAGCCGCCGCCTGGAAGCGATCCTCGGGGGCCATATTAAATACAATGTCTGCGTCAAATGGGCAGCACAGCCAAGCATTCTCAGCCAGTTCTTGCTCTAGTTGACCTGGTCCCCATCCAGCATAGCCCAAGGCAATTAGACTGTGTTCAGGGCCTGCGGCGTGGGCGATATCGTTAATCACATCAGAAGAGGTGGTGAGGCACAAGTCTTCGGAAACCCGAATACTCGATTTCCATTGTTTATTGCGTAACGGCGTGTGCAATACAAAACCATGTTCAGGTTGCACTGGGCCACCAGTAAATATTGGCTGTTCAACGTCTGTTACATTTGCATCGGAGATATCAAGTTGTGGCAGTATATCTGTAAAAGCAATGTCATTTGCTCGATTAATGACTAGGCCCATGGCACCTTTTTCGCTGTGCTCACAGATGTAGACTAAGCTACGAACAAAGTTCTCGTCTTCCATTTGGGGCATGGAGATCAGCATAAAATGATGCAAACTGTTGGTGTTAGGTTTTGCTGTCATTAAGTACTCCTTGCAGCCAATAACTGGCTAATGTGCTGCATCAGCAAATTGGCGATATTAGAGCCCGTTTGATCGTCAATCTCACGAATACAGGTCGGGCTTGTGACGTTGATTTCTGTAAGACTGTCACCGATAACGTCTAGGCCTGCAAAATGAATTTCTTTAGCCCTCAGTGTGGGTCCAATTTGTTCACAGATCCACTGATCACGATCAGTTAGGGGCCTAGCAACGCCAGAGCCACCGGCGGCCAAGTTGCCACGGGTTTCACCTGATGATGGAATGCGCGCTAAAACGTGATCAACGGGATAGCCATTGATCATTAGGATGCGCTTGTCACCCTCTTTAATCGCTGGTAAATAGCGCTGCGCCATAATCTGTTGTTGACCAAATTCAGTCAGAGTCTCAATGATCACATTGAGATTAGGTTCGTCTTTGCGGGCTCGAAAAATAGACGTGCCTCCCATGCCATCAAGCGGTTTGAGAATGATATCGCCATGGTGTGTGTGGAAGTCTTTAAGCACCCTAGCATCACTGGCGACCAGAACCTCTGGGCAACATTCTGGGAATTGTGTTGCAAATAGTTTTTCGTTGCAGTCGCGCAGGCTTTGAGGCTTATTGATAATCAAAGCTCCCGCATCTTCAGCTTGACTCAAAAGATAGGTGGTGTGTAAAAATTGACTATCAAAAGGAGGGTCTTTGCGCATAAGAATCACATCTAGATCGCCAAGTGGCGATGCATGTTGTTCGTCTAGCTCATAAAAATGATGCGCATCACGCATGACACTTAATGGAGCCATGAGCCCCATAGCAACACCTTGTTCTGCATAGAGGTGTTGTGGCTCCATGTAAAATATCTGCCAGCCTCGGTCTTGGGCGGCCCAAAGCATAGCTAGAGAGCTATCTTTTTTGAAGTTGATATTGTGGATAGGGTCCATGATGATGCCTAAGCGTATCGTCATCTGTCTTGTATCTCAGTGAGTCGGGGTGACAGGTCACCCCAAACGTATTGCAGTAAGGTTAAAGCGGCTATGGGGGCTGTTTCTGTGCGCAGGATACGGGGCCCTAGACTGAGTCCAGTATAGCCTTCCGTATGCGCTTGCTCAACTTCCTTGGGAGTGAACCCACCCTCTGGCCCCACTAAAAGGGCACAACTCAAAGGCGCTTGTTGTCCTTCTAAAGGTCTAGTTTCATGGGGGTGCAACACCAACTTAACCTCAGCTGAAGTGTTTTCAAGCCAAGTGCTTAACGCTTGTGGAGAGTGAATTAAGGGTACGTCGATGCGCCCGCTTTGTTCGCAAGCACTGATGGCAATTTGCTGCCAGTGAGCGAGGCGTTTAATTTGCCGTTGATGGTCCAGCTTAACTTCACAGCGGCTACTATATAACGGCGTGATTTCATTGACCCCAAGTTCAGTGGCTTTTTGGATCACATAGTCCATGCGTTCCCCACGAGACATAACCTGCCCCAAGTGGGTGTGCAGTACAGACGCTTGGGGTGCCTCTAATTGAGCACTAATCAATACCCGAACAATCTTCTTACTAATATTTGAAATGTGAGCGCTTACTTGCGTTCCAACTTGATTAAACAAGATAACTTCTTGTTTTTCCTGCATTCGAAGGACCTTGCCTATATAATGCCCAGCGGCCACCTCTAGTTCAATAGTTTGTCCTAAAGGCAGTGGCTGTGGAGTATACAGACGAGGTGTGCGCATGGCTTATAAGCCAGCTGCCAGACGGAGAATTTCAGCCTTGTCAGTGTGCTCCCAAGTGAAATTGGGGTTGTCACGGCCAAAATGACCATAGGCGGCTGTGTCACGGTAGATTGGGCGTTTTAAATCTAACATCTCAACTAAACCTCCTGCTTTAAGATCAAAATGACTGCGCACTAAAGCTTCAATGTCAGCATCACTAATCTTACCACTACCAAAGGTATTAAGGCTGATAGACGTGGGTTCAGCAACACCAATGGCGTAAGAAATTTGTATCTCACAGCGCTCTGCTAAGCCTGCAGCCACGATATTCTTTGCCACGTAGCGGCCTGCATAAGCGGCACTACGGTCCACTTTCGATGGGTCTTTGCCAGAAAATGCACCGCCACCGTGGCGTGCCATACCCCCATAGGTGTCGACAATAATTTTACGACCTGTTAAGCCACAGTCACCTACCGGGCCACCAATCACAAAATTGCCTGTGGGGTTAATGTGATATTGAGTGTCTGCCGTGAGCCAATGGGCTGGAATCACAGGACGGATAATATGTTCCATGACGGCAGCACGAAGGCTGGCTAAGTCGATATCGGCGCTATGCTGAGTGGAGACGACGACGGCATCCACAGACAAAGGCTTACCATCACTGCCATAACGAAAAGTCAGTTGACTCTTGGCGTCTGGGCGCAACCAAGGCAAGGTTCCATCTTTTCGCACTTTAGCCTGCTGTTGCATTAATTTGTGGGCATAGTGAATGGGTGCAGGCATCAGGCTTTCAGTTTCATTACTGGCATAGCCAAACATCAAGCCTTGGTCGCCAGCACCTTGTTCCTTATTGCTGTCAGCGCTTTCATCGACACCCATAGCAATGTCAGAAGATTGCTTGCCAATGGCGTTTAAAATAGCACATGAGGCGCCATCAAAGCCCATTTCTGAGGACGTGTAGCCGATGTCTGTAATCACTTCACGCACGATGTCTTCAATGTCCACCCAAGAGTCAGTGCGAACTTCGCCTGCCACTAGAACGAGACCTGTTTTAATAAGGGTTTCTACAGCGACACGGGATTCTGGATCTTTTTCCAACATGGCATCAAGGATGGCATCAGAAATTTGATCGGCGATTTTATCTGGATGACCTTCAGAAACTGATTCTGAGGTAAATATTTTATATTCAGACATATTGCCTCCTATTAAAATGATCGGC
>DDCR01000176.1:3939-4253 GCA_002335115.1 Oceanospirillaceae bacterium UBA2001
GCAGAACCGGCGCTCATTATAAGGCACAGGTTGCAGGAATGCATGGCTTATTGACGCTATAGTCGACATTTAGGTCATATAATATAAGATTATTGGGATAGGACGCATTTACATCCCCAAAGTGTCACTTTGGGTTCACTCTAAAGCACTTGTCTGATCAAAGTTGAAGATGAACCTTTAGGTCGCTAATGCAGGTGGCTTTCTTAAAAATATTGCACTGAAAAAAGCATTTGAATAAGGTATGTGAAAACCATGTGAAAAGTTATATGAAAAGGAGCGACATTTAATGACTGATCAGGAAACCATTGGCGTTC
>DDCR01000147.1 GCA_002335115.1 Oceanospirillaceae bacterium UBA2001
TAGAGGCTTTTGAAGCTCGTCGTTCAGAACTAGAAGCAGTTGCTGCTGAAAAGTTATCTGCTGCGCAAACCCGTGCAGATGCCATGGGTGAGTTAACAGTCACTATCGCTGCCAATGCTGGTGAAGAAGGTAAGCTGTTCGGTTCAATTGGCACCAACGAAATCGCAGCAGCGCTTTTGGAAGCTGGCCACACGGTTGATAAAACTGAAATCCGTCTGCCTGAAGGTACGTTGCGTGCATTGGGTGAAACGACTGTTGCTATTCAACTTCACAGTGACATTACTATAGAAGTCACTGTAGCGCTGGTTGCTGAGTAAAACTTTGCTCAGTTCATAACGGGCGCAGTCAAGAAATCTAAGACCTTTGACGTGCCTAGTGTGATCAGATCGGCGTCAGCAAAAAGCAATTTTAAAAAGCCCCAGTAAAGGGGCTTTTTTGTGCCTGTAGTAAAGGTTATCATAGTTGTGTAATCACATTATCAAATCGATACTTTAATGCAACCAGCTTCCCACTTACTTAAGTCCGACCCACAACTTGACGCACTCAAGGTGCCTCCTCAGTCGCTGGAAGCCGAACAGTCTGTGTTAGGTGGCTTGATGCTGGATGAAATGGCGTGGGACCAAGTGTCTGAGGCTGTTGCAGAGGTGGATTTCTACCGCCAAGATCATCGACTCATCTTCCGCGTAATGACCAAGCTAATCGGTGATTCTAGGCCCATCGATGTGGTGACCCTATCAGAAGAGTTGAGCCGTATCGATGAATTAGCCAATGCTGGTGGCTTGAGCTACCTTGGTGAACTCGCTAAAAATACGCCCAGCGTCTCTAATATCACCGCCTATGCCAATATTGTGCGTGAAAGGGCTATATTGCGCCAACTCATTGGTGTCGCCAATGAAATCGCTGATTCTGCTTTTCATACTGATGGCCGCTCATCGGGAGACGTATTGGATGAAGCTGAGCGTAAAGTATTTGAAATTGCCGAGGATCGTCCAAAAGAGGGTGGACCTCGATATGTTAATCCCATTCTCAAAGGGGCTGTCGAACGCATTGACCTGCTGTTTAGGTCTGAAAGTGCGCTCACTGGCATAAGCACGGGCTTTACTGATCTTGATAACCGGACCGCTGGTTTACAAAATTCTGATTTAATTATTGTCGCAGGTCGTCCTTCAATGGGTAAGACGGCCTTTGCCATGAACATTGTTGAAAATGCAGCGGTGATTGGCGATGCGCCAATCTTAGTGTTTAGTATGGAAATGCCTGCTGAACAGCTGATGATGCGTATGTTGTCATCTCTTGGGCGGATTGATGCCACACGCATGCGCACGGGTAAATTGGAACAAGATGATTGGCCTAAGTTAACGGGTGCAGTTAACTTATTAAAAGATAAACCCTTATATATTGATGACAGTGCTGCCCTCAGCCCCACTGAAATACGCACCAGATCTAGGCGTATTGCTCGTGAGCATGGTAGCGTGGGTATGATTATGATTGATTATCTGCAGCTGATGCAGATTAAAGGTCATACGGAAGGTCGTACAGCAGAGATCTCTGAAATTTCTCGTTCCTTGAAAGCGCTAGCTAAGGAACTTAAGTGCCCAGTTGTGGCTCTATCACAGCTGAACCGTAGTCTAGAAAACCGCCCTAACAAGCGTCCTGTCAACTCAGACCTGCGTGAATCAGGTGCCATCGAGCAAGATGCTGACCTAATTATGTTTATCTATCGGGATGAAGTTTACAACGAAGACAGTGATGATCAAGGTAAAGCTGAAATCATCATTGGTAAACAACGTAATGGCCCCATTGGTACCTCACGCTTAGCCTTTATAGGTAAATATACCCGTTTTGAAGATTTGGTGCATCACTATGATGACTATGAAGACATAGAATAACTGGAGTTACCCTGTAACCTGTGTAGGTGAAATCATGAGTGACTGGTTCGATGAAGAAGATACGCCAGTGGATAAGGCTTTTAGTGCCTCGTTACTAAACCATTTACCGATTGGCTACGAACTGATAACAACAGCAAATGACTTGCGCTTGTATGGTGATCATAACATCGACTTAATGGAATCCTTGCATCTTGCAGGGGGTCATTGGGATCCGGATCTACTCGCATATCGTATCCCCCTAGGCCGTCAAGTCCAGCTTGAGCATGCCCTCAAACACTTCATGCAGCAGCAACAAGGGATGGCTGATACCATGAATCTTTTGGCAAGGCATATGGCGCCAGATCAGCACCAAGTGGAAGAACAACGACGCAAAAGGGCCGTAGAACAACGCATTAAAATCATTGTGGGGCGTTACCATGCGGGTGACTTACTCAAAGGTCATGAGATTATTAGTTTAGGCAAACATTGGCAGGAATTTCCTGGCTCCCAGTGGCAAGGGGTGGATAAAGCAGTGTGCATTGAGTGTGAAAAGTACACCAAGATCTCAACTAATAATGAATGCCAGTCTTGCGAAACCCAGCGCCTTGGCTTAGCGCCTATTACCTATTGTTACGCCTACTTCGACTAACCCAACACCCCATTCTTGTTAGGCACATTAACCCATTAGGTCAAATTTTATACTTTGCTTAAGTCAATGAAGCTTAGGTCAAAGAATCTTTTCGTAATATTTTTCACTTTATTAACAACCAACGTGCCGCAGGGCTATTAACTTCAAACTGAGATAACCTGCGTATTCAAATGACGTCATTGCGCCCGTAATCCCTAGGTGAGGATCGCTAAAAATGACTGAGGTGCACGTGCTGGCTTTTGATTTTGGTAGTCAAAACAACCCATATGAGTTTCGCCAAGGGCTATGGTTTGCTCAGTCTGTTGCTCTGTGAGCTTATAGACTATGGTAAATCTTGCCTTGCCAACGGCTCTTGCACCTAAGGTTAATTCAAGGTGTTGATGCAAGTATGCTTGCTTAAGGTACTCAATACTTGTCGCTACCATAATGAGACCACATCCACCAACATCCTTTTCATTGAGGCTATGTTGACTTAGC
>DDCR01000017.1 GCA_002335115.1 Oceanospirillaceae bacterium UBA2001
GCATCTGGCAAATGATTAAACGCTTTCGTCCTAAAATTAAAGACAGCAGTGACGGTGGCCGCAGTGGCCGCAGCAGCAGTAATGCCTCAATGATGGACAAACCTCAAGCTCGACAAATTTTAGAGGTGGGTGATAATGCAAGTCATGAAGAGATTTTATCAGCACACAAACGATTGATGGCCAAAAACCACCCTGATAAAGGCGGCAGCACCTACATTGCTAGTCAGATTAATCAAGCGAAAGACATTTTACTCAAGGACTAATTTATATTGGCCTTTAGGTTACCAAGATGGCACCAAGACGGCTCAAACCCAGAGGACTAAGTGCGCTGGCGTACCGCTTCAAATAGGCACACGCCTGCCGCCACAGACACGTTAAGGCTGCTCACCTCTCCTGCCATCGGAATTTTAACCAATTGATCGCACCCTTCCCGAGTGAGCCGTCGCATGCCATCTCCTTCGGCTCCCATAATTAAAGCCACAGGACCTTTGAGGTCGACTTGGTGGATATGCTGGGTCGCTTCACCTGCTGTGCCAGTAATCCATACCCCAGCGTCTTGCAAAATTTTGAGACATCGAGCTAGATTAGTTACCTGCACAAAGGGCATAGTCTCTGCAGCACCGCAGGCGACTTTGCTTACGGTGCTATTAAGTGAGGCCGATTTGTCTTTTGGTGCTATGACCGCATGCACGCCTGCAGCGTCTGCTGTGCGCAAGCAGGCTCCCAAGTTATGGGGGTCCGTAACGCCGTCAAGAATCAATAAAAAAGCAGGTACCTGCAAATTTTCTAGTAGGTCCTTAAGAAAGCCTTCGTCCTTAGCTGGGTTGGGAGTACAAGCAGCGACCACGCCTTGGTGACGTCCTTTGACCTTGTTATCCAATTCACGGCGGGGCATGACTTGGCTTTCAATGCCCTGCTCATCTGCCAACCCTTTAACTTGATTTAAGCGTTGATCTTCACGACCTTCTTGAAACCAAACTTCCTGCACCCGTTCTGGGTTGCGTTGTAATTTGGTTTGCACCGCATGAATGCCAAACACGTACTCAATATTAGCCATAATTAACCCGTCTCAAATACCTTATTTTGGTACCGTTTTTTTACGGCGAGGCTTTTTTGCACTTGCAGTTGGCTTACCCTTTTGATCGAATAAAGGTCCACCTGCTTGACTACTTGCAGACTTTTCAGCATTGGTTTTTTTGGATTTTGGTGTAGCTTTGGGCTTAGATTTAGGCTTTGGTGGCGCATCAGCCAACTCAAAGTCAATCTTCTTCTCATCCAGGTCTACTCGGACCACCTGTACTTCAATAGTGTCACCCAAGCGGAAACTTTTGCCACTGCGTTCTCCTTGGAGGCAGTGTTTTGCAGCATCAAAGTGATAATAGTCACCTGGTAATGCACTAATATGCACCAGACCTTCTACATAGACGTCTTCGAGCTCAACAAACAAACCAAAGCCGGTGACGGCGTTAATAGTGCCGTAGAAATAATCACCTATATGGCCTTGCATGTACTCACACTTAAGCCAGCCTTCTACATCCCAAACTGCAGCATCAGCTCGTCGTTCTGCAGTTGAACAATGTTCACCAAAAACCACAATATTGGCTGTGGAGTAGGGATACCAAGGCGAAGTGGGTTGCTTTTGGGTGGCTGTTATTCGCTTAACATAACGGCTCGATTGCTTACTCTGAATCACACTCCGTATAGCACGGTGAACTAATAAGTCAGGATAGCGACGAATAGGTGATGTAAAGTGCGCATAGGCTGAGTAACCCAAACCAAAGTGACCTTCGTTTTCTGGGGTATAAACGGCTTGACTTAAAGAACGCAACATCACCGTTTGCACTAGATTTGCGTCTGGCCGATCTTTAATAGAACTCAACAAAGCTTGATAGTGCTTGGGTTGAGGTTCATCACCCCCTTTTAAAGACAGACCCATTTCACCCAAAAAACCACGTAAGTTTTCTAGCTTACTCGGCTTAGGCCCTTTATGGACGCGAAACAAACCATCTAATTTATGCTTCTCTAAGAACTTAGCAGTGCTCACATTGGCTGCCAGCATACATTCTTCAATGAGTTTATGCGCGTCGTTACGGTGCACTGGCACGATCGCATCTATCTTACGATCTTCACCAAAAATGATGCGTGTTTCTTGAGTTTCAAAATCAATTGCTCCACGTGCATCACGAGCTGAACGCAAAGCAGAATACAGTTTGTGCAATTGGTCTAGGGGCTTAACCACATGTTCATATTCTTGCCGCAGTGGCAAGCATTGCTCATTATCTCCATCAAGCATAGCTCCCACTTTGGTGTAAGTTAAGCGCGCATGAGAATGAATAAGCCCCTCATAAAATTGGTAACCGCCCAGTTTTCCGTTGCCACTAATGGTCATTTCACACACCATAACCAATCGATCAACATGGGGGTTAAGAGAACATAAACCATTGGAGATGGCTTCTGGCAGCATCGGAATGACGCGTTCAGGGAAATATACTGAAGTTGCGCGCCGATGAGCTTCTGCATCTAAGGCTGTGCCAATGCGCACATAATGACTCACATCTGCAATCGCCACGTATAAACGCCATCCACCAAGGGTTCTTTTTCGGCAATAGACTGCATCATCAAAATCGCGGGCATCTTCACCATCAATAGTGACAAAAGGCATATCACGCAGGTCAATACGATCTTGCTTATCTGCCTCGGAGACTTCTGCTTTGAGTTGGGCCGCTTCATTACTGGCCTCTGCAGGCCATTCGTGAGGTATTTCATGGGTGCGAATGGCCACATCAATCTCCATACCCGGAGCCATGTGCTCACCCAAAATTTCCGCCACTTCCCCCACTGCCTGGTTACGTTTATTAGGCTGGTGAGTGATACGCACTGTGACGTATTGCCCATGCTTGGCTTGCAACACATTGTCGTTGGCAATAAGAATATCTTGGCTAATTCGTTGATTATCTGGACGCACAAAACAAATGCCGTTTTCTTTGGTCAACCGGCCTACAACTTGCTGGGTATTATGTTCAGTCACTTCAACAATGGCACCCTCGCTGCGGCCCTTGCGGTCGATACCTGTAATGCGCGCGAGCGCCTTGTCACCATCAATCACAGCGCGCATCTGGCGGTGGCTAAGAAATAAATCATCCCCACCCTCTTCTGGCCTTAAAAAACCAAAGCCATCACGGTGACCAATAATGCGACCGTGAATCAGATCCATCTTTTTAATGGCACCATAGGCACCTTTACGATCACTAATTAGCTGACCATCACGTTCCATAGCACGCAATCGACGGCGCAGTGCTTCCACGTCCTCAGCCTCAAACAGAGCCAGTTCAAAGCTAACTTGTTTAAGCGTTGCTGGACCACTGCGTTCACGCAAGTGGTCCATAATGAATTCACGACTGGGAATTGGGTTGTCATACTTCTGCGCCTCACGTTGAGCGTGTGGATCATCTATTTGTGTCATTTTTTCCTAGTTGCCAAAAGAGTGGCGTTTTACAATGGTTTCAATACGATCTGGGCCAGTGGAGATAATGTCCACAGGCGCTTCGATCAAGACTTCAATACGAGCGATATAGGCCAATGCGGCCGCTGGTAATTGCGCTTCTGTCTGCGCCCCTACGGTCGATTCTGTCCAGCCAGGCATGGTTTCATAAATGGGGGTAACTGCTGCAAATCCTTCAGCATCACTGGGGCAAGATACTGCATTACCCTCACTATCATGATAAGCCACACATAATTTAATTTCTTCCATACCATCCAATACATCTAGCTTAGTCAGGCAGATACCTGAGACGCTATTAATTTGAATCGCATGTTTAAGAGCCACCGCATCAAACCAACCACAACGACGCCCCCGACCTGTGGTCGCACCAAACTCATGACCACGCTCAGCTAGGCCTGCACCAAGGTCACAAAATAGCTCTGTGGGGAATGGACCGCTGCCAACTCGAGTCGTATAGGCTTTGGTAATACCCAAGATATAATCCAAGTACAAAGGTCCAAAACCAGATCCAGTGGCTGTGCCACCTGCTGTGGTGTTGGAGGAAGTCACGAAGGGATATGTGCCGTGGTCAATATCCAATAGGGTACCTTGAGCACCTTCAAATAATATGTCTGCTCCAGCCCGACGTAAATCGTGAATTTCTGCAGTCACATCTGTGAACATGGCTTTAATTTGCTCTGCTTGTGCTAAGGCGGTAGTTAACACTTCGTTATAGTCTAATGGCTTAACTCGGTAGAAGTTTTGTAACACAAAATTATGATAAGTCATGACTTCTTTAAGTTTGGTAGCAAATCGCTGTGGGTCCAACAAATCACCCAAGCGTAGGCCACGACGGGCAACTTTGTCTTCGTAGGCGGGTCCAATTCCACGTCCAGTGGTGCCAATTTTTTCCTCGCCACGAGCAATCTCTCGGGCCTGATCTAAGGCCACATGGTAAGGCAGAATTAATGGGCAAGCGGTACTAATACGCAAACGGTCACGCACAGGAACGCCGCGCTCTTCCAAGCCTGCCATTTCTTTCAGTAACGCGTCCATGGCAACCACAACACCATTGCCAATAAAGCAGGTGACCGTATCACGGAGGATACCTGAAGGAATCAAATGTAAAACGGTTTTCTCACCGTCAATGACCAATGTATGACCCGCATTATGACCACCTTGAAAACGTACCACTGCCGTGGCCTGATCTGTGAGTAAATCCACGATCTTACCTTTGCCTTCATCACCCCACTGGGTGCCTAAAACGACGACATTCTTACCCATAATTTTTTGCTCTAGTTAATGACTGCCAAACGTGAAATCACGCATAATTAAATTCGTAGTTTATAATAGCAAGCTATCTAAACTTAAGGTGTTGCGACTAGGGTCCAAACACTGTCTTGCCATACCAATCGACGAGCACAGTTTGCTGGCACTGGGCTATCACTTAGCTGTGCCAACACACACTCACCTTGCTGACGTAATTGGGATTGCATTTCCCAAAGGCTTTGACGCTGTGTAGGAGTCAATTCAGCTTCAATGGGCATTAAAATAGCATCGGCTTGCTTAATAGGCACCTCAGATAATTCTGATAGCACCTTTAAGTCAGCACTAAACCCAGTGGCTGGGCGAGCTCTGCCAAAAACACTGCCGATGTCATCATAACGACCCCCATTTGCAATGGCTTGTCCAAAAGCAGGCGTGAGGGCAGCAAAAACAACGCCTGTATGGTATTCGTATCCCCGTAGTTCAGCCAAATCTATGTACAAGGTGACTTGTGGGAAACGAGCCTTCACCGCCTCTGCCAACTCTCGCAGATACCTAATGGCTGCAGAAACTTGCGCAGACACATTGCCAAATATTTCTTCAGCCTTCGGCAAAACAGTGGTTTCACCATATAAGCGAGGCAATTGAGACAATATTATTTTTGCCTCATCGGTTAAATCCATGGCTGCAATCAATTGGTCTATGTCTGCGACCGCTTTGCTTTGGAGCAAATTAAATAACTCCTTTTCATCATCGTCAGCTACGCCAATGGCTTCGATTAGACCACGGTAGATACCCACATGGCCCAAATCTAAGGTAATGGGATGTTTAATGCCAACACTTATGAGCGTCTCTATCATCAGACTAATGACTTCAAGATCGCTATCGATGCCCGCATGCCCATAGAGTTCTGCACCCACTTGCAAAGGGCTACGAGAAGCCAATGGGTTGGCTGCACTGGTGTGGAGTACTGTGTTAGAGTAACACAAGCGGTTGATCCCATCACAGGCAATGCTGTGAGCGTCAATGCGGGCGACTTGAGGGGTAATATCTGCCCGGATACCCATGGTACGTCCAGTTTTTTGATCTATCACCTTAAATGTGGCTAAATCCAAATCGTCGCCAGTACCAATTAATAACGAATCAATGTATTCGATCAGCGGCGGCATCACTAAGTTGTAACCCCATGCTTGGTATAGATCAACCACAGTTCGGCGCAGGCTCTCTATCCGAGCAGCTTCTGGGGGCAGCACTTCTTTGACGCCATCTGGCAATAACCAACGATTTACACGACTCATTTGAGTTCCTGATACTTAAACATTGCTTTAATCATCGCACTAAAAGCAGTAAAAAAAGGCCTAACAACATACTTGCCAAGCCTAAAGCTCGCATATTGCGGTTGCTTATCTGAGCTAACCTAACCACTAAGTTACGCCATCGTTGCGGGTATAAAAAAGGCAAAATACCTTCTATGATTAGCATCAAGCAAAGTGCCACAAGTAAGTGTTGAATCAATTCATTCATGATTTTTTACTAATGCTTCAAACACAAAAAAACCGAGCATCATACGGTCCTTCGCGGACCCTACTTCTCGGTTACGCTATGTTACTTGTTTTCGCCGCAAATGACTAGCTTTTCAGCTGCAAAGGCGGGCACATAAAAGGCCCTCAATGGGCCTTTTATGACTTTACAATAACTCGCCAGAGACTTACTTCAAAGTCGACTGGTTCATGTACTTAAAGAATTCACTATCGGGTTCAATCAGCATCACATCACCACCAGCCCCAAAAGTTTTACGATAAGCATCTAAGCTGCGGTAAAAGCTATAGAATTCTGGATCTTGGTTAAAGGCTGCTGCATAGGTTGCTGCTGCAATAGCATCACCATCACCACGAATAAGTTGTGATTCACGGTAAGCGTTCGCTTCGATAACAGTCTCCTGGCGGTCTGCATCGGCACGAATACCTTCAGCAAGCTCCTTACCCTTTGAGCGCAGTTCACGAGCTTCACGCTCACGCTCAGTGCGCATGCGGCCGTATACTGATTCACTAACCTCTTGGGGTAAGTCAATGCGCTTCACACGCACGTCAACTACTTCTATGCCCATGTCTGATTTGACCACTTGATTAAGCTCTGCAAGCAGTTCTGCCATTAAATCATCACGCTCACCAGACACTACTTCGGTTAACGTTCGCTCACCAAACTGGTTACGCAAACCTGTATCTACTCTGGATGCCAATAATTTAGCCGCAGTAAATTCATCACCCGACGTCGAGGTGTAATACACTGCCACATCATCGATACGCCACTTAACGAAGGAATCAACGATCAACGCCTTCTTTTCTAAGGTGAGGTATCGTTGCGGACGCGCATCCAATGTCAGCACGCGCGCATCAAAGATACGCACCGTGTTCACAAAAGGAACTTTTGCATGAAGGCCAGGTTGAATATCAAATTCAACCACCTCACCAAACTGTAACATGATCGCGCGTTCTGTCTCCTTCACCACAAATAATGAAGATGAAGCCAGAAGCAGCGCCACAAATAAGCCAATTAAGGTTACTAAAGTACGAGTAGCCATGTTAACGAGACTCCCTTGAAGCTGAACCACCTTGGGTTAGCTGCTGAATCACCCGACTGGTAATTTCGTCAACCATACTGGAAGACCCCTTACCAGAGGCACCTGCTGCAGCCCGTATTGATTGGTTCTGCATGATTTGATCCAGTGGTAACACCATCATGTTATTACCACCCTCTACGTCTACCATGACCTTTGAGGCATTGGAAAGCACATCTTCCATCGCCACTAGGTAAAGACGCTCGCGTGTTACTTCTGGCGCTTTCTGGTATTCAGTTAGCAATTTAGTAAAACGAGTTGCCTCACCTTCAGCACGGGCGACCACTTGCTCGCGATAGGCTTGCGCCTCTTCACTGACCCGTTGAGCCCGGCCACGCGATTCGGGCACGATACCATTAGCGTAGGCTTGGGCTTCGTTTTTAACACGCTGCTCATCTTCTCGGGCCTTAATAACGTCGTCAAAGGCATCTTGCACTTGGGAAGGTGCAGCCGTATTCTCAATATTGACCTTAATGACTTCTAAACCCGTTCGGTATTCATCTAACAAGGCCTGCAACCGGCTTTCGATATCTAAGGCCAAAAGCGCGCGACCTTCGGTCAGTACCGAGTGCATTTCTGAACCACCCACAACATGACGCAGAGCACTTTGAGTCGCTTGTAACAAGCTACTATCGGGTTCCCTAACTTCAAGTAAGAAATCTTTAGGGTTAGACACAATGTATTGCACCGACAAACCCACCTCGACAATATTTTCATCTTCGGTAAGCATCAAAGCGCGATTCTCAACGTTACGCACTGCAGTGACATTAACCTTGGTGACGCTGTCCACTAGTGGCGGATTCCAATGCAAACCTGGCTGCACAGTTTCACTGAACTTACCTAAGCGTAATACCACGGCTCGCTCTTGTTGGTCCACGGTATAGAAACCCATACCCGCCCATAAAACTAAAACAATAGCGGCGCCAAAACCAATAATTTTACCTGTTGGAGCAGGGGTGTTACCACCTGATCCAGAGGTATTTTTATTACCAGAACCACCAAATAAACCATTGAACTTTTCAATCAACTTACCTAATGCTTCATCTAAATCAGGTGGTCCCTGATCTTGTCCATTTGGCCGGCGATTGCCACCCCATGGGTCTTGGTCTTTACCGTTATTACCCGGTTCATTCCAGGCCATAATCTTCTCCCGATCACTACAGTTATTAAATGACTTACGAATCCCAAGGATTTGCTGGTTTGCCTACAAAAGGCGTTGCATCCATCCCTATGCGACTCAATATTTGTAAAAAATCTCGCTTTTGCAAGCGCACGTCCAAGATCATATGCCCTTGGTCGTTAATACCCTCTTTTTCTACCGCGTCCAAAGCAAACAGCTGGGCTCTTAAATTTCCATGCTGGGGTTGCAACACAATTTGTTGAGCAAATAACTCACCACCTAAACGCTCACTAATGGCCTGCACCAAAAGATCAACCCCTTCTCCAGTTAAGGCACTTAGCCAAACCCTTCTTGGCACGCCATAACCATCTCTGTCGATCCGTGCGGGGCAATCATCTAACATATCAATCTTGTTGTATACCAACAAATGAGGCAGATCATCAGCACCAATTTCTGCCAATACAGAATCCACTTCCTCGATGTTGTCATCTCTTTTTTCGTCATGTGCGTCGATCAAATGCAACAATAACGTGGCTTCTGCCGTTTCTTGCAACGTAGCACGAAAGGCGTCTACGAGCTTGTGGGGCAGATGGCGAATAAAGCCAACGGTGTCCACTAATATAGTGGGGCCAACATCTTTAATTTCAAGACGTCTAAAGGTGGGGTCTAAAGTAGCAAACAATTGGTCCGCAGCATACACTTGCGCTATTGTTATGCGGTTAAACAAACTGGATTTTCCCGCATTGGTGTAACCCACCAAAGAAATCGTTGGAACTTCAGCCCGACGGCCGGCTCGTCGCCCCTGTTCACGCTGCTTTCGCACCTTACCCAAGCGTTTCAATATTGTGTTGATACGCACCCGTAACAAACGCCGATCAGTTTCTAACTGAGTTTCGCCTGGGCCGCGCAGACCGATACCACCCTTTTGCCGCTCTAAGTGAGTCCATCCTCGAACTAAACGGGTGGACATGTGCTCTAACTGAGCCAACTCAACTTGCAATTTACCCTCATGGGTGCGGGCTCGTTGGGCAAAAATATCAAGTATCAAACCCGTACGATCCAAAACTCTGCACTGTAATTCGAGCTCCAGGCTTCTTTCTTGGCCTGGGCTTAACGCATGGTTAAAAATGACTATTTCGGCCTCGTGCTGATGTACCGCCAACTTAATCTCTTCCACTTTACCAGACCCAACATACGTTTTTGGGTGCGGAGTCGCGCGCGAACCACCAATGGTTTGTAGGGGATTTGCGCCAGCGGAATAAACCAGCTCTTTTAATTCATTAGCGTCTTCGCGCTCGCCTTCTTGGCCCATTTCTAAATGGACAAGAATCGCACGTTCGCCTGCTTGGTGACGTTCAAAGAACAATATGATCACCTAAATCAAATCGAGCACCTTTTGGTGCTCGTTGGGGTTTCAGAAAAACCATCAAACCTATTCTAGTTCATCTTCTGCTGGCATTTTAACCGGCCGCGATGGCACAACAGTCGAAATAGCATGCTTATAAACCATTTGAGAGACTGTGTTTTTCAATAAAATGACAAACTGATCGAAGGACTCAATTTGCCCCTGTAACTTAATCCCATTGACCAAGAAAATAGAAACTGGTACCCGTTCTTTGCGTAATACGTTTAAATAAGGGTCTTGTAGTGTTTGCCCTTTTGACATGATAGCTCCTTGTGTCATTAGTCTAACTTTAAACTTTAAGTTCGTTGGATAATGCGTAAATACACCATTAGATGCAAGGCGTTTTACGCAGCCTTTACGCTAAGCCTCTATTCTATCGAATAATTGCAAAACTTTGAATGTTAATTTTGTATCTAGGCTATTAAATATGTTGAGGTCTGGCCAACTTCGTAGCCAGGTTAGCTGCCTTTTGGCTAATTGCCGAGTCGCAACAATACCTTTGTACTGCATGGTTGGGTAATCGTATACGCCAGTCAGGTGCTGCCACATCTGACGATAACCCACGCACCGCATAGATGGTAAATCGAGGTGTAAGTCCCCGCGCTCTATGAGGCGCTCCACTTCGTGCTTAAAACCTTGCTGCAACATTATTTCAAAGCGTTGCTCAATCCGTTCGTGCAACACAGACCGCTGTGCCGGCCAAACTCCAACGGATGTCACTTGATAGGGCAACCGCTTTTGCTTTTGCTTAGACCAATGGGTGGTTAAAGTTTCTCCACTGAGCAAGAAGACTTCCATAGCCCGCGTAATGCGCTGTGCATCAGCCGCATTAATTCGTGCGCCAGACTCAGCGTCAATGGCACATAAACGTAAATGCATCGCACTTAATCCATAGTCATCTATGTCTTGCTCTAACTGCTGCCTCGTGGCAGGATCTGAGGCAGGCAATGTTGCTAAACCGTCCATTAGCGCTTTGTAGTACATCATGGTACCACCTACCAATAAAGGCACTTTGCCACGGGCCGTAATTTGGACCATCAAGTCTAGAGCATCAGCACGAAACCGAGCCACTGAATAGGCTTCCAGAGGGTCACAAATATTAATCAGATGGTGTGGTGCCGTCTTTAAGGTGGCCGCATCGGGTTTGGCACTGCCAATGTTCATACCTTTGTAGATCTGTGCTGAATCCACAGAAATAATTTCACAGGCTCGCTGTTGCACCAACTCTATAGCGAGGTCTGTTTTCCCTGCCGCGGTGGGACCCATTAAAAAAATAGCGGGCGGCAATTGATCAGCTGCAAGCTGAATTGAAGACACTAATTACTGCCCTCGCATAAATAACTTGTCTAACTCAGATAGACTTAACTGAGTCCATGTAGGACGCCCATGATTGCATTGACCACTGCGCTCCGTAATTTCCATATCTCGCAACAACGCGTTCATTTCGACATGATTAAGTCGACGGTTAGCCCGCACCGCCCCATGGCATGCCATGGTACCTAAGAGTTCATTATGAGCAGCCCTGATGCGATCACTGCTTCCATAGGTAACGACATCTGCCAATACATCACGCACCAGTTGTTCAACATTAGCATGTTGCAACAAACTCGGTACTTGCCGCACCAGTATATTTTCACTGCCAGCCCTATCAATGACAAAACCTAGCTCAGCAAATAGCTCTTGCTGAGTCTCCACTTGATCGGCCTCGCGGGAACTTACAGCGATGGAGATAGGCACTAATAAAGGCTGTGCTTTTATACCCTGTTGGGCCCAAGAAATTTTCATTTTTTCATAAACAATACGCTCATGAGCCGCATGCATATCGACTAATATTAAGCCTTTAGCATTTTCAGACACAATATAAATGCCATGTAATTGGGCCACAGCGTAACCCAAAGGAGGCACTTGGCCAGCCTCTGTGACAGCAGCCTCTGACGCATTGAGGTCTCCATGCAAGCTTGCATACACTTGAGCTTGTTCTTGCATTTGCCTTGGAGAATACTGATTGAAAGAAGCGCCCTGCCAAGGCATAGGCTGCATGGCTGGTGCTGCAGGGTTACCTGCTGCTTGGCCCAAGTCTACTTGAGTTTGACCCGCAAACACCCCTGCCTCAAGCCCCTGTACTGGCATTGCCGCCTGTTCTTGCATCACTCCCAACTGTTCAATTCCGCCCCCAGTCGGTGTTTCTGGTCGAACCTGAGCCAAGGCTTTATGTAAACTCCGAAAAATAAAATCATGCACTAGGCGACCATCACGAAACCGCACTTCGTTTTTAGTAGGGTGGACGTTCACATCTACATTGGCTGACTCGAGCTCTAAATACAAAACAAAGGCTGGATGACGGCCGTGGTAAAGCACATCACGGTAGGCCTGACGAACAGCATGGCCCACTAACTTGTCACGCACTACACGGCCGTTCACAAAAAAGTACTGTAAGTCCATTTGGCTGCGAGAAAAAGTGGGCAATCCAACCCATCCCCATAACCTTAAACCGGGCGCTTCCATATCTATATGCAAAGCTTGTTCTATGAAGGCGGGTCCACACACACTAGCCACACGTTTTTCTTGCGCGGCTTGGGTATCTGCTGGACGTAAGTTGTGAATCACTTTTTGATTGTGCTTCAGGCTAAAGGCCACGTCAAAACGACTTAAGGCCAGACGTTTTATCACTTCTTCTAAATGACCAAACTCCGTTTTTTCTGTGCGTAAAAACTTTCGCCTAGCAGGGGTATTAAAAAACAAGTCCCTGACTTCAACGCTCGTGCCTGTAGGATGCGCAGCAGGCTGCAATTGTGCCTTCATATCGCGGCCTTCAGTGATCACTTGCCAAGCGTTGTCTTGATCCTCAACATTGGATGTTAACGTTAGCCTAGATACCGAACTTACACTCGCTAACGCCTCTCCACGGAAGCCAAGACTTTTTACTGATTCTAAATCGTCTAAACTAGAGATTTTACTGGTTGCATGTCGACTCAGCGCCAACTCAAGATCTTGTTCACCAATACCGGTACCATTATCTCGCACCCGCATCAGCTTTACGCCGCCTTGTTCTGCTTCGACATCAATTCTTGTGGCTTTAGCGTCGAGACAGTTTTCCAACAGTTCTTTTATGACTGAGGCTGGCCGTTCTACCACTTCACCGGCAGCAATTTGGTTGGCCAAACGAGGACTTAGTTGATGGATTTTTGCAATCATTGGGGACTCGTAATCAATAATGGGCAGGCCAACTAGCCAGCTGGAATAATTAGTACTCTACCCACCTGCAAGGTGGATTTATTAGTCATTTTATTAGCAATTTGCAACCGCTTCACACTGGTACTAAAACGTTGAGCAATGCGTGAAAGTGTATCACCTGACACCACCTTATAGGAGCGTAATTTTCGCTTTGCTTCTACCACAGAGGCAATGTAAGTATTCGCTTCAGGGTGATTGTAAAAGTAGTTTTTTATACCCATAAAAATAGCCCTTGCCATTTTTTGTTGATACTGCTTAGTGCGCAGTTTTGCAGCCTCACCAGGGTTAGAAATAAACCCAGTTTCCACAAGAATAGAGGGCACATCGGGTGATTTAAGCACCACAAAGCCCGCTTTTTCTACATGTTTTTTGTGCAACTTAGCAATTTTCCCGATATGTCCAAGCACTTCTCGAGCAATGCCCTCACCAGTTGTTTGGCTGTAGTTCATAGACATATCAATTAATGTCATCACCACATCATCCTCTTTATCTTCCAAACTAATGCCACCAATGCCTCCAATTTGGTCAGCATCATTTTCTTTTTGCGCCAACCATCGTCCCATTTCACTCGAGGCTCCTCGAGACGACAATATCCACACCGATGCCCCTTTGGCTTTGCCATTTTTAAAAGCATCGGCATGAATAGAAATAAACAAATCGGCCTTGGCTTTGCGGGCTTTGTTGGTTCGACCCCTCAAACTAATATAGTAATCACCTGTGCGAGTCAGCAGCGGCTCAAACCCTGGTTCCTTTTTTAATAGCGCTTCTAGGTATTTCGCAATGCTTAAAACCACACGCTTTTCTTGTAGCTTTTTACCACCAAACCTGGGGCCCAAAGCACCAGGGTCTTCGCCACCATGGCCAGCATCTATGGCAATCAGAATATCCCTTTGACTATCCAGCAGGTCCAAGCTGCTTAGGGCAGTGGTTTTTGGCTGTGATGGCTGTACCACGGCGCCTGTTGCCAGTTTTACCGGCGGTTTTTTATAATTGGATAAGTCGACCACCAAACGATGACCATAACTCGAGTTCGGCACCAAGGTGAAAATTTTATGATTAGTTTTGTACGCTAAGTCGAGTACTAACCTTAATTTGTTATCGCTACGTTGGCTAGACCGAATGCTACGTATGGGACTATTAGTAAAGTCTAATACTAAAGAGGTGGCTAAAGTACTTCGATCAATATCAATCACTAGACGGTCTGGGTTATCTAGCGTAATTTTTTCAAAGGTAACAGCAGCACTGGTGTCAAACACTAACCGAGTATTATCAGGAGCAGGCCAAATACGAATATTTTCTATACTGGCTGCCCACGTATGCACGGGGCAGCTCACTAAGAAAGCCAACAACAACAACCTCATTGCTTTACCTTACCTAGGTGAACCAAGACGCCATCACCCATGTTGGTTTGAGCCACAAAGGTAAGTTTGCGCCCCCGCTCCAACGGGTGAATTGTTAAAACAACATCAGCATTGGGTAAGAAACCCCTACCTTTATCCGGCCACTCTATCAAATTAATCGCACAGCCATCAAAGTAGTCTCGAATACCCAAGTATTCTAATTCTTCAGGGTGCCCCAAGCGATAAAGGTCGAAGTGATGTACCTTTTGCTGCTTAAACTGATAAGGTTCCACCAGTGTATAAGTAGGGCTTTTGGTTGCTCCTTGATGGCCAAAATGGCGCATAATCCCTCTGGTGAAGGTGGTTTTTCCCATACCCAAGTCGCCTTGTAAAAATACTGTCACTCCTGGAGCAGTCGCACTTAACACCTGACCAAATCGCATACCCAAAGCCACCATTGCATCTTCTCCGTGGGCTTGTAGTTGGTACTCTTGGGACATGAAGGCATTGATCCTATGTTGTGGGTCATTTAATAGATTGCAATATAGCCTAAAAGCACAATAAAAACCGCCATTCTAGTCGTTATTTCATTGGTTTTTTTAGTTTTTACAGCTTCGTGTGATTCGACTAGGTTAGAATAAGCGCTATGCCAACATTAAACGCTCCATTATCAGCGGCACCACCTTCGCCACCTTCGCCAACTTCGCCCCCAGCCCTCACAGAGCAGGAGCTTGCAGATATTGCCCTGCGTATCAAACAACTGGCTGAAGAATTTGGCTTTGCCGATTGTGGCATTACTGATACGGATAACGAAGCAGCAGGTCAACGCCTCGAACAGTGGTTAGATCTTGGCTACCATGCCAACATGGACTACATGAGTAAACACGGTAGCAAACGTTATCGTGCCCATGAACTGGTGCCAGGTACACAGCGCATCATATGTTTACGCATGGATTACTTAGACCCAACGTTAACCACGCTCAGCACTCTCGAAGATGCAGAACAAGCTTATATTGCTCGCTATGCCCTTGGCCGCGATTACCATAAACTGGTGCGCAAGCGCTTGGCGCAACTGAGTAAAGCCATTGAAGCTTTAGTCGGCCCATTTGGCCACCGTGTGTTCGTTGACAGCGCTCCTGTGCTAGAAAAACCCCTTGCACAAAAAGCGGGTCTGGGCTGGCAAGGCAAACACACCCTGCTTATCAACCGCAAGCAAGGGTCTTGGTTTTTTTTAGGTGAGATCTTTATTGATCTGCCGCTCCCGATTGACCCCCCCTATGATAAGGACCATTGCAGTCGATGCAGTTCCTGCATGACGGTATGCCCAACCTCCGCTTTTCCTGAGCCTTATGTGCTTGATGCCAACCGTTGTATAGCCTACCTGACGATAGAACACAAAGGCTCTATTGACGAAGAACTGCGTCCATTAATGGGCAACCGCGTCTTTGGTTGCGATGATTGTCAACTGGCCTGTCCGTGGAACCGAGCCCCAGCGGTGAGCCATGAAGATGACTTTAAACCTCGTCACGGATTAGACCAAGCGAAATTAGCCGAGCTATTTATGTGGACGCAAGAGCAATTCCTTAGCCGCACCGAAGGCTCACCCATAAGGCGTGCTGGGTTTGAAGGTTGGCAACGCAATTTAGCTATCGGTTTAGGTAATGGTCCGGCCACAGAAAATATTATCAAGGCACTTAATGATCAGCAGCCTTTGGCCAGTCCAATGGTTAAGGAGCACATAGACTGGGCCCTAAAACAACTGCAGCAGCGCCAAAAGCAACTCATTCAATTAACGCCTGTGCCTTTAAGGACTCATCTAATCAAAAAACTAAAACACCTCACCTGAGTGTTTCTAAACCTCAAACATAATGCAAATTTAGTAGTATTTATACAACTGCTAAATTTCTAGAAGAGTCAACTTTATCCCTCTGACTTCAAACCTTACTTCAAACCTT
>DDCR01000190.1 GCA_002335115.1 Oceanospirillaceae bacterium UBA2001
ACCAGACAATCAAGGTCTTTTCGCCCTAACAATGCTTTTATTGATGGCTCAAATTCCGCTTCAGGGGCCAGTTTTTTTGCGACGGTTGCCATACCAGAATCGGGTTCAAAAATTGCCGCGATACGGGTATTCTCAAGCAGTTTAATATTCTTGATATGCTCCTGACCCATCATGCCACACCCGATCATGCCATAGTTTAAAGCCGTCACGAAAAATACCCCTTCATTATTTTATACGCGCGACATAACGCGCAACCCGAGGGTTAAACCAAGTCAGTGAATATTCAGCAAGCAGATTATTTTGATCATAGCTTTGGCGCTCAATATATCCCCATACTTTATCCTCATTATTTAAATGACTCACTGTTGAGTCTTTGGCAAACGTAGCGGGGGTCCAATCTGGCATCTGTTTTACGCTCACTTGATCTTCTGCGCTAGTAATCCAAAATTTAAGATTTTCACGATAAAACAAATATAATGAGTCGGACAAATCTTCCACACTCACGTGTCTATTTTTAGGCGCATCTATCCATATCTCCTCAATCGCACTATCAATTGAATTCAGCTGCCTTAATCTTCTTATTCTAAATCCGTCGGCAGCAGTTCCAAATTGAGGACCCAATGCTGGAAAATATTTAGCTTTGTTAAGCTTTTCAACGGATAAAACTTGAGCCGTTGGCAGACCTCCTCCTTTGATTAACTCTAAGCGGAAGAAACTGTATATTGTATCAATGTGTTGAGACTGCATAGGTTTACGAACATAATTACCAGAACCTTGCACTCGCTCCAAAAGGCCTTTTTGTGTTAGCTCCATTAATGCCTTACGCAAGGTGCCAACGGCTACCCCAAGCTCGTCTGCCATCAAACGTTCAGAGGCCAAGCGTGATCCATCAGCCAATATCCCAGCTTGAATTTCACGCGCTAACATTTCACTAATTTCAACATGCAATGGTAGTCGATTTTTGGATAATGCAGATTTCATATACTGTGAGATTTTTGTTAATTGATGCACTATTGATATATTGATACACAATTGTTATAGTAATTTAAATCACTCAATTAATCAATGGAAGAAAGCTAACTTGTCTATTGTCCCTATAAGATCAGAACACACCACTGCAGCAGAAATCGCATGGTTCGCACCTTTATGTTCTGATGATTACCATCATTTGGGAGTGCCTGAAGGCAGCTTGCGTTCTTCATGGGAAAATACCTCAAACATTATTCAAACGGCGGACAAACTAGGCTATAGAAACATTTTATGCCCCTCCTCTTATCAAGTGGGGCAAGACACACTTACATTTGTGGCAGGTAATGCTCCTCTTACTGATAATATCAACATATTAGCCGCCGTAAGGTGCGGTGAAATGCACCCAATTATGCTGGCGAGAACCCTTGCCACCCTCGACCATATGATGAGGGGACGCTTAACTGTTAATATTATTTCTTCAGATTTTCCGGGCCAAAAAGAAGACAGTGCATTTCGTTATCAACGCTCACGCGAGGTTGTTGAAATTTTAAAACAAGCCTGGACACAGGATGAGATTAACTTCCAGGGGGAGATTTATAATTTTGAAAACCTACCAGCAGGTCCCGCTAAACCTTATCAGCAAAGTGGTGGGCCCTTGCTGTATTTTGGCGGTTACTCACCGTCTGCATTAGATTTATGTGGCGAACATTGTGATGTCTATTTAATGTGGCCGGAAAAACAAGAAGCTCTGGCAGAGCGTATGAAAGCTGTTAATGAGTGCGCACGAAGTTATGGACGGGTCTTAGATTATGGACTGCGCGTGCATATGATTGTTCGAGATACCGAAGCCGAGGCAAAAGAATACGCAAGAGAGCTCGTTTCCAAACTCGATGATGAGCAGGGTAAACTCATTCGTGAAAGGGCGTTAGATTCAATCTCTTTAGGGGTTTCGCACCAAACAAAAAACCGCGAACTGGCAGATTTGGAAGGTTATATCGAACCCCATTTATGGACAGGGGTTGGACGCGCTCGTTCGGGTTGCGGTGCCGCATTAGTTGGTTCGACAGATCAGATTTTAACGCAGATTGAACAGTATAAAAAAATGGGTATTCGAGCGTTTATATTTTCAGGTTATCCGCACCTTGCAGAGTGTGAAATATTTGGCAAAAAAGTTCTCCCACACCTTGAAACATGTTCACTGCCTCAATTGCAAGGCCGGGTTCCCACCTCTACACCACACACACCATTAGGCATAGGAGAAAGACGTTAATGCAACGCATAGCACTCTCAAAAGATCTGGAATTAAGTCAAATAATATATGGCATGTGGCGCTTAGGGGATGATCACGACACCTCGCCTGCCGCCGTACAGGCCAAAATAGAGGCGTGTTTAGAGCAAGGGATTACCTCCCTGGATCAAGCCGACATTTATGGCGATTATGGTGCTGAAAGCCTACTTGGAAAATGTTTTTCTGCTGCTCCACACTTAATAGATAAAGTCGAGATAATAACCAAATGCGATATCGTTGCGCCAGTGGGTCGATATCAAAGTGCGCGCGTGAAACATTATGATACATCAATAGCCCATATTAATTCTTCAGTCGAATGCTCTTTAACACAAATGCATATAGAGCATATTGATTGTTTGTTAATTCATCGCCCTGACCCTTTAATGGATCATGAAGAGACGGGACGAGCACTAGATGCACTGGTGAAATCTGGCAAAGTTGGATCTGTTGGTGTTTCCAACTTTAAACCCCATGATTGGACCTTGCTACAATCGGCTATGAATACCCAACTTGTCACAAACCAGATTGAACTTAGCGTTATAGAAACCAGCCCTTTTACTAATGGGGACATTGCCTTCTTACAAGAACGAAAAATTAAACCTATGGCTTGGTCTCCCCTTGGCGGAGGGTCGCTGTTCAACTCTAACGACCAAAAAAGTAAAGCCATTTTTAACTGTTTATCTAACATTGCCAATGAACAAAACGCCACTGCAGATGCAGTGGCTATAGCATGGCTATTAAAACATCCATCTAAGGTTTTACCCGTCATGGGCACCAATAACCTTAGCCGTATTAAAACATTATCCAGTGCACTTAACGTCAATCTGGATCGTCAAGCATGGTTTGAAATCTATACCGCCGCGCTTGGACACGAAGTGGCATAATGCAATGAATTCAACTCAACCATCCAACTTAAAACTTGCTCTTATGCCAACAGACTTAGATCAATCTCAAGAGACAATGATGGTCCCTAGCCAAGAAAATCATCGTGCATTCAGGAATGCTTTAGGGCAGTTTGGAACAGGCGTGACCGTTATTACAGCCCATGACAATCACTCACCTATTGGTATGACAGTCAATTCATTTGCATCGGTTTCATTAGATCCAGCTTTGGTTTTATGGTCGATAGCCAACAAGTCAGAAAGAAGAGATGCATTCTATAATGCTGGTTTTTTTGCAGTGCATGTTTTAGCAGAAGATCAGGCCGATCTCGCACTCAACTTTGCCAAAAATCCAACTGCTTTTGAAGACTGCGAATGGCATTTTGGCAAACATCACCTACCCATTTTACCTGAGGCCATAGCAAGGTTTGAATGCAGCATACAAACAACATATGACGGGGGCGATCACACGATAATCATTGGTAAAGTAGAGCAGTTCACGCAGAACGAGGGCAAGCCTTTGATGTTTGCTGGAGGCCATTTTGGTAAGTTTTCACAATAACCTCATTTACAGTCAAGTTAACTTCCAGCGCACCACATTGTGAAAACGATCCGTGCAGTGCTAGCGATGTTTGACGCAATAAATACTCGTGCACTTATTTTGGGGCGCGCGATAGGCCTTGTTGCGCTTGGGTTAATGGTGCTGGTGATTTTGACGCAAATATTTTTTAGGTATGTGCTTAACAATGCCCTTCCGTGGCCAGAGGAGGCTGCAAGGGCTTTGATGATTTGGATGATGGCGATGGTTGCACCTTCTGCGTATCGTTACACTGGCTTTGTTTCCATTAACATGTTGCATGAATACATCCCCGCTCGCCTTAAAAATTACTTGATACTGTCGATATTATTACTCTGCACTTTTGTCTCTATCATCATGCTACAGCATGCCTGGACGCACTTTTCTTCACCTTTACTATTTGACTCATCTGGTTTAAACAGATTGCTACAAGATACCGGTATAAACCAACTTTTGGGTACGCAGATACAATTTAGAACTGCTTATATTTATTTAGCCATGAGTGTTTTTCTTACGCTTATTTTAATGGTTTCTTTAGAATTGGTTATGCGTCAATTTGCCAGAATTATATGGGGAAATGAAAGCTTTCCCTCACCCAAACTTCCCAATGTAATGGCGGTAAATTCGTGATCTTAGCGTGGTTCTTACCCTTGTTTCTTATATTTTTGATGATCGGAGTACCGGTATATTTCGCTATGCTTGCCGCTCCTGGTTTCATGTTATATCTCAACGGGCAAGAGCGAGACATTGCGCTGATGTATCGCAATATTTTTAACGGCATCGATAATGGTGTGTTGCTGGCTATTCCTTTTTTCATGCTTGCTGGCGAGTTAATGAACAAGGCTGGCATAACAGAACGTTTAGTGGCGTTTTCTCAGACCATTATTGGTTCGGTCAGAGGCGGCCTAGCACAGGTAAACATTCTATCTTCAATGCTTTTTGCTGGTATGTCAGGCTCAGCAGTGGCTGATACTTCTGCGTTGGGCTCTATGCTCATTCCAGCGATGGAAAAACAAGGTTACACAAGAAAGTTTGCTGCAGCGATTACGGCTGCATCGTCAGTTATTGGCCCCATCATCCCCCCTTCAGGCATTATGATCATCTATGCTTATGTGATGGAAGTTTCAGTTGCGGCTTTATTTGCTGGCGGCATTATTCCTGGCATTCTGGTGGGCATGGGTTTGATGATTATGACAAGGTTGATGGCTAATAAATATGAATTCCCTCCAGCAAAACGTTTTGTCATTGAAGGAGTGCACATTTCTAATGCTGAAAATTTTGTCGCCCGTGTTATTGCCCGATTGATGCTCGCAACTGTTTTATATCCTTTAGCAATCAATGTAATAACTATTCAAATAGCTGACCATTTTAAGCATGTTTTATTTCATTTTACATGTGCCTTAATCGTCACAGAAATTCTATTTCAAATTCAAAGACGCTTAGTCTCAAATGAATTTAGGATCGTGGCAAAACGTGCAGTACTACCTTTATTAACACCAGTTATTATTTTGGGTGGTATTTTAGGTGGTGTAGCAACCCCGACAGAGGCCTCTGCTCTTGCTGTTGCCTATTCAGCATTGCTTGGTTTAATCATTTTACGCTCCATAAATTTAAAAGATCTTGGTCCCATTTTGGTGAAGTCTGCGATCACCTCATCCGTTGTTTTATTATTGGTAGGCGCAGCCATGGCATTTAAAACGGTTGTAAGCCTTTCTCATATCGCAGAAGATTTAGCGGTATATATACTGGCTTTAACTAACAATCCACTTCTATTACTGCTGTTGATCAATCTTTTATTGTTTATAGTGGGTATGTTTTTAGATGCCGGGCCAGCAATTATAATATTAGGGCCAATTTTGGCGCCCATATTTATTGATTTAGGAATTCATCCTGTCCATTTTGCTATGATCATGTCGGTTAATTTAACCGTTGGATTAGCCACTCCTCCCATGGGCCTAGTCCTGTTTGTAGCCTCGTCGGTCTCTGGTGTGAAAGTAGAAACCATATCAAAGGCAATATTACCTTTTTTAGCGGTAGAAATTTTTGTAATTTTTCTCATCACCTATTTCCCTGTCATTTCACTGGGTATTCCTTCGTGGTTGGGGTTTGTTAAAGATGCTGATTTAATGGGGCCCATCGTGGGTTCGTTCTTTTAATCAAATTGAGGAGTTTACACATTTTCCATATACTTCAAGGGGTCTTTTTGTTCTGATCAGCCATAACAGGGCACCTTTTGAAGGGGAAAAGTTAGAAACTGACGAACGTTAAAAATTCGTCAACAATAAAAAAAGGGCATAAGCCCAATTTACTGAGGAGTTCATATGAATACTTTTATTAAAACTTTGGGAGTGACTGCTTTCACCGTTGGTTTAATGGCAGCAAGCACAGTCACTGCGTATGCTGCGGACTATACGATACGAGCAACTGCCAACTCTAACGAAAATGACGAAGATTATGATGGCCTTGTGGTTTTCAAAAACTTTGTGGAGGCCGCTTCAAATGGCGAAATTGCTGTAGAATTATTTATTGGCACACAACTATGTTCAAAAGGCGCTGAGTGTCTGCAAGGCGTAGCCGATGGTTCAATTGATGTTTACATTTCAACATCTGGTGGCGCTGCAGGTGCATTTCCATACGTTCAGGTCCTAGATTTACCCTATCTTATGGCAAGTGATCGAGTTGCAGAAAATGTCTTATCTGGCGATTTTACACGTACTATGCGTGATATGGCCCTTAAAGATTCTGCTGATAAAATTCGTTTGATGACCATTGGCAATACGGGTGGATGGCGTAACTTTGCAAATACAAAACGTAGAGTTCAAAACCCAAATGATATGGCGGGCCTTAAAATTCGAACCGTGGTTGCCGATCTACCCCAAGAATTAGTTAAAGCGTTGGGTGCGTCACCTACCCCAATACCTTGGCCTGAGTTGTTTACATCATTCCAAACGGGTGTGGTTGAAGGTTCTAAAAATGGCATTACAGACATTATGGGCATGAAATTTCCTGATGCTGGTCTGAAATACGTCACCCTTGATGGTCATGCTTATATGGGCGCGCTTTGGTGGATGAACAACGAAAAGTTCTTGTCTATGCCTATTGAACTTCGTCAGGTTGTTGTGGATGGTTTTGCCGCTCTTCAACAGGCTACATTTGCTTCACCAAAACGCAAATCTATTAAAGCTTATGAAGATTTTGTTGCTGGAGGTGGCGATTTGTATGTGCCAACCCCTGCTGAAAAAGCTGCATTTAAAAAAGCGGCTACGCCGGTTTATGAATGGTTCCAAACCAATGTTAACGGTGGACCCGCAATCTTTAACGCTTTAACAAGCGCGGTCTCTCAAGCAGAAACAGCAATTGCTGCAGGTAATGCAAAAGACTTGAATTAAAAACCAAGTCAGGGCCGCTCAACATAGCTGAACGGCCCTATTTATTGTATATTGAAACGCTCCATTTTTAGTTTATCTAAATGGATAGAGCCAAACCCTATAATCATCAATTAATATATGAGCTTTTTGAATTTGTGCTGGGGTCATTTTTTTCACAACCTCTTCTTGGCTTATGGCCGCATCTGGATCGCCACCAATGGCAGAAAGAACATACCACATATAGGCTCTGACAAGATCGGGCTTTTCAATACCCCTGCCTACTTCATAATACCATCCAACACCACTTTGAGCCCCTGGATGCCCTTTCATCGACGAGCGCAAGTACCATTCAAACGCTCTTTGGTCATCTTGGGGAACGCCCAAACCCATAGCGTACATGACCCCGATCAACTCTTCAGCATCGGCATTACCAGAACGTGCAGCTGGCAAAAGTTCACTCATGGCCTCTTTAAAGCTTCCCTGTTCCATAAGATCTCGAGCATGTTCAATCTCTGCAAAACACGATACCGAAAACGTCATCAACCCGAGCAACAAAAATTTACGCACAAACTCTCTCTTTTTATGATCGTATACTTAATGTTTGGAATGTCTCAGTCTTATGCTTTAGATTTACCCAAACCCTTAACCCCGGATGATTTCATCACTGTTGATGAAAGGCAAGCCAAACTTGGGCAGTTATTATTTTACGATAAGATTTTATCAGGTAACCAAAATATATCTTGCGGCACATGCCATCATCATGATTTGGGTGGCAGCGATGGCTTATCCTTGGGCATAGGCGAAGGAGGCAATGGGATTGGCACCCAAAGAACACCAGGGATAGGCACTGATAAAATTAAAAAACGCATTCCCAGAAATGCACAGGCACTTTGGAATCTAGGCGCCAAAGAATTTAAATTTATGTTCCATGATGGGCGACTTTCAAAATCAAATCTTTATGAAAATGGTTATAATTCTCCCGCAGAAGAATGGCTACCAAAAGGTTTAACAAACTTACTTGCAGCCCAAGCTATGTTTCCCGTTACCTCACAATTTGAAATGGCAGGAAATCCAAAAGAAAATCAAATCGCAGGCGCTACTCATGACCGAATTGACCACGTGTGGCCAATTATTTCAAAACGCGTGCGCAATATACCTGAATATGGTGAGATGTTTGTAAGCGCGTTCGATCATATTGAAAACGCTGCTGATGTCACTATGGTTGAAATTGCAGAGGCTTTGTCTGCCTTTATTAACCTTGAATGGCGCAGCTATGATGCGCCATTTGATGAGTTCATTGCTGGCAATAACAATGCTTTAACATCGGCACAAAAACGCGGATTAGATCTATTTTATAATAAGGCCGACTGCGCATCCTGTCATGCGGGTCAGTTATTTACTGATCATGCTTTTCATGCCTTAGCTCTGCCCCCTTTTGGGCCGGGACGCACAAGGCGGTTTGACCCTTCTACTCGTGATGTTGGCCGCATGGCAGAAACTGACTTATTAGAAGATGCTTATCGGTTTAGAACCCCGAGCATTAGGAACGTCACTCTTACTGCGCCTTATGGGCATAACGGGGCCTATGCCACGCTTGAGAGTATTGTAAGACACCACCTCTCTCCCTTAAAGTCATTGCAACAATGGGAACCTAAGCAGGCTCATTTACCTGATGTACCATGGGTAAGCCAAATAGATTTTTTAGTTCATGATGACAAGCGAGAGATGGCACGGATAAAGTCATCTGTTGATATAAAGCCAATGACATTAGCCGATAACGAAATTGACGATTTGCTTGCTTTTTTAACCGCACTTGAAGGAAAAAGAGCAGATGAATTACCCTTGGGGCGCCCTTACGAGGTTCCTAGCAAACTGCCTGTTGATTAAATGGGCTGGCTGTTTTTCTTTAATAACCTGTTTAATCCATCCAGCCTGCCCGTTTAAAGGCAAGAGCAAGATGGAGTCAAAGGTCGTTTAAGCGACGTTTATGACACTTTCTATCTGATGACGGCTAAAGGCTGTCAGCATCGCCTGTAAGGTTGCCGCAGTCGTGTCTTCTGCTTGTGCTACAGCATGGCATACGACGCCGTTAACATGCATCTCAATACACGCAAGGGCTTGTGCATCTGTGCCCTTAGTCATGGCGTGTTGATCAAATTGGGTGACTTCAATGGGGCAACTGTATTGCCTGCTAAGTACGTCACTCAAGGCTTCTAAAGCGCCTGCTCCAGACCCTTCAAGTGCCCCCTGATGGAGGTTAAAGCAACCCTCAATAATAATACTATCTTCGCTGGTGACTGCATTTAACCGGTAGTCTCTCAACTGCCATGCGGGGTCCACAGCCACAAAGTATGTATCATAAAGTTGCTTAATTTGTTGTGGTGAAACCTCTACACCAGAGGTTTCTGTGGCTTGTTGCACAATCTTACTTAACACAGGGTGCATCCACTTAGGTAATTCAATGCCATAATCTCGCTCTAGCACCAACGCCACACCACCCTTGCCACTTTGACTATTAATGCGCACTACGGCCTCGTACTCACGGCCAATATCCCGCGGGTCTATGGGCAAGTAGGCAACGTCCCAGTGAGATTTATCATGCTGCTTATGAAACGCCACTGACTTGCGAATAGCGTCTTGATGGCTACCAGAAAATGCCGTATACACCAATTCTCCAGCCCATGGGTGGCGCGGTGATACAGCAATCTCAGTACAGCTTTCAACCACTTCAATAATTTCCAATACATTGCTTATGTCTAAGGTGGGATCAATGCCTTGAGAGTACAAGTTCATGGCCATGGTAATGACGTCCATATTGCCCGTGCGTTCACCATTGCCCATCAAAGTGCCTTCTACCCGATCGGCTCCTGCCAAAATGCCTAATTCGGCTGCAGCCACTGCACACCCTCGATCATTGTGGGTGTGCAGACTAATCGTCACCTGTGAGCGATGCTTTAAATGGCGGCAAAAGTATTCCACCTGATCAGCAAATAAATTGGGTGTTGAAAGTTCTACAGTAGACGGCAAATTAATAATGAGTTCACGATCAACGCTGGGCAACCATTGTTCAATCACTGCGTCACACACTTCTACCGCATAATCCATTTCCGTGCCCGTAAAGCTTTCGGGCGAGTACTCAAAGCTCCAATGTGTTTGGGGGTATTTATTGGCATACTTAAGCACCCATTGAGCGCCCTGCACCGCGATGGCCTTAATGCCCTCTTCTGGTAAGCCAAATACTTGTTCACGTTGCACTGTAGACGTTGAGTTATACACATGCACTATAGCCCGCTTCACCCCATCCAAGGCCTCATAGGTCTTTTTAATTAATTCTTCTCGGGCAGGGGTAAGCACTTGCAAGGTCACATCATCAGGCACCTTATTTTGTTCAATCAACATGCGCACAAAATCAAAGTCTGTGGTGGATGCTGATGGAAAGCCGACTTCTATTTGTTTAAAACCCAACTTAACCAAGAGTTCAAACATGCGCAGTTTTTGTTCACTGTTCATGGGGTTTACCAAGGCCTGATTACCATCACGCAAATCCACACTGCACCACATAGGCGCTTGGGTGATGGATTTGCTGGGCCAAGTGCGATCCGCTAAAGGTGTGGATTTAAAAGGCTGGTACTTGCGGTGGTTAAACGTATGGTCAAGCATAAGAACACTCTGGTTAAATCATTTTAACTTGCATCCAACTAGTGTATCGGCAAATAAGCGCAATATCACATCTAATTTAGCTAAAACTTGACAATAAAAGCAATAATTAATACTATAAAAGCATTAATTCGCAATATATTTGCGTTAAAGCTTATTTTTGAAGAATACTATGACGACCTTAGACCGCTACGATCTTAATATCTTGCGTCACCTGCAAGACGACGGTAGTTTATCCAACCAAGAGTTGGCTGAACGGGTAGGCCTTACGGCTGCACCTTGCTCTAGGCGTGTCAAACAATTGGAAGAAGAGGGTGTTATTCGTGATCGCGTGGTGCGGATTAGTGACCGAGCCGTAAATCTCAATCTCACCGCCCTACTGCATATCAGTATGGACAAACACATCCCTGAGCGCTTTGCAGAATTTGAGCAAGCCGTGGCCCAACTGCCTGAAGTTATGGAGTGTTATTTGATTACCGGCCACGAAGCCGATTATCAACTTAAAGTCGTGGTTCCCGATATGGATCGCTACCACGACATTTTATTAGGCAAAATCACCAAGATAAAAGGTGTCAGTGGTGTCAAATCAGCCTTTGTGATGCGCAAAGTACTGGATAGCACTGCACTGCCTTTAGGCTATGTGAAGCATTAATCTTGTCTTAGGGGAATCAACTAGGGTGTCTATAAAAAACTTGTGCCACAACTTAGTGTGAAGCTTTGCGCCAATTTAGCGCCTGCAGGGCATCAGAGAAGTGATCGAGTGACCATTGTTCTGCCAAAGCCTGTATGAGTAAATCACGCCCGCTAACCGGCCTTAAACTTGCAGTTGGGGGGTCACGATCCATATTGCTCGAAAAAGGATAGCTATCACTCAAGGCTGTAACTGCTGCTGATAATTCCTCAGCACTTAATTGGCTCTGCCTTAATTGTTCATAACAAGCCAGTTGCATGCGCTGCTGGTCGACCGATTCCATGGCTTTGCCAAAGGCTGATGAAATTTGGAACAAGTTAGCCATGCGCTGCACATCAGTCGATACATTCTCACCTGCGGCATGCATGAGTGCTGGGTTAAAAAACAGCCCATCCCCTTTTTTCAGTGGCAGTTGCACCGCATGTTGGGCAAAGTAGTCTACAAACTCAGGATCACGATACAGGGCATAGCCATATTCGTAGCGCTGAGAATAAGGTAATAACATCGTGGGACCAGACTCTACGGGCATGTCTGAGTGAGCCACAGCGCCTTGTAAAGTGAGCATAGCCGACATCACTTGCACGTGTAACGGATAACGCGTAACTTCCTCATCGTTGGTGAAACCCAAATGATAGTCACGGTGCGGTTGCTGGGCAGCGCCTCCAGGGTAAACCAAATTAACCTGAGACGTTAACTGATAATCTGGCCCCAGCCAAGATTCACACACTTGAGCTAACAATGGGTTCTTATAATAGTCTATAAAAGCTTGGGGCTGAGTTACGGCCAACTTTTCCAAACAATTCCAAATACGACCGTTGACCCCTTGCGCTGCAAAATGATCACCGTTGGTTTGAGGGTTTTTATTTTGCTCATGCAACAACTGGTAAAATACCTCAGTTGCTGCATCCACTGCAGCGACTTGGTCATAGAGTTGACGCACCACAAAAACACCCGCACCAAGCTGCAAGCATTGCGCCCACTCAGCTTGTACTTGAGCTTTATTGTGTGCATCAAGAGTTCGCAGTTGATCACCGTCGTAAATAGGAATATGAGCCGAAAAATCAACAGCAAATGGATAATCTTTAAGCTTTAAATGAGGCTTTAAGCTGGCTTCAAAGGCCTTCATGTTATGCATTATTTGTATTCCTTATCAAGGGTCTATCAATTCAGCTGATCTCACTCACTGCCACAGTGCGGCCTTGCTCAATAGACACAATTGCAGCTTCTGCCAAACGTAAGGCTTGTAAGCCATCGTTCATGGTGGGCAAAACCACATCAGCACCATTAAGAGCAGCAATAAAACTGGCCAACTCTGATTGGTAGGCGGCCTCGTAACGCTCTAGAAAGAAGTGCAAGGGTTTGGCAAGAGTCACACCGGCTTGGGTATAACTGGTTAACGTATTTTCATTCACATTAGAGGCGGTTAACATACCTTTGCTACCATGCACTTCAAAGCGCTGGTCGTAACCAAAACTTGCGCGACGACTATTAGAAATTTGGGCTAATTTACCAGAGGCGGTGCGCAAAGTGACTAAGGCAGTATCCACATCTCCTGCTAGACCAATGGCTGGGTCCACTAGACAGGATGCCTGTGCTGTGACTTGTACAACTTCCTCTGCTAAGAGAAAACGGGCCATGTCAAAGTCATGAATGGTCATGTCACGAAACAATCCACCGGAAACCTTAATGTAATCTACCGGCGGAGGTGACGGGTCTTTGGATATAATACTCACTAATTCAACGTCACCAATGTCACCTGCGGCGATGCGTTGCTGCAGCAAAGCAAAGTTGGAGTCAAAACGGCGATTAAAAGCCAGCATAGAAGTGATAGGGCTGGCGTTAACCTTCGCCACGACCTGCTGCACCCGTGCTAATGATAAGTCGATGGGTTTTTCACAAAATACATGCTTGCCAGTAAGGACGGCCTGTTCGATCAGATCAGCATGGGTATCGGTGGCTGAACACACCAAAATACCCGTAATAGATGGGTCTGAAAAAATTTGCTCAGGGGTCATTTGTTGACAACCCAGGGCTGCACTTAAGTGATCTGCATTAACTTGATAAGGGTCGTGCAAAGCAACTAGTTCTGCTTGAGGGTTAAGTGCCACATTGTGCCCATGGATTTTACCGATGCGCCCAGCACCAAATAACGCTAGTTTAATCATATGTATGCCTACTTAATCAATAATAGAGTAACCCGCCGCTAGGGCTGCTTGCTGCAATGCGTTATGGCCCATTACCGCGTATTCGAATGGGTTAGCCTTGGCAGGGTCTTGCTCTGCTTCAACAATAACCCAACCCTCGTAATTTTTATCAGCTAAGGCTTGCATAAAACGTCCATAGTCGATCATGCCATCCCCTGGAACGGTGAATACGCCGCGTAACACGCAGTCAAGAAAAGAATCTTTGGTAGGGTCAACTGTGGCCATGACCTCTTGCCGAATATCTTTGGTATGCACATGATTGATGCGATGGCCGTAACGATCCACCACGCCCATGAGATCACCACCAGCGAACACCAAATGCCCCGTATCCACTAATAAACCGACAGTATCACCCGTATTTTGCATGACTAAGTCGAGCTCTCGCTCAGTTTCAACACCCGTACCCATATGATGATGAAAGGCCAAAGGCACGCCCTCACTGGCACAATATTCAGCCACTTTAGTCAGGCGTTCCCCATAAGCAGTAAAATCTGCCTCAGGTAATATGGGCTTGTCACACAGTGGCGCATTACGCACATTCTGCACCGTATTCCAAGTTTCTCCATAGACAATAACTGCTGCGCCCAAATCACGAAATAGCTCTAACTGCGGCCTAATATTAATGATTTCTTGTTCGGCGCTAATGTTTAACAGCTGACCCGAAAACCAACCTGACACAAGCTGTAAGTGGTGTTCTTTTAACACTCTCCCTAGGTTGGCTTTGTCCTTGGGGAACTTGCCACCCGTTTCAGTTCCTGTAAAGCCTGCTAAACGCGTTTCTCGTAAACAAGTTTCAAGGGAAGTTTCCCCTCCCAGTTCCGGAAGGTCATCGTTAGACCAAGAAATAGGGGACATACCAAATTTAAGTTTCATGTGAGCATCTCTATGGTTCTAGGACAAAGAAGTTTATCTAAAGCCCTCTCAGGTCTTTTTTAACATCCATTCATGGGCTGGGTCATTATAAAAATGCCACTCCCTAAGGGGACCTGCCATAACGTTCAAGTAGTAACTGGTATAGCCATGCGGCACACCCACAGGGTGGTATCCTTTGGGCACTAAAACCACGTCACGATCTTCTGCAGACAAGGTTTCATCTAAGCTCCGATCGTCGGTATACACCCGCTGATGAGCATACCCAGAAGCTGGATTTAAGCGGTGATAGTAGGTTTCTTCCAGTAAAGTTTCTGTTGGGCTAGCATCACGATCGTGTTTGTGTGGCGGGTAAGAAGACCAGTGGCCCGATGGGGTAATCACCTCAACCACTAACAAACCGTCAGCAGCCTCAGTTTCTGGTAAAATATTGCGCACATAACGCGTGTTAGTGCTTTCTCCCCTCACTTCTTGAGACATGGTATTTGGGTCTATCAAACGCGCCGGGCCACTGCGGCCTTGACCAGGTGCACTGCAGACAGCGATCTCAATCGCCTCTAGAGCGACGATGTGGGCAGTTTCTCCTGCCGGCACATAGACTGCACCTGGGGGCTGATCAACAAAAATACTCGTTCTACCACCCACATTATGCCAACTTTGCTGGCCCACAGAAATGTTCGCACTGCCTGTCAACACTACCAGACAAAGCTCGCGACCTGATTGGCAGCATTCTAAGCTTTCACCGACTGACAAATCGTGTACATTAAAGCCCACGTATTTCCACCCCGCTGATTGCGGTGTGACGGAATGAACTTGGGAGCCCTTAGCGGGCTTAATCAATAATTTAGACATGACTCAATAGCCTCGAGCGGCAATGCGTTGTGCGGTCCACTCTTGATGCTTCGCTGTCACTTCCTCGCGCTCTGACACTGAAGGCACCTCGACTTCCCAGTAGGCTCCTCCAGGTGAGCAATGTAATGGGTCAGTATCAATCACCACTACGCTCACACCCTCTTGCTGACGAGCAGAATGCAAAGCTTGCTTAAGTTCACCCACGTTAGCCACATGGTCCGCCTGAGCTCCCATCGATCGAGCGTGACCCGCAAAATCAATTTGGGCTAATCCTTTATGGTAAGTGTCTTGCAATAGGTTGTTGAAATTAGCACCACCCGTGGCCATCTGCAGGCGGTTAATGCAACTAAAGCCCCTATTATCTAACACCACAATAGTTAACTTTAAGCCCATGCTAACAGCCGTTGCTATATCTGAGTTCATCATCATGTAAGAGCCATCGCCTACCATGACCACGACGTCACGCTCTGGACATGCCAGCTTCACCCCTACACCACCGCAAATCTCATAGCCCATGCAGGAATAACCATACTCTAGGTGATAGCCACCCACCTGCTTGGCACGCCAATGCTTGTGCAGCTCTGAAGGTAAACTACCCGCTGCGGCGACCACCACTGCATTTTCATCAACATTCGCATTGACCGCTGCGACCACCTGCGCATCAGAGGGCATCACCTGCTCATCAGTGGCGGGTAAAATGCCTTCACATAACTGAGCCCAAGCACTCATTCCTGCTGTGGCCCTTTGCTGCCATTCCACGGGGGCAACATAGCCATCTAAATGGGATGACAATGCCTGCAAACCCAAACGGGCATCACTTAAAAGACCTTGCGCCCGGTATTTAATAGCATCCATGGGTTGCACATTAAGCTGAATGACCTGACCTTTGAACAAGGTGTTAGAACCTGAAATAAAGTCTTGTAAACGCGTACCGACGGCCAATACAACGTCTGCATTAGCTGCTAAATCATTAGCACTATCAACACCCGTCACTCCCACAGCACCTGCGTTGAGTGGGTCATTAGCCAGCATTGAAGACTTGCCCGCTTGGGTCTCGATGACTGGAATTTTATGGCGTTTAGCAAAGGCTTGGAGCTCGCTTTCGGCTAATGAATAACGCACTCCTCCACCGGCTACGATGACGGGTTGTTTAGCGCTGAGCAAGGTTTTTACAGCTTGCTTTAGCTCATTGGCATCTGGACCCTGACGGCGTAATCGCCAAACCCGCTTTTCGAACATGTATGCTGGGTAGTCAAATGCCAAAGACTGCACATCTTGGCAAATACTAATGGTTGCTGGACCACATAAAGCTGAATCAGTAAGCGCCACCATAGCCCTAGGCAACGCTTGAATGAGTTGCTCAGGCCGAGTAATGCGATGAAAGTAGCGGCTTACTGGCCGCAATGTGTCGTTGACTGTGCTACTACCGTCAGCAAAATTTTCACTTTGTTGCAGCACAGGATCTGGCTGACCTGAGGCAAATACGTCACCGGGCACCAGCAATACAGGCAAACGGTTGACGTAAGCGACTCCAGCGGCAGTCACTAGATTAGTGGCGCCAGGGCCAATCGATGTAGTGGCTACCATCACTTGTTGACGCTGACGAGCTTTGGCAAAAGCGATCGCCGCTAAAGCCATAGATTGCTCGTTATGGCCACGATAAGTGGGAAGCTGATCTTGCACTTGGTAAAGTGCCTCACCAATTCCTGCCACGTTTCCATGGCCGAAAATAGCCCAAACACCTGCAAACAATGGCAGTTCACTACCGTCATCAAGCTCAACATGTTGGTTAATTAAAAAACGAGTCAGCGCTTGGGCAGTCGTTAATCGAACGGTTTGCGTAGTTTTTGACATAGAAAGATACTCTGTGCGTTACTTTTGCGCCTGGGCATTGTCCCAAGCGGCGATGATTAATCGGTAATTTGTAGCCATGAGTTTAATGGCTTGCGCATCATCAAGGTGGCCTTGCAGCCAACCTTGGGCGGCTTCAGCAAACAAAGTGCGTCCAATGGCAAATCCTTTCACCCACGGTTGCTTGGAAGCGGCGTTAAAGGCTTCGCTAATGCCTTCTATAGTGCCATTTAAACCTAAAACAATGACGCCTTGGCAATGGCTGTCATGGGCATCAATAACCTCACCCACTTGGCGCCAATAGACTGGATCTAAAGCCGGTTCAAGCTTCCACCAATCTGGTTTAACCCCTAGTTTGTAAAAGTGTTGCATGATGGGGGCCACTTGTTCAAAGGCTGGGGTATTATCATCGCGCGCAGTAATAATTTCTAACAACCACTGATGTCCTGTGAAACGGCAAGCCTTATCTAACTTTATCATTAACTCCTCATGGTGTTGACGGGTTGCTGCATCATCGTCTAGGCGATAAGGGCACAGCACCTTCACGGTTTGATTAAGAGGCCAGTCAAACAAATGCTGCACAATATCACCTTCAGCTTCTAGGCGCAGTGGAAACACACCTGAGCTTTCTATTGGCCGGCCAACCCATGCCTGAGTACTTGTGATTTGATGTAATGCTGAGCGTCCTGTTCGATCGTCCACTAACATGCCAAAACCTGAGTCATACGCTGCTTCTTGCACGGCAGCTTGCACCGCAAGCTGCTTAAACTGATCGATATGCCCTGGGGTCTTGCCTGCTGCTTGAGCCCAACTTGTGAACTGATGCCGATGATCTATGGCAAAAGCCACTAAACGCTCATGTTGGTTACGACGGTTGGTGGTGCGATGGATATGATTGAGCACAGGGTCAAACCGCAAGGCATGATGCGCACTGCCATGTTCTAGAAAATATTCTAATTCCTGCCATGAAGGCACAGCTGGAGCACATCCATGACGCGACACCGCAAAGGCCCCACAGGCGTTTGCGTAGGCACAGCTAGTTGGCCAATCTTCACCCCCTAGCCAGCCCCGCAACAGGCCTGACATAAAGGCGTCCCCAGCGCCCAGCACGTTGTAGACTTCCACCTTAAAACCAGGCCCTTCAGCCCCCGATACCCAGCCCTTGATATCGCCCTCAAACACCCGGCAACCCTGTGCCCCTCTTTTACACACTAAGGTCGCCATGGACATCGCTCGCACAATAGCCAAGGCCTCAAGGCTATCCTCGCAACCAGCCGCTATATGAAACTCTTCTTCTGTGCCCACAATAAGATCAATATCAGGTAAAAAAGATTGCACATGCTGGCTCACGTTGGCATCAGCGATAAAGCGGCTCTCACCATCTCCGTGGCCTGCTAAACCCCATAAATTAGGTCGGTAATCGATATCCAACACGACCTTAGTGTCATGTTTTTTGGCCAGCGCTATGGCTTTTCGACTCGCTGCAGCCACGGTTGGCGTACTCAAATGAGTACCTGAAAGGAGCAAAGCACGGCTTGAAGCGATCAGATTTTCATCAATGTCTGCTTCACACAAGGCCATATCGGCACAATCTTCTCGGTAAAAAATAAGTGGGAACTGGTCTTCGTCCTGAATGCCTAAAATAACCAAGGCTGATAAACGTTCAGGGTCAGTCTTTATGCCTTGAACATCCACCCCCTCGGCCTGCATGGTTTCTCGGATGAAACGCCCCATATGCTCATCACCAACGCGGGTAATCATGCCTGACTTAAGTCCGAGTCTAGCGGTGCCTATGGCAGTATTAGCTGGGCTGCCTCCCACATACTTGGCAAAGCTACCCATGTTTTCTAAGCGCCCACCCACTTGCTGGCCATAAAGGTCAACACTAGAGCGGCCAAAGCACACTAAATCCAAACTTTTATGTTCCATATATAAACCCAAAGGAAATATTCATTCCAAATAAACAGTGAAGAAGTATTAAGCGTTTAACTTTTCATCTAACTCAGCACGCACTCTTCCTGTTTCTACAGCCAAGCATAAGGCTAGGCACATGGTGGCTGACAGTCCACGAAAGCCACTGACTTCTTCTTCTAAAACTTCTAAATGATAATCATCAGCCCTAGCTATTGGACTCAGTGTTGAATCTGTTAACGCCACAACCTTAGTCTTATTGAGCAAACAAATATCGACTAACTCTCGAGTATTCGCAGTATAGGGACTAAAACTAATAGCCAGTAATACATCATCAGTTTTCAGCATGCGGGCTTTGTCTGCCATACTGTGGTGCATGCCTGATAAAATCACTGACTGAACCCCTAACTTGACCAACGTATAATGCAAGTAGGTGACTACAGGTTCGGCTCTGCCTTGACCCGCTATATACACCATACGTGCCTGAGCCAGCTGTTCACTGGCTCTTAACAAAGCACTTTCAGCCACATTTTGCTCTAAGCGGGCAATGGATTCAGCAGCCGCTTGGGTAAATTGTGATAATACCGTTTGCTCCCGCCCAGCGGAGCGTTGCATTGAATTGAGTCGTTCCGCGTAAGGTTGTGGCATGTGTCGCATACTTTCCTGAAACACGGTCTGCATGTCAGAAAAACCTTGATAACCTATCGACTTTGCAAAGCGCACCATAGCTGATGGTGTCACTCCCACCTGGTCACTAATTGATGCCACCGTATTGAGGGCGATCACTTCAGGATTGTGCATGGCAAACACGGCAACGCTCTGTAAACGTTTGGGCAAATCTTGATAGTGATCTTGCAGCCAAGGCTTCAATTCACTAAATACACGAGGCGGCGCCACTTGAATAACTTTTGTCATAATTTAATCCGACAACCTATTGTTACGTTTCGCATGGACAACACGGCCTAACCCTGATGGGGTTGAAATTATGGCTGTCCAAGAGTGATTAAAACAACATGCCAAATTTATCAAGACTTTAGGGAACGATGGCGATAGGCAAGTCGTTATTCATCACTAAAGATCCATACGGTAATCGAGCGATTATACGTAAATCAAATTGCTTATGGAATATTTATTTCAAAAATAAAATTGTTGAAATTTATTTTTTAAAATGTTACAAATTGTCCCTTCTCAAATATGTTAATGTGGGTTCAGTTTTACAACCCACTGTAAATATTTGTTAGAACAGGATTTAACCTAAGGCGATCGCCTTAAGTTATTCAAGTAGTAATGTCGAGCAACCGCGGAATACTCCGCATAACAAAACTAAAAATTAGCTTAGCTAAGTTTTTAGGGGGAAAATAATGAAAAAAATTAATTTGTTTGCAGCCACGGCTTTATCTGTGGTTATGGCTACTGGCGCAAATGCGGCAACCATTGGATATTTAAGCTCTAACTTTGACGACAACTTTCTAACCTTGATGCGTGAAGCTGCTAAAGTTCACACTGAGGAAAGAGGTCATACTTTTCAAATAGAAGATGCTCGTGAAGATGTGGGTACCCAACTTAGTCAAGTACAAAATTTCATCGCCTCTGGTGTGGATGCGTTGGTAGTCACAGCGGTAAGTGCTGCGGCAACTCCACAGATGACTAAAATGGCGAATGCAGCAGGCATTCCTATTGTTTATGTTAACCGCATGCCATCTGACTCTGCTAGCTTAGGCGGCACAAGTACTTTTGTTGGTTCTAATGAAACTTGGTCTGGCACCTTGGCAGCCTTTGAATTATGTAACTTAGCGGGCGGTACTGGAACTGCGGTAATGCTGCAAGGTATCTTGTCAAACGAAGCGGCTGTTACGCGTTCTAAAGACTTCGAAGAAGTTTTGGGACTATCTATGTGTAATGGCATTAAGCTAGAAGCTGTAGAAGTAGGTAGCTGGCAGCGTTCGAAGGGCAACGACATTGTATCTAACTGGTTGAGTTCTGGTATGAAGATCGATATTGTCTTTGCCAACAATGACGAAATGGGCCTAGGTGCAGTTCAAGCCTTCAAAAATGCTGGAATCAGCATGGATGATGTACTTATTGGCAGTGTAGACGCAACGGCAGACGCTCTAGCATCAATGAAAGCAGGCGACTTGGATGTTACCGTATTCCAAAATGCTGCGGGCCAGGCAACGGGTGGTATTGACGCTGCCATTGCTGCGATTAATGGTGAGTCACTACCTAATTCGGTCACTATTCCGTTTGAGCTAGTTACTCCTTCTAACATGGCAGAGTACATGGGCGCTAACTAAACACTAACGCCTTAGTCATCAAAAAAACCTCTGGATATCCTCCGGAGGTTTTTAGTTACAACGTTAATTTTTAGCTTTCAGTGCATACAGAGAACCTTATGAACAATTCAGACGACATCATTCTTCGCACCGAAAATCTTACCAAACGCTATGGAGGGGTGCATGCATTAGAAGACGCCAATTTCACTCTCAAAAAAGGTGAACATGTAGCTATAGTAGGAGACAACGGTGCAGGAAAGTCTACCTTCGTGCGCCAAATTACTGGAGTAGAACAACCCACTTCAGGTGATATCTTTTTTCAGGGCAAACGCGTTGAATTCAACTCTCCCTTAGAAGCTCGGGAAGCAGGCATTGAATCAGTGTTTCAAGATTTAGCCTTATGTAACGATTTAGACGTGCCTTCTAACCTTTTTCTAGGTCGTGAAGAGTTACTCTTCAAGTTTGGCCCATTTAGCATACTCGATGAAAAGAAAATGATGGAGAAGGCCAAAGCAGTATTAGAACGAACTGCCATCAAAATCCCAAATTTAAGTAACCATGTGGGCGATATGTCCGGTGGTCAACGCCAGTGTGTAGCCATCAGTCGCTCCGCCAGTTTTGCCTCTAAACTCATTATTATGGACGAACCCACTGCAGCCCTTGGCGTGCAAGAAACCACACAAGTGGAAAACATTATTCGTGGCTTAAAGGAGCAAGAAGTTCCTCTTATATTGATCAGCCATAACCTCCGCCAGGTATTTAACTTAGTTGATAAAATCTGGGTATTTCGTCGTGGACGCATCGTGGGCGAGGTCATTGCTTCTGAAACCGATGGCAATGAAATTGTGTCTATGATAACCGGCATGCAGGGCGGTGTTCACGAAAAAGCCAGCTACATTTAAGAGGTCATCATGTTTAAGCGAGAAAACCTCCCCGCAGAGGCCAGCATTTTTGCTGTTTTTATTGGTATCGCGGTATTATTTGAAGTGCTTGGTTGGGTATTCGTAGGTAAAAGCTTTTTAGGCAATCCCCAACGTTTAGAGATTATTATTTTACAAGTTTGTATTTTTGGCATTATTGCAGTTGGTGTAACCCAAGTCATTATCACCTCGGGCATAGATCTGTCAGGGGGTGCAGTGCTTGCATTATCCGCCATGGTGGCTGCTAGCTTAGCCCAATCAGCAGACGCTTTTGCCCCCATATTTCCACAGTTTTTAGGTTTACCCATTATTATTCCAATTACCATTGGCCTGTTAGTGGGTGCGACTTGCGGCTGGATTAATGGTGCCATTACCGCTTATACCGGTATCCCCTCCTTTATTGCTACCTTAGGAATGTTGGTGACTGCCCGTGCGGTGGCGGTCATCTATACGGAAGGTCAACCTGTTTTTTCATTGTCTGAATCTTTTACATCCATCGGCTCAGGAGCATGGCCTGTATTGATATTCTTTACGGTCGCCGTAATATTTCACCTCGTATTGAAGCACACTGTATATGGCAAACACACCTATGCCATAGGCTCTAACGAAAAGGCTGCAAGAGTGGCGGGTATAAACGTACGACGTCATAAAATTATGGTGTACACCATTGCTGGATCCCTCTCTGGCCTCGCTGGAGTGGTGATGTGCGCGCGGGCCACCATCGGTCAGTCTGGCATGGGGACCATGTATGAATTAGATGCTATTTCGGCTGTGGTTATTGGTGGCACCTCATTATTTGGTGGCCGTGGACGCATTTCTGGCACTGTTATCGGGGTTTGTATTTTGGGTGTTATTACTTCTGGTTTCACCTTCTTACGCATCGATTTCTATTATCAAGAAATTGTGAAAGGTATGATTATCGTTGGTGCAGTAATGCTTGATCAACGCCGCCAAGCTCAACAACGTTTGCGCGCATAACAAGGACATTACCATGACTTCATCTTCATCAACAGGTGGCTACAAAACTGAGAAAAGCTGGAAAGACTGGCTTCCCAAAGATCACAGTATTCTAATGGTGCTGTTGGGTACTGCCCTTACTTTCGAAATTCTTGGGTGGTTTATATCAGGGCAGAGTTTTATTTTTAATACCCAGCGCCTCACTATTATCATTTTACAGATGTCCATTATAGGTATTATTGCCATCGGCGTGACCCAGATCATTATCATGGCAGGTATCGATCTATCCAGTGGTTCAATGTTAGCGTTTACTGGGTTGGTGGCTGCAAGCTTAGCTCAGACCTCAGATTTTACCCGAGCCGTCTACCCTGCCTTAACTGATATGCCTGTGTTAGTACCGATTTTGGCGGGTATTTTGATGGGCTTTGTGTTGGGTGGAGTCAACGGAGGCTTGATTGCTTATTCAGGTATCCCACCGTTTATTGCAACTCTGGGCATGTTGGTGGCAGCTCGCGGCTTGGCACGCTGGTACACCAGTGGTTCCCAAGTGAGCTTTTTTATCGACGACTATGCTGTTTTAGGTAGTGGCATTGTTCCAGTGGTCATATTTTTAACCACCGCCATGGCCTTCCATTTACTGCTGCGCTATACGCGCTATGGCCGCTATACCTATGCGATTGGTTCTAACGAGCAAGCTGCTCGGGTGGCTGGCATCAATATCAAAGCTCATAAGCTATTAGTCTACACCCTAGCAGGCGGACTATATGGACTGGCAGCAGTGGTGGAAACGTCACGAACTCTCACCGCTCAATCGGGTGCGGGCATGTTGTACGAATTAGATGCTATCGCTGCTGTGGTGATTGGTGGCACCTCATTAATGGGCGGCAAAGGTCGTATTACAGGCACTATTATTGGTGTGTGTATTTTAGGTGTGATCACCTCTGGCTTTACCTTTTTAGGTATTGGTTCGTTTTACACCAACATTGTAAAGGGAATCATTATTGTGGCGGCGGTCGTTGCCGATCAATATCGTAATAACAATAATGGCAACCGTTAAAAATAGATAGATTGAAGGCTCAGCCCACTGGGGTTCCAGAACTAAAGATAGAGACAAAGACATGAAAGAAATAGGCATAGGGGTTATTGGTACGGCATTTATGGGCAAGGCCCATTCCATCGCATATGCATCTGCAGGCACTGCTTTTGGTGGTCAATTACGCCCAAGGTTGGAAATGGTGTGCGATCAAGACCCACACATTGCCGAGACCAAACGCGCAGAAATGGGCTTTGCCCGTTGCACCACAGATTATATGGATGTGGTGAATGACCCCAAGGTTGATTTAATTTCTATTTGTGTGCCCAACTCTGTGCACAAAGAAATTGCCATCGCCGCCCTCGCTGCAGGCAAACATGTTTGGTGTGAAAAACCCATGTCGACCAACTTGTCAGACTCTCAAGCCATGGTAGATGCTGCTGCAGCCAGCGATCAGAAAACTATAGTGGGTTATAACTACATCCAAAACCCTCTAGTCCATGCCGCACGTGACATGATTAACGAAGGTGTTATTGGAGACGTCACAGGCTTCTTTGGTGTCTATGATGTAGACAACGAAGCTGATCCAGAGCGGCCTTATAGTTGGCGTATGAACCGCGAGTTATCCGGCACTGGCGCCAACGCTGATGTTATGTGTCACTTAGTCAGCGTTGCCCATTTTATGACCGGTAGTGATATTAGTCGCGTGGTGGGTGAATATGACATTGTTTACCCCGACCGTCATGACCCTAAAACCAACACCCGTAAAACGGTTGATAATGATGATGTGTGCATGGCCATTGCGCGTTTCAAAAGTGGCATTAAAGGCACACTTCGGGTCAGTCGTGTGGCTTGGGGTCGCAAATGTGGTTTAAGTTGGGAAGTGCATGGCTCAAAGGGCATGATTCGCTTTGACCAAGAGCGCCTTAACGAATTACAACTTTTCACTCCCTCTGATGATCCCCGCCAGCAGGGCTTCCGTACTATTTTGTCTGGCCCTTATCACAAGCCTTACGATGCTTTTTTACCTAACGCGGGGCATACGCTGGGTTATATTGATGTCAAAGCGTGTGAGCTCAATCAATTACTTACCACCATTGAACAAGGTGGACAAACATGGCCGAGTTTTGCTGATGGGTTAAACATCGAAAAGGTCATGGATGCCATTGACCGGTCAGCCATGAGTGGTCAATGGAAGGACGTGGAATAACATGACTAGCCTGCCCCTGTCTGACTCTGGCAAGACTTGGAATGCACTGGTTTTAGGCCGTGCAGGTCTTGACCTGTATCCCCAACCCGATGGTGGTAAAACTAGCGATGCGGATGGTTTTAGCGCTGACATGGGCGGATCTGGGGGCAACATCGCTGTGGCTATGAGCCGGGCTGGATCTAAAGTGGCACTCTTGTCGGCTGTGTCTGAGGATACTGTTGGCCATTTTGTGCGCCAAAGACTCGCACAATACCAAGTGAGTGATGCATTTTTGCAAGTGAGTTTGGGCACTAGTCGCACCAGTCTTGCGTTAGCCGAAGTCAGACCCACAAATTGCGAAGTGGTGATTTACCGCAATGATGCCGCTGATCTACAGTTGCAGCTTACCGACGCAATGAAGCATGCCGTGACCCAAAGCGATAATCTGGTCGTGACGGGCACAGCCCTTATTTCTGAACCTTCACGCACCACGACTTTAGAACTCATGCTGCACGCTAAGCGCCATCATTGTCATGTTTGGCTAGACTTAGACTACCGCCCATGGAATTGGCCCGATCTGCAAACGACTCGAGCGATTTATAGCCTAGCCGCGGAACATGCCCACGTCGTGGTCGGTAATGAAGAAGAGTTTGCTGTGCTGACCGATGAGTTAGATTTATATATTAAACAAGCAAGTTTAGCCGCCAAGGGGCAAACCATTTTGCTTAAACGGGGTGGCCATGGGGCCAGTCTATTTACCCAGGATCAACGCCTTGATACTGGCGTTTACCCCGTCAAATCTTTAAAACCCTACGGCGCTGGTGATGCGTTTTTGGGTAATCTAGTGCACCATTACAGCGGGCATGAGGATTGGCAGGCTGCCATATCCTGTGGCAGCGCAGCTGCAGCAATCGTGGTTTCCCAACGAGGCTGCGCCAGCGCTATGCCCAGTCCAGAGCAAATTACATTAATGCAGCAATCCATGGTCATGACCCCATCTGCCAACTGGCGTTAGGCCAACGTTTATTAGGAGTTTTACATGCATATTCCACATCACGATAACCAAAACCAAGCCATTGTCGATCGTGACAATGAAAAAACACCTTTGTGTTATTTTAATATCGTTAAACTCACAAAGGGAGAGTCTTTTACCTCCGAAGTTGAAGGGTATGAAACCTGTTTAGTACCTGCCACTGGAAGTATTGACGTGAGTGTTGCAGGTCAACACTTTGCAGCAGTGGGCAAGCGCATGCACATATGGGAAGGCGAGCCCGAAGGGGTTTATGTTCCTTTGAGCACTGAAGTTACATTTACCTGTGTCAGCGATCAGGCTGAAATTTTTATCTCAGGGGCCAGGCACGATGAAGTGTATCAACCATTTGTCGTGCGTGAGTCAGACATTGACCCCGTGCAATATGGCTCTGATGACACCAAAACCCACCGTAAAATTAAACATATATTAGGTAAATCTCAAGCTGGTCAAGTGGGTCGATTACTGGTAAGCGAGTTGTTTACGGTCGGTGCAGGAGGCTGGTCTGGCTTTCCACCCCACAAACATGACACTGATACTTTACCTGCAGAAACTCGTCACGACGAAGTCTATAACTTCCGTTTTAATCCAGAGCACGGCTTTGGAGCCCAGTTTTTAACCCAAGAGGGTGAAGACATGGGTGAGGTTTTCCATATTCGCAATGGCTCCACCATCCAAATAGAAAAAGGCTACCACCCCTGTGTTGCAGGACCCGGTTATGAAATGTATTACTTCACTATTTTAGCGGGCAAATCGCAACGTCCATTACACCAAAACTTCCACCCTGAACATGCCTATCAACTGGAAACTATTCCCGGTATGAAAGATATGATCAGTAAGTTTAAGTAGACCAACATGTTAGTTAATTTAACAGACCTAATGCAGCCAGCATTAACGCAGGGCTATGCTGTGCCATGCTTTAATGTGTTTGGCTATGAGGACGCTTTGGCCGTTATCAAAGCGGCAGAGGCGCGCAATGCCAGTGTCATTCTGGCAGTGAACTTGGACATGACCTTGTTTATGCCATTAGAGCATATTATTGGTATGCTCAAGCCACTTGCGCAAAGTGCCACAGTGCCTGTGTGCCTGCACCTTGATCATAACTATGACATTCCCACGGTAATCAAAGCCATAGACGTAGGTTTCACCTCCGTCATGTACGATGGTTCACAGTTGCCAATCGCAGAAAATATCGCAGGGGTCAAGCAGGTGGTTGAGCATGCCAAACTTGCTGGGGCTTCCGTAGAAGCAGAAGTAGGATCGGTACCCTATGCCAGTGGTCGGGATCATATCAAGTCTGAACTGACTGACATTGGAGAGGCTGTGATGATGCTAGAGCAAGCCAAACCAGATGTGCTGGCCGTCTCTGTGGGTAATATACATCGTTTAGAGAACACCTTTGTCGATATTGACTTCACCCGCTTTGAAGAATTGCAAGCCGCGTTAAATGTGGCCTTAGTTATTCATGGCACTAGCGGTGTAAAAAGTCATGATATACAAACTTTGGCCAAAGCAAACGTGTGTAAATTCAATATAGGCACCTGCCTGCGTCAGCGTTTTGGTCACACTTTACGCCGCACTCTTGACGCCGACGCCGACGTATTTGATCGGCTTACCATCATGAAGACAATCATTCCTGAAGTGAGTGATGAAGCAGATAAAATGATTCGTTTGCTGGGCCAATAAGTGGGCCACAGCTCACTCCAAATTAACCTGAAACGAGATTAGCTCATGGCTCAATTAACTGGCCTCAACAATAAAGTAGCCGTCATTACTGGCGGTAGCCAAGGCCTCGGGGCGGCTACTGCTCACTTATTTGCAGAGCGCGGTGCCAAGGGCCTTGTCTTGTGTGGCCGCCAAACGGCCAAAGGGCTGGCTGTCGCAGAGAGTATTCAAAGTCAATATCCAGCCTGCAAAGTGCACTTTGTGACCGCAGACCTAGCTGAAATAGATGCACCGCAACACATCATAAATGCGGCACAAGAGCATTTTGGACAACTCAACATTCTGATCAACGTGGCGGGTCTATCTGAGCGTGGTACCATTTTAGACACTTCTCCCGAGCTCTTTGACCGTATCATGAACATTAATGTGCGCGCGCCCTTTTTTCTTATTCAAGCCGCTGCTAAATTAATGCGCAGCACTGGCAATGATGGCTCTATTGTTAGCATTGGTTCTATTGCTGCCTATGCCGGTATGCCAATGCTCACTGCTTATTGCACCTCAAAAGGCGGTCTCAATACCCTGACCCGCAATGCAGCTCACGCTTTAATGCGAGACCGAATTCGAGTCAACTGCTTAAATATTGGTTGGATGGCAAGTGATGAAGAAGATGTTATTCAACGCAAGTATCATGGTGCTGAGGATGGCTGGCAAGAAAAAGTGGGCGCCGGCATGCCTTTTGGGCGTTTGGTGGACCCTCAGGAAGTCGCCCGTGCTTTGGCTTTTCTAGCCAGTGACGAGTCGGGCTTAATGACAGGTTCAGTGGTTAATTTTGACCAGTCCGTATGGGCTGCCAGTGATGCCATGGTGGTACCCGAGCAGCGTTTGCAGGATGCCCCATAACTAGTCCACAGTGGCTTTGGATGAAAAGTAACGCGCCTCGCCTTGAAATTCAAAGTCTAATTATAGCGCTCTAGTAGCCATTGGATGATCGGAGTTTAACTCTAGTAAGTCCCATAAATTACCATACAGGTCTTCAAATACCGCCACCGTGCCATAGTCTTGTTGTTGGGGTTGCCTAATGAACTTTATACCTTCTAAGACCATGCGTTTGTAATCACGCCAAACGTCATCAGTGGCTAAAAAAAGAAACACTCTCCCCCCAGTCTGATCACCTACCACAGCCTTTTGCTCTGCTTTAGACGCGCGCGCTAACAATAAAGTCACGCCATTGGAACCAGGAGGTGAAACCACTACCCAACGTTTGTCTTGTGTTGGCTGAAAGGTGTCTTCAATGAGTTCAAACTTTAATTTATTGACATAAAAGTTAATCGCTTCATCGTAATCTTCCACCACCAAGGCAATGTGCACGATAGATTGTTTCAATGGTCTGGTCCTCGCTATGTTATTCAGACTGGAGAAAATATTAGTCTTTAATACTCCTCGTTTTTATGATGTTCATAAACGATAGCCGCGTCTTAACTTGCAAAGGTGAGCATTATCGAACCCACTATTTAAGCTAATGCACCTTAAACCTGAGCTAACAGCCAATCCTTAAAGGCCATTACATCTGGGCGTTGTAAATGGGCTTTAGGGCACACCACATAATAGGCATAATCAGTAATGAGTACCTGATCAAATACAATGACTAAGCGTCCAGAAGCCAAATGGTCCTCCACAAACGGAGTCGATCCTAGAGCTACGCCTTGACCATCTATGGCTGCTTGAATTAATACGTTAGTGTCATCAATGGTGGTGCCACGTCTGTTATTAATGCCCTTTACCCCAGCCTGCCGCAGCCATTCATTCCAGGCGTATGGGCCCGCATCATGTAATAAAGTGACGTTGAGCAACTGCTCTGGATTAATTATAGGTTCATTATTGGCGACCCATTCGGGGCTTGCTACAGGAAAAAAATCTAGACTGATGATGGCCGTACTTTCGACACCTTTCCAGTCACCACGGCCATAGGTGACGGCTAGATCGATGTCTTCTCGTTCAAAGTCAACTGGGTTGTGCGCATGGAATAAACATAGGTCAATTTCTGGGTACATTTGCCAAAAGTCTTTCAAACGTGGCGATAACCACTTAGCTGCAAAAGACGGCGCTAAACGCACGTTGAGCAAAGAGCCCGCCTTGTCTTGTTTTAGACTCACTACCGCATTGGCTATATCATCAAATGCACCCGCTAATACTGGCATCAAGGCAGCGCCTTGAGCTGTGAGGGTTAAGTTACGTGGCAAGCGTTTAAACAAACGATGACCTAGATAATCTTCCAGGCCTTTCACTTGATGACTAATGGCTGCTTGGGTGACAAATAATTCATCCGCAGCATGAGTAAAACTCAGGTGTCTCGCTGTGGCTTCAAAGGCACGTAAGCTATTTAAAGAAGGGAGTTTTCTGGCCATTGATGAAACCCACTATAACATCCAGATTGATATTAGTTATTCTAATCCAAAAGCATAAAAATAATCAATTGAATAGAATTATATTTCAGCTAAAAATGAGCCGATTTCAAAACAATAAAAACCTTAATCTGGAAATAATATGTCACGTCGATCCGGAGGCCGTCAGGCCCGTTTAGCAGAGCGTTTAGCCCCCTTAACTGAAGAAGCAAAACCTGTCCATCCAGGGGAAACTGGCGGCACCTTTATGCCCCTGTCTCCCAGTGCGATGGCGGCTATTGCTGAAAATGCTTACCGCATTTTAGAAGACATTGGATTTGGGCGATCGACACCCCACTGCACTGACACTATGGTCGCTGCTGGAGCAACCATGGGTGATGATGGCCGCTTGCGTATCCCCCGCAGCTTAGTTGAACATACGTTAAGTATCTGTCAGCGAAATTTAACCCTTTATGGCGTTGATGCCAAACACGATTTAGCGATTAATGGCCAGCGGGTGCATTTCTCAACAGCAGGCGCTGCAGTGCACGTGTCAGACCCAGAAAATAATTCCTACCGTAATTCTGCCACTGAAGATTTGTATGATATGGCGCGGATTGCCGATACCTGTGAACACATTCATATGTTTCAACGTATGTGCGTATTAAGAGACATAGACGATCCAAAAACTATGGATTTAAATACCCTATATTGTTCTGTCATGGGTAATAGTAAACATATAGGTACCAGTTTTACCGAAGCTGATCATGTGAGTGCAGGGCTAAAAATGCTGCACCATTTTTCTGGCAGTGAAGCCGCATGGCGAGCACGCCCTTTCGTGAGTATGTCCAATTGTTTTGTGGTGCCGCCCATGACCTTTGCAGAGGAGTCTTTAGAATGTCTGCGTGTCGGTGTAGAAGGAGGCATGCCTATCTTGTTACTTTCAGCCGGACAAGCTGGAGCGACAGCACCTGCGTTGCTAGCCGGTGCTGTGTCTCAAGCATGGGCGGAATGTTTAGGCGGTTTAGTCTACGTTAATGCAATAAAGCCAGGCGCTCCTGCCATTATCGGCACTTGGCCTTTTGTGTCTGATTTGCGCACTGGGGCTATGAGTGGCGGTTCTCCAGAACAAGGCATTTTATCTGCAGCCTGCGCCCAAATGGGTAACTATTTTGATTTGCCCACAGGCACCGCCTGTGGCATGACGGATGCAAAGTTTCCAGACTTTCAGGCGGGTGCTGAAAGAGCTTATACTGCGGTTGCAGCAGCGATGGCTGGAGCCAATGTGGTGTATGAGGCGGCTGGAATGTATGGCAGTTTAATGGGAGCTTGCCCGGAAAGTTTACTCATGGACAATGACGTATTAGGGGCTTGCATGCGCATGACTAAAGGCCTTAAAGTAGACGCAGACAGCTTAAGCTTTGATGTCATAAATGAGGTGTGCATGGGTGGCAAAGGTCACTATTTAGGCTCTGACCAGACCCTATCAGTAATGCAAACTGAATACATTTATCCCAATTTAGGTGACCGCAGCAGTCCCAATGTATGGGCTGAACAAGGGAAACCTGTGTTATTAGACAAAGCCATTGCTAAAAAGAAAGAACTATTAGCCAGCTATTTCCCTACCCACATCAGTGATGAGGCCGATTTAGCCATCAGAGCAGAATTTGATATCCGCCTGACCCGCAAACAAATTGGCCGTTAAGAGAAAATTATTATGTCCCTACAATCACATGCCCGCGTTGTTATTATTGGTGGCGGATCCCTTGGTGTTAACCTCATGTACCATCTTACCGAAGAAGGTTGGACCGATGTGGTCATGATTGAAAAAGGGGAACTCACTAGCGGGTCCACATGGCACGCTGCGGGCTTATGCCCTAACTTTAACGGCAATCACACCCTATCTAAAATACACGATTACACCATTGAACTGTATGACAAAATTATACCTGCCAAAACTGGATTACCATCCACGTTCCACAAGTGTGGCAGCCTAAGAGTAGGCTACACAGAATTAGAAGAACAATGGTTTCGTAACGTCATGAGTAGAGCTCACAACATTGGTTGTGAGATGCGCTGGGTCTCTAAAGAAGAAGCTAAAGCAATNNACGAATTTTGACAGTGCGCGCTGTATTTTATACACACCCGATGACGGCAGAGTAGACCCAACATCTGTGGTCATGCCTCTGGCTCAAATGGCGCGTGATAATGGCGCTAAAATTAGTCGTTTTAACCGCGTCACAGACATCATAACCCTACCCCAAGGTGGTTACGAAGTAATCACTGAACAAGGCAACATTATTGCTGAACATGTGGTTAATGCTGCCGGTTGTTTTGCCCCAGAAGTAGGCCGTATGGTGGGTGCACACGTGCCTATTATCAATCTAGAACATCAATACCTCATTACCGAAGACCATCCAGACATTGCCGCCTTAGTGAAAGAAATGCCTGTCACACGAGATTCCACAGCATCAGCTTACATTTGCCAAGAAGGTAATGGCTTATTAGTTGGGCCCTACGAAACACGAGGTTCAAAGCCTTGGGCCCTTAAAGGTATGGATTGGAACTTTGACCGGGAATTATTTGCTGGAGATTTAGTGCGTCTGATGCCTTGGCTAGAACGTTGTATGGAACTGGTACCTCTATTCAAGGAGGTTGGTGTCAAAACCATTATTAATGGCCCCATTACTCACACGCCTGATGATAACTTTTTAGTAGGCCCCGTTGCTGGCCTGACTAATTTCTGGAATATGACAGGCGCTTCTATTGGCATTGCCCAAGGTGGCATAGGCAAGTATATGGCCCAGTGGATGGTGCATGGCCAAACAGAGCTCAATATGGCCTCGTTAGATAGTCGTCGGTTTGGCCCTTGGGCTGATAAAAAATACTGCATCACTCGCGCTATTGAGTCCTACGAACGCATGTACGCCAGTGCGTCGCCTACGGAAAACCGTCCCCATGGCCGGCCGATCCGCACGAGTCCGCTGCACACGGTCATGGCACAAAAAGATGCCGTGCATTTTGTCAGTGCTGGTTTTGAAAAACCTGCATGGTTTAAAACTGGCTCCGTACGAGAAGAAAGTGAAACTTGGACTCACAGTGAAGCCCATGCCGTAGTCGCGGAAGAATGTGCGGCGGTGCAAAACACCTGTGGCATTACTGACATCAGTGGCACTGCTAAATTCCGTGTTAAAGGGCCAGATGCCTATGCCTTTTTAGATCACCTGTCATGTAACCAGTTGCCCACTAAAGATGGCCGCATTAGCCTCACTTTATTTCATGCAGAAAATGGTGGCATTATGGCTGAACAAACCGTCAGTCGCATTAGCCAAGAACATTTTGTATTAATGGGTGCTATTGGCTGCCAAATTAAAGACATGCAATGGCTGCAGCAGCATGTGGGTGATTATCAAGTCACCATAGAAGACTTCAGCGAAGATTGGGGTGGCGTATTACTCACTGGACCCAAAGCACGCGAGATTCTGCAAACTATTTGTGAAGATGACCTATCCAATAATGCCTTTGCTTGGTTAAGTTGCCAAACTATTCAGCTCGATTCAGCTCCTGTATTTGCCATGCGCGTATCTTACGCTGGGGAACTTGGATGGGAATTACACATGCCTGTATGGCAGCTTATTTCTATTTATGAGTCATTAATGCAATTTGGCCAGCCCTTGGGCTTGAGAGATTTTGGCACTCGAGCCTTTAACAGTATGCGTATGGAAAAAATGTACCGTGCTTATGGCGCTGAATTCACAGAAGAAATATCGGCTTTAGAAGCGGGTATGGATCGTTTCTTAGATTTAAGTCGCCACTTTGTTGGCAGTGAGAATTTGCTACAGCGTCAAACTGCGGGGCTCTCTATGCAACTGGCCTATTTGGTATTTGATGACCAGATACCTGCGGAATGTTTTGGTAACGAAGCGGTCTTTGCTAATGGAGACCATAGTGGCATTATTACCGGCGGTGCCTATGGCTATCGAGTGGAAAAAAGTTTAGCCTTTGCCTACCTCAAACCCGAGCACTGTAAAGCGGGTCAGGCCTTGACTGTAGAGACCTCTGTGGGCACCCGTCATTGCCATGTAGAGCTAGACCCTGCGTACAATCCCAACAACAGCTTGTTACGCAGTTAAAAATACATCCCACAGAACCCTGTGTTTTTGTGGCTAAGGAAATTGTTATGAGTAACACCCAAGTTTTACCAG
>DDCR01000030.1 GCA_002335115.1 Oceanospirillaceae bacterium UBA2001
TGTTGAAAAATGTTGTCATTTCTTCGATCTAATGCGTCTCATAATGAAGTCTGAACCGGTAAGAATTATGGCTTCTGCTGGCCAAGCTAATAATCATTTAGAAGAAAAATATAATGGGCGCACCCCTGATATTTGGGATAATGGTTATGTCATTGTTGATTTTGCATCGGGCTCACGAGCGATGCTGGAACTTTGTATGTTTGCAGAAGGATCAAACTATCAAGAGGAAATTTCAGCAGTGGGAACGGAGTGCAAGGTGGAGTGTTTTGTGCCAGGGCCAAGCCGCTTTTGGCCTGCACATCTTGGCCCATCCCCAACCCCCAAGGTTATTGTGAGTCCAAGAGCACCCAAAGGCCCACAAGTTCTTGATATACCAGTAGACACTAAACTTCTGCAAGCTGGTGATCATAACGGATCTACTTACTACCAACATCAAAAGTTCCAGCAAGTGGTACTGGGCAACCAAAAGCCTGAAGTGACGCTAAAAGATGGTTTAATCGCTGTTCAAATGGGTATGGCTGCCCAAGAAGCGGCTTCACAATCTCGAATCATTGAACTGTCCACCAGCAAAAAGACAAAAGACCAGTAAATACAGCCTAACCACTTAATGCCTTTGTGAAGCAATGAATATTTAGCCTAACCCTATGTAGGTTTAAAACCACGTTAAGTCGTTAAAGGGTATCACTGTTTTTTAAACTTTTTGGCTTTCTTAGCTTTTGCTTTGTCAGCTTTGGCTTTATCTGATTTAGAAACTTTTGGTTTTTTAGCCTTAATTTTTTTCAGTACCGCAGGTTCTTCTTTTTTAGGGGCGAACCCAGGAAATATTTGGCGGCTAATGTCATTGCCAATATAGCGTTCAATGCGGCCAAGGTTAGGCCAGTCCATGGCATCAACGATAGACCAGACGCTGCCGGCCTCACCATCACGGCCTGTGCGACCCGCGCGGTGCACATAGCTGTCTGCCTTTTCTGGCAAGTGTAGGTTAATCACATGGCTTAGACCCGGTAAATCAACACCCCGAGACATAACATCTGTAGCCACTAAAACCTTAGTACGTCCGCGGCGCATGTCTTTAATTTGTTGGTTTCGATCACTTTGGCGCAGGTCACCATGCAAGCCTGTGCACTGTATACCCAGCGTGCGTATGATTTTAAGCCAGATGTCTACCTGCTTACGACTGTTAACAAAGACAATGGCTTGTTTCACTTCTGGCAGGCGCAGTAAGGCTTTAAGTAGGTGTTCTTTGTGCTGTTCGTTGTCGGCTTGATACACGGCTTGGCTAATTTTCTTAGCCACATGGCGGGGTGCTTCTACAGCAATCTGGACGGCGCTCTCTGCTAATAAATCATGGGCAAAAGCCTGCACTTTATCGCCTTCCAACGTGGCCGAGAACATCGACGTTTGGCGCTCAAGGGGCAGCAAATCTGAGACTTGGTGGATGGCTTGTATAAAGCCTAAATCCAACATGCGATCGGCTTCGTCAATCACAAACACAGTCACTTGAGACAAATCCAAGGCCATGTGTTCTTCAATTTCTATTAAACGGCCAGGCGTTGCAACTAAAACATCGATGGTTTGCGCCACCATGGCTTTTTGCATACCAAAAGGCACGCCACCCACAATGAGGCAACTTTTTAGCTGATTGTGAGCCACGAGTTGCTCTACTTGATCGTAGGTTTGACGGGCCAGCTCGCGGGTAGGGCTAAGAATAAGTACCTTGGGCGTACCCACTTCTTGCCTTGGGGTGTCTAAAATGTGTTGCAAGGCAGGCAAAACAAACGCCAGTGTTTTACCCGTGCCAGTGGGCGCAGATGCCAGCACATCATGACCTTCTAAAAGCGGCGGAATAGCTTGCTGCTGGATCGCAGTGGGTTGGGTAAATTCGTGCTCTGCAAGGGCATGCAGTAATTCTTGATCCAGTTGTAAATCGACAAAAGACACTGTGGCATAACTCAATGAATAAACAAGCCTGTAGGATACCGTATTTTGTTGATAATAGATTTAGTAATCTAGGCTTATGAGTCTGAAAGCCATGCTCTGAAAAAACTTTGGGCTTGGGCATGGGTTTCGATAGGCGAAGTAAATTATGTAATAGTTTCAGCGACATGTTATCAGCATTTTGTAAATGCTATTATTTCATGGAGATAGACTTGTGTAAAAGGCATTAGTGTCGCAGCAATGTCGTTTTCAGATATGCGCTGATTTCCAACGCTTGGATAATGGAGCGGTTATATCATAGTGTTCTGGCGCAGGAATAACTAAATTTTTTTTAACGCATTGACGCGCATAGAACCTCGAATTTAAGTTAAAACAGAGAACAACATGTCTGCTGATTCAACCAAAGACAACGTGGTGCGTTTGCACCCAGGCGCTGGCCGAAATAAATCTCGCATTCATCTGCGTGGACGCCAAGTTAACTTAGACACATTAGCGCAGTTGCGCCAATTAATGGGTGACCAACCGATTAAACGTGACATGCTGGTTGAGTACTTGCATCTGATTCAAGATAACTTTGGTTACTTGTCTGCCGCACATCTTGCAGCCTTGGCTCACGAAATGAATATCCCCATGGCTGAAGTCTATGAGTGTGCCACTTTTTATGCGCATTTTGACATTGTTAAAGAAGGGGAACTGCCGCCTCCTGCAGTCACTGTCCGGGTTTGTGACAGCCTCAGTTGTCAACTGGCTGGTGCCGTTCAACTTAAGGCAGCCATAGAGGCGGGAACAGACCCCACTGAAGTGCGTATAGTTAACGCGCCATGCATGGGTCGCTGCGACACCGCTCCAGTGGCTGAAGTAGGTCATTATCATGTCGATCGCGCTGATGCGGCTAAAGTTGTGGCTGCGATTGAAGCTAAACATTTTCACCCAGAGATTCCAGACTACCTAGCCTATGATGCCTATGTAGCAGAGGGTGGTTACACTTTGCTAAAACAATGTTTAGCGGGTGATTATAGTTGGGAAGATATCCAAAAGGTATTGGCTGATGCCAACCTTAAAGGTCTGGGTGGTGCTGGTTTCCCCACGCACATGAAATGGAAGTTTGTGCGCCAAGAACCCAAGCCCCGTTACCTGGCGATTAATGGTGACGAAGGTGAACCAGGAACATTCAAAGACCGCTTGTATTTAGAAACTGACCCTCATCGTTTTATCGAGGGTGCGTTAATCAGTGCATGGGCTGTAGAAGCTGAAGCTGCTTATATCTACCTGCGTGACGAGTACCCAGCAGCATTGGAAATATTAAAAGCTGAAAT
>DDCR01000157.1 GCA_002335115.1 Oceanospirillaceae bacterium UBA2001
TGGCCCAGGAACATTGATGTCTGCAAAAATTGATAATGAATTTATTTTTAATGATTATGAAATTGCTTTGTTTCCTGACGCGGTTGATAAACAAACTCCAATGATTGGTTATTTGCCAGGACAAATGCCTTTTGAATTAGGTGAGAAGTTGCAAGAACTTGGTATGCATATTATTAACAAGAAAGCTGATGATACCTGTCATATTGATAGAAACCTTATAACAGGTGCTAGTCCATACGCTTCTAACAAACTTGGCAGGCTAGCTGCTGAAACATTATTAAAAGTAGTAAATTAAACTGCCTTCTTTTTGAAAACTAATGAATAAATATTATAGCCATCCAAGAGTAGTCCAAGGCCTACGTACTTCATTTCCCCAAAAGGCCAAAGTCCAGACAAATGTAGCTGCGTAAAAATTGGATGCTTATTGTTTTTTATTCTCTGATGCGCCAAGATGCGCATACAAAAACCATTGGGATAGGCATGTTTGGAACAACAGGTTGGCTTCGGTTCGAAGCCAATGATGAAATAAAAAAATGGGCAACCGCGGCGCAAAAATTTGCCAGTGGCGCCGCGCAAAACCCCGCCTTGAAAGAAAAATGGTTGCAATGCGAAGGCACTTGGTATGTTGGCGTAGACGTCTTGCCTTCGGATGAAGACGGATGCTTTGACGGTTTTGAGCTGACTGGGCCTGTCTCTGAGCTAATTCGAAGCGTGGTCACAAAGCCCTTGCACCCTGCGCAGGTTTCAATCATTTATCCGGGATATCCAAAACCACGGCAGGGCGAAACTAAGGCTGGGTTTGCCTATCGGTTGACGCGGGACGCGGCGCATGTGGACGGGCTTTTGCCCGTTGGTGCAGAGAGACGCCGTATGTTGCGAGAACCCCATGCCTATGTGCTTGGATTACCCTTGAACACATGCGATATTAAAGCTAGCCCGATGGTTGTCTGGGAGGGCTCGCATCTGATTATGCACAAAGCGTTTCAGGCCGCACTCAACCCCTATCCTGCAGCGCAATGGTCCGATATTGATCTGAGCGATGTGTATCATGCAGCGCGCCGAGAGGCTTTTGAAAGCTGCCAACGCGTGGTTGTTCATGCCGAGCCGGGCCAAGCTTATGCGATTCATAGACTGGCTTTGCATGGGGTTGCCCCATGGCAAGCAGGTGCCCATGCCCCAAGCGAAGGCCGCATGATTGCTTATTTTCGGCCAGAATTAAATGATATCGAGGAGTGGCCAAACCTATGAGTATTAGGGTTATTGACTGGTTTTATCCCAAAATAAGGAGAGCCGAGATGTTTGAATTGCGACCGAATTGCGAACTTTTCAATAAAGATTTGCCACCACCTGAAGCTTTGGCTGCAAGATGAAACCAGAGGCTCTCAGCGATTATATTATTGAAAATTCTGAAGGTCGAAAACGCTATATCGTGGCTATTGCGGGGCCACCAGGAGCGGGTAAGTCTACATTTGCTCAGGCGCTTCTTTTATTGTTAAAAGAAAAATCTATTCAAGCAAAAGTTATTTCTATGGACGGATTTCATTTGGACAATTCAATCTTGGTGGACCGCAATCTATTAGATCGCAAAGGTGCACCAGCTACTTTTGATACTGCAGGTTTTATTCACTTAATGAACAGGCTAAGTAATTTTGAAGATGATGTAGTTATTCCAGAATTTGATAGAAATAAAGATTTATCTATTGCTGGATCGAGCATCATATCAACAAAAGACAAGGTGTTGATTGTTGAAGGAAATTATTTGCTCATTGAAGAAGAACCATGGACTAAATTAAAAAAAACTTGGGACCAAACAATATTCATAAATCCTGGTATAGATACCTTAAAGCAGCGTTTGCTGAATAGATGGCTTAGGCATGGGTTGGATACACAAGATGCAAAGAAGCGCACGTTAAGTAATGATTTACCAAACGCACGCTATGTAATTGAAAAATCTTCAGATTCTGACATTCAAATTTTCTAATTTTTTAGATGAACTGCTTTTGCTAGCTCTATAATCTTGTCTTCATATGCTAATTGAGACCAAGCATAGTCTAGCGCCAGTTTTTCCCAATTCTCTACGGTTAAAAGTTTCCAGTGAAGATTAGTCGCAATTTGCTCAGAAAAATTCGATTTAAGTTTTCCATCTTTTGCGATTGCTATAACTGTAGCAAAACTAATTCAACGCCAAGGCAGGCTTATACTCAATCTATTTGTTTGGTTTTGTGAATTTTATTAATCTACCAGATTGACCATCCTCTAACACCCAAATCGCACCTTTATCGTCTATTTCGACTTCTCTAACTCTTTTAGACCAACTGAAGCGTTCAGCCTCAAACGGCTCTCCATTATTAAAGTCAATTCTAACCAGTGCCTTACTTTTCAATCCTCCAATAAATGCATTTCCTTTCCATTCAGAAAATTCATCTCCTTCATAAAAAATTAATCCTGATGGAGCTACCGTAGGCACCCAATAAAGTTTTGGCGCCATAAATTCTGGCCTTGTTTCATGAACTGGAATTTTTGCTCCACTATAGTGATTGCCTTCTGATACTACTGGCCACCCATAATTTTTACCGGCAACTAT
>DDCR01000016.1 GCA_002335115.1 Oceanospirillaceae bacterium UBA2001
GTCATTGGCGACATCATCGTATTCAAGCAACTGCTTTCGCATATCAAAGTTACGACCTTCAACTTTGCGCTGTGATTTTTCTATGGCGTTAGACACCATACGGTGCTCAATCGCCTCCCCTTTTTCCATACCCAGTTTTTGCATTAGGCCTTTGATACGTTCTGGGGCAAAGATACGCAAGAGATTGTCTTCTAACGATAAAAAGAAACGAGACGAGCCAGGATCACCCTGACGACCCGACCTACCTCTAAGTTGGTTATCAATGCGTCGCGACTCATGGCGCTCGGTACCTATAATGTGAAGTCCACCAGCGGCCACCACTAAATCATGACGTGTTTGCCAATCCGCTATCGCCACTTTTTTGTCATCATCAGAAGCCCCTTGACCTAAGGCAGCTAACTCAACTTCTAGCTTACCACCCAAGCCAATATCCGTGCCACGGCCAGCCATATTGGTCGCAATAGTCACTGCACTCGGTCGTCCAGCTTCGGCTATAATGGTGGCTTCACGCTCATGTTGTTTGGCGTTAAGGACGTTATGGGCAACATCGGCTTCTGTTAGTGCTGCAGACACTAATTCAGACATTTCAATAGACGCAGTGCCCACTAAAACTGGGCGTTTTTGTTCAACACATTGGCGAATATCAGCAATGATCGCGTCAAATTTTTCAGCCATCGTTAAATAAACTAGATCGTTCATGTCTTTTCGTTTGACATCAACATTGGTCGGAATCACCAGCACATCTAAGTCGTATATTTGGTTGAGTTCAAAGGCTTCAGTATCGGCAGTACCCGTCATACCAGCTAGTTTGTCATAAAGTCTGAAGTAGTTCTGAAAGGTAGTGGAAGCCATGGTTTGACTTTCTTTTTGAATTGTCACACCTTCTTTTGCTTCGATGGCTTGATGAATTCCCTCTGACCATCGACGGCCCGGCATAGTTCGGCCAGTGTGTTCGTCAACAATTACAATTTGGTCGTCTTGTACGATGTAATCAATGTTTCGAGAGAAAACAACATGCGCCTTTAGTCCAGCGTGCACATGATGCAATAGTGTTAAATTGGATGCCGCATAAAGACTCTCTCCTGCCGCTAATAGCTCGGCCCCTATCAATAACTCTTCTACGAACTGATGGCCTGCTTCCGTAAGTTCTATGGTTTTGTGGGATTCATCATAAGTGTAATGTCCAGTAGGCTCTTCGTCACCTTCCACTGCCGGTTGCATCTCTAATTTGGGCACCAAACCATTGATGGTGAGGTACATTTGAGTGTTATCTTCAACAGGGCCCGAAATAATTAAAGGTGTACGAGCTTCATCAATGAGAATCGAATCCACTTCATCGATAATGGCAAAATTTAGGCTACGCTGAGCCTTGTCAATGGCACTAAAGGCCATATTGTCCCGCAGATAGTCAAAGCCAAACTCATTGTTAGTACCGTAAGTGACATCACAAGCATAGGCTTCTTGTTTAATTGCACCGTCTTGGCCAGATAAAATAATACCCACAGATAGACCCAAACCTTCATACAAAGGTCGCATCCATTCAGCGTCCCGTTGCGCAAGGTAATCATTCACCGTGACCACATGTACGCCGTTTGCAGGAATGGCATTGAGGTAAACAGCCAACGTGGCCACAAGGGTTTTACCCTCACCTGTGCGCATTTCAGAGACTTTACCTTGATGCAAAGCAATGCCACCTACCATTTGAACATCAAAATGGCGTAATGCCATCAAACGCACTGATACCTCTCGACACACGGCAAAGGCTTCAGGCAGTAACTGGTCTAGATTTTCACCGGCCTCAAAACGTGAGTTGAACTCCATGCGCTTAGCTGCCAGATCAGCATCTGACAGAGACTGCATACTACTCTCTAATGCATTGATCTTATTTACAATTTTATTGTATCGTTTGACTTCACGATCGTTTTTGCTGCCAAAAAGTGATTTAAAAATCTGTACCATTATCTTGTCTTTTTATATGCGCTGATGCGCTTGTTAGGGATTAACGCGAGATTTTGAATCTCTCCTTCTTTCATGGGGTCTCAGGATTTTTTTCAAAGGCCTAAAACGTAGAAAAGCCGGAGTTCTTTCAGAACACCGGCCCTTCCGTTGTTGCCAGCTAGGTTGTGGCAGCGGCTGGACTCATATAGGCAATAGGCGAGTCCACCTCGTCATCAAATGTCACTACTTCCCAAGCATCTTCTTGAGACAATAATTCTCTGAGCAGCATATGGTTTAGTCCATGACCCGATTTATGACCTTGGAATTTACCAATTACGCTCAAGCCCAATAGATACATGTCTCCCACGGCATCTAACACCTTGTGCTTCACAAACTCGTCTTGATAGCGCAGACCATCTTCATTTAGCACTCGATAGTCATCGACCGCAATCGCATTATCTAAGCTGCCACCTAACGCCAAATTTTTAGAACGTAGGTATTCAAAATCTTTCATAAAACCGAAGGTACGCGCCCTGCTCACTTCTTTCACGTATGACGTACTCGAAAAATCTAATTGCGTCGTACAGTTTCCACTTTCAAAAAGTGGATGATCAAAATCGATGGTGAAACCAACTTGAAAACCATTATGTGGCTCCAAAGAAGCCTGTTTGTCTTCCTGGGTGACACTGACCGCTTTCTTAATGCGGATAAACTTTTTAGATACATTTTGCTCTTCAACCCCCGCCGACTGCAGCAAAAAGATAAATGGTGCCGCACTGCCATCCATAATCGGCACCTCTTCACTACTTAACTCAACATAAGCGTTGTCTATACCCAGTCCTGCAAAGGCTGATAATAGGTGTTCTACAGTGCAAACTCTTACTCCATCTTGCACTAAATTGGTCGATAGCGTGGTATCTCCCACATTAGCCGCAGTGGCAGCGATGCTGACTACAGGATCTAGATCTGTACGGCAAAAAACAATGCCTACATTGGCCTGAGCTGGTTTCAATGTGAGGTAGACTTTCTTACCCGTATGAATACCCACACCCGTGGCTCTAATCATATTTTTTAACGTACGCTGTTTGACCATTATGTCCAAGACCCTACACTCATCTATAGACGAGTATTATAGCACAAAAATCTGTTTCTGAAGCCCGTCAGGGCGCCATAGCAGGTAAAAGGCATCAAATGAAAAATTCTAAATCTTAATCTGCTTGACGCCGCAAAAATGCAGGGATATCCAAGTAACCAATATCACCTTCTGAATCACCAGACGTCTCTGCACCACCTAATTGAGCATCACCTGCAGACGTATCTTTAACTGCTGGTAGCTCCATTTGGTCGACCGTAGGACGCCTCATATTACTATTGACCACAGCTTTCACAATTGGTTCAATTGATTGAGCGTAAGCGTGCCCTAAACCAGTAGCCACAACGGTCACTTTCAACTCATCGGACAATTCAGGGTCTATTACTGTGCCAATCACGACGGTGGCATTTTCTGACGCAAACTCCTCTATGGTGTTGCCTACTTCTGAAAATTCACCTAAATTCATATCTAGGCCGGCAGTAATATTCACCAATATACCTTTCGCTCCACGCAAATCGACGTCTTCTAAGAGTGGACTTCTAACAGCTGCTTCTGCCGCTTCACGAGCCCGGTCTTCACCCCTGGCGGAACCAGTTCCCATCATCGCCATGCCCATTTCTGACATCACCGTTCGTACATCAGCAAAGTCGACATTGATCATACCAGGCCGAGTAATCAGGTCTGCAATGCCCTGTACCGCGCCTAAAAGGACATCATTAGCCGTACTAAAAGCGGTCAATAAACTACAGTTTTTACCCAGTACAGGCAACAACTTTTCATTGGGAATGGTGATTAGTGAATCAACGTGCTCGGCTAATTCTTTTAACCCCTGCTCTGCAATAGCCATGCGTTTACGCCCCTCAAAAGGGAAAGGCTTGGTCACTACTGCCACAGTTAGGATGCCCATTTCGCGAGCCACTTCAGCCACAATAGGGGCCGCTCCTGTTCCAGTTCCACCACCCATACCGGCAGTAATAAACACCATATCAGCACCTTGCAAAATGCTTTCTATCTGAGCTCGGTCCTCGATGGCCGCTTCCCGACCCACATTAGGATTCGCTCCAGCGCCTAGACCTTTAGTGATTTGAGAGCCCAACTGAACAACTGAACGAGCCTCCATCCCCCTAAGAGCCTGAGCATCAGTATTGGCACAGATAAATTCAACGCCATCTATTTCGCTTGACAGCATATGACTTACAGCATTACCACCACCGCCACCTACGCCAATCACTTTAATGACTGCATTTTGCGGCACGTTATCAACTAATTCGTACATCGCCTTGCTCCTAGTCTAATTTATTGTTTTTCTGATCACGAATCCTATCGTTCACCAGACTCTACTATTGATATCCACCAAGGTGGTTTATCGTTAAAAATTTGTTTTAACTAAATCTTTTATCTTGCCTAACCACTGGCTTGTGCTACTGCCGATACCTGCACGCTTTGGCAGTTCTACCTGAATAGAAGACCCTGCCTGCAGGGCATAATTTAGTAGTCCCACACAAGTGGAGTAGGTTGGATTATCCAGCAGGCCACTTGGCCCTTGGGCTTTGTGTGGCTTGGCCAGGCGAACCGGCATATGAAAAATCTCTTCAGCCAACTCTACAGCACCTTCCATCTGCGCTGTACCACCGGTCAACACCAAGCCCGCGGCTATTAATTCTTCATAACCACTGCGCCTTAATTCTGCTTGCACCAAGGTATATAGTTCCTCATATCTTGGCTGCACCACGTCTGCTAAAGCTTGACGAGACAAGTCACGAGCGGGGCGATCACCCACACTGGGCACTTTAATACTTTCTGATAAATCCGTTAGTTGCGCCAAAGCACAGGCATACCTTACTTTAACATCTTCTGCATGCACTGTTGGAGTACGCAAGGCCATGGCGATGTCATTGGTGACTTGGTCTCCAGCAACAGGAATTACAGCAGTATGCCTAATCGCACCTGCAGTGAACACGGCCACGTCAATAGTGCCTCCACCCATGTCAACTAAACACACACCTAGCTCTTTTTCATCATCAGTCAGCACCGCATAACTTGAAGCCAAAGCGTTCAAAACAATGTCATCCACATTTAACTCGCAGCGACTCACACATTTGACTATATTCTGCGAGACGTTAAGTGCGCAGGTTACAATGTGCACTTTTACTTCTAAACGCACCCCCGCCATGCCCAGTGGGTCTTGAATACCTTCTTGACCATCAATCACATACTCTTGCGGTAAGATATGCAATATCTTTTGACCCGACGGCAAGGCGACCGCCCTTGCTGCATCAATTACTCGTTCTAAATCAAGCTCCGAAACTTCCCCAGCTTGGATCGCTACAATGCCATGGGAGTTCATACTGCTAATATGATTACCACCCATACTCACAGTGACTGCATTAATTTTACAATCAGCCATCAATTCAGCTTCTTCGATGGCTCGCTTTATAGACAGCACAGTAGATTCAATATTGGCAACAATGCCACGCTTTAAACCACGCGACTCTTGAGCACCAATTCCCACCATTTGCAGTTGGCCATCGTCTCCTAGTTCTGCCACCATAGCGACCACCTTAGAAGTACCAATGTCCAAGCCCACAACCATGGGTTTCATTGCTGCATCTGCCACCTAAATCTTCCCTTATTTGTACACTTTAAAAAGGACCAAAAACATCCATCAAAATATTCTTTAATTATCCCACACTTTACCTTCTAAGTGGTGGATTTATCGACTAAATTAGCCTTAATTTAACTACAAAATAAGCCCTATGAATCAACCTCTTTCCATGCCACAGATACCCCGTATGGATAGCGACCATCAATACGTTTAATTGTGTCTACTTTGGTCACAAAATGACTCCGGTAAACCGTCATCAAGCGCTGTAGTCTTGGCAAAATTTGATCACGCCCAAGCAACAGAATAATACCGTTTTGCAAGCGTAGTTCAACAGCGCCACGACGTGCCATAGTGAGTTCAACAATGGTCAAATCATCACGCTCTACTAACCAACTCATGTGCCGAAACAGTTGACTCAAAGCCCATGGACTTCCTGCAGGCCCAGCTAATAATGGAAGCTGTTCAATTGCAACGACCTGACGCGGCTCAACTAAGGCTAATTCCCCTTTGTGATTGATGAAGCCACCATCCTTCCAACGGGCCATAAATATCTGTCGTGGAGCCTCAATCATTAGTCTATTTGGCCAAACACGACTGACCCTGGCCCCATCAACCCATGGGTGGTCTTCCACTTCTAGGCGAATCGCCTGCAAATCTGCCCCAAAAAAAGAGTCGGCCAAGTGAGCATTAACTTGCGCTTGTAAACGTAACTTTTCAGCAGCAGGTATATCAGTTTGTAAAATGATTTGCTGCAATGGACGCTGCAACCATGGTTTAACGCCCTGCCAGACCATAAATCCTGCGATCACAAGCACCACCAACAGCAGCAACTTAGCGCCCCAAGTCCAGCCACCATTTTGCGCTCCATTAGCCACTTTCATAACCCGGCCTCAACTCGTGCCAAGGTCAAATTCAAAATAACAAGGGCTAGTTGGGAAAAACTTAGCCCCACTGCTTTGGCTGCCATCGGAACCAAACTGTGGCTAGTCATACCAGGAGTGGTATTCACCTCTAATAACCAGTTTTGGCCTTGCTTATCTCGCATCACATCAATACGCCCCCAATCTTTGCAACCTAACACTTCAAAAGCCAAACGGCATTCATCCTCCATGGCCCCTTGCTGCAGTTCTGTCATTGGGTTATCAAACAAATAACGTGTCTGATCAGAGTAATACTTCGCCTGCAGGTCATAAAAAGTATTGTCCGTCTCTAAGCGAATTGCAGGCAAAGACAGATTATTGAGTATGGGTACTGTGTATTCATCACCATCAATAAATTGTTCAGCCATGACCTCACGGTCAAATGCTGTGGCATCTTGATACGCTTTTTCTAAAGCCTCTACTGAGTCAACAATATTAATACCTAAACTTGAGCCTTCATGCACGGGTTTAACCACTAATGGCAGACCCAGACGTTGGGTTACTTGCTGCCAATTGCTCGTATTATGGAGTACTTCATAGTCTGGGGTTTTCACTCCGTGTGCCAACCAAACTACTTTAGTCATGAGTTTGTTCATACCCAAACTAGAGGCTAAGACCCCACAACCCGTGTAAGGCACTGACATGAATTCCAGTACACCTTGAAGCGTACCATCCTCGCCTCCTCGGCCATGCAGCATGATAAATGCCACGTCCATCTCGGCCTGCTGCAACTGAGTCAACTGATCTTGCCCATCAGCTCCAAGGTCTAGTCCAAAGGCATTTACACCAACATTTTTCAAATGAGTGAGAACTTGCTCACCACTCATCAAAGAAATTTCGCGTTCTGCAGAAGTGCCACCATAAATTACAGCAACGCGTGCCTCGGGAACTGTTAATAAGTGTGCCCACATCTGGGGCAGATTCAGAGTTGTCATTTAACGTTCTTCTTGTTGCATTTTATCAAGCAAAGCGCGGGAGATTTGGCCAATGTCTCCTGCTCCTTGAGTTAACAAAAGATCACCCGCGTGCAGTATATTTTCTAACACTGGAGCAACAGCAGCGCCTCGCTCTACAAAAATTGGATCAACCAGTCCTCTTGACCGAATACTGCGACACAAACTGCGACCATCAGCACCGGTGATTGGTTCTTCACCTGCGGGATAAATGTCTAATAATATGAGCACGTCAACTCGGGATAAGACATCTACAAAATCCTCATATAAATCTCGCGTGCGTGAATAACGATGGGGCTGGTATACCATCACCAAACGACGGTCTGGCCAACCTGCTCGGATGGCATCAATGGTTGCTGATACTTCACGAGGATGGTGTCCATAATCATCAACCAGAGTGGCAGTGCCGTCTTTAGCGGGGTAATCACCCAACACTTGAAAACGGCGACCCACACCAGAGAAATGATTTAAGCCAGTTACAATATGTTCATCTGCGACCTCCAGATCAGTCGCCACTGCAATAGCTGCTAGCGCATTTTGAACATTATGCCTGCCCGGCATGTTGAGTGCGATAGCAAGATCTGCATGGCCTTGCCTGCACACAGTGAACGAAGTCACCATACCTTCTTGTTCAAGATTAACGGCCTTGATATCAGCATTGTCATCAAAACCATAGGTCATCAATGGTCGACTCACTTGAGGTAATATTTCCCATACTACTGGGTCATCAACACAAACAATGGCAAGTCCATAAAAGGGTAAATTATGCAAAAATTCCACAAAGGTTTTCTTTAAACGATTAAAATCGCCTTCGTAGGTGGACATGTGGTCGGCATCAATATTGGTGACAATAGACGTTAACGGCTGCAAATGTAAAAACGAAGCATCGCTTTCATCTGCTTCAGCAACTAAATAGGCACTCGCTCCAAGCTTAGCATTAGTTCCAGAACTCGTTAGTTTTCCGCCAATTACAAACGTAGGGTCTAGCCCACCAGCCGCCAAAATGGAAGCCACTAACGACGTTGTCGTCGTTTTTCCATGAGTACCTGCAACCGCAATTCCATGGCGATAACGCATTAACTCAGCTAACATTTGCGCCCTTTGTACCACTGGAATACGATGCGCCCGTGCCGCCAATAGTTCTGGGTTTTCATCTGCGACCGCAGTGGACACAACGACCACATGAGCTCCGCGAACATGAGCCTCTTGGTGACCTATAAAAATTTGCGCACCATGGCTTGCTAAGCGCTGGGTCACTGGGCTGACTTTGATGTCAGAACCACTTATTTCATAGCCCTGATTAAGTAACACCTCAGCAATACCGCACATGCCTACGCCGCCAATACCCACAAAATGAATACGCTTGATGCGCCTCATTTCTGGGATAGTATATTGATTTGGTGGAATCATTTTAACCACGAGCAATCTCCATGCAGTGTTGAGCCACTTTGTCAGCAGCTTGGGGAGCGGCGCATGTTAGCGCGGCTGCAGCCATCTGAACCAGCTTTAACGGATGGCTCTGTAGAGCCCTAATGTTTTGACTAAGAGTGAGGGCTGATAGTTGAGTTTGTGGCATTAATATAGCTGCATCAGCTCGCACTAAAATATTAGCATTTGCCGTTTGATGATCATCTACAGCATAGGGGTAAGGCACTAATATCGACCCCATACCAGCGCCAGCTAATTCACTTATTGTCAAAGCTCCTGCCCGACAAATGACTAAGTCAGCCCAAGCATAGGCGCGTCCCATATCATCAATATAGGCATCTACTTGCGCCACAACTTTAAGTTTACTGTAAATGTCCTGAGTCTCTCGCTGGTACTTAGTCCCTGTTTGATGCCACAATTCTGGGCGCTCATTCGGTGACAATAACGCCATCGCTTCTGGCACCACTTGATTTAGTGCAAGGGCACCCAGACTGCCCCCTACAATTAGTATTCTGAGCCCTAAATGTTCTGACTTCTTTGCTATAATATTGGGTCGTAAAGGGTTGCCCACAGTAATGGCATGGCCTTTTGCAAAACTACCAGAAAAAGCTTGCAAGGTAACATTCGCCAGAGGGCGTAATAATCGATTGGTCAGTCCAGGAATAGCATTTTGCTCATGTAAGATAAGCGGAACACCCATCAACTTGGCCGCCAATCCTCCTGGACCTGCTACGAAGCCACCCATACCCAGAACACAGTGCGGCTTAAATTGGTATATCACCTTCATCGATTGTAATAACGACTTAAATAAACGCCATGGGGCGAGTAATAATGACCACTTACTTTTACCCCTTAAACCGACCACATCCACACAATGTAATCGTAAGCCTGCATCTGGAACCAACCGCGTTTCAATGCCTTTACCCGTGCCTAACCACTCAACTTTCCAATCATGTTGTTGCAGCATAGCAGCCGTGGTTAGAGCTGGATAAACATGGCCACCCGTCCCTGCCGCCATAATCAGAATTCGTTTTCCATGGGCTTGAGCATTAGACCTTGTCATGACGCCAATCCTGTTTTTTATCATCGTCAACAAACCATTGGTCTACATCATCAAGCCCGGGGGTGACGTCTGTATTCAAGGTATCCAAGGTCTTGTGACGAAGGTCCAAATGAACATCATTTTCGGCTTTCAAGGTGCCATAAGTCACACTATTTTCAAGAGATATGCGTAATAAAATCCCCAAGCTAGCAGCACACGCCAACATGCTACTCCCACCATAACTCACAAAAGGTAAGGTTAAACCTTTGGTAGGCAGCAAGCCTAAATTTACACCAATATTAATGATGGCTTGAGCTGCAATTAAGAGTACTAACCCATAGGCTAGGTAGGCTGAAAATAGGCGTCCTGAGCGTTCGGCTTTTTGACCCACATTTAAACCCCGCAAGATAAACACGCCATACAAAGCCACGACCACCATGGCTCCAAAAGCACCCCACTCTTCAGCCAATACAGAATAAACAAAATCAGTATGGGCCTCGGGTAAGTAAAATAGCTTTTGCATACTCTGACCCAGCCCTTCTCCGAACCAACCTCCCCGGCCAAACGCAATTTGAGCCTGAGTTAATTGATAGCCAGTGCCAAATGGATCTGCCCATGGGTCTAAATAAGATATCAACCTTTTATAACGATATTCAGCAGCTAAAATCGTGGTCGTTCCAAAGCCGACTGTCGCCAGCAGTACGATTGAAATATGACGTTTACGCATACCTCCTAAAAAAAACATTCCCAAAACAGCACCCATCATGACCACCACCGCACCAAAGTCTGGTTCTAACAAAAACAGTACGATAAAGGCACCTAAAACCACTAAAGATTTTAAAAATCCAGAAAAATTATTTCGCACTTCTTCTTGTTGGCGCACTAAATAACCTGCCATGAAAACAACAACAGCAACTTTGGCAAACTCTGAGGGCTGCAAACTTAATGGGCCAATAGGAATCCAACGGGTACTTCCGTTGACGGTTCTTCCTAAACCTGGAATTAATACGGCGACCAACAGTAGCAAAGCAATCAACAATAGATATGGACTTTGTTTCTGCCACACATGGACGGGCGTTATCAAACAAACCAAAAGTGTAATACTGCCCAAAAACATGAATAAAAGCTGACGCTTACTTTGGTAAAAAGGATCGTTAAACTGAACAGCGACCACATCCATGGATGCAGACGTAATCATAATATAACCAATAAGTGCCAATGCTAGCGCGGGTAAAAATAAAGCCAAATCTAGCCGCTGGGCAGTGACTGCCTGCCACTGCTGAACTAAAGCCATCATGCTAAAGCCCTCACTAGTGCCGAAAAGTGATCACCTCTTGCCTCAAAATTTGCATAGGCATCAAAACTAGCGCAGGCTGGCGACAACAAAACCAAATCTCCACTAACCGCTTGAGCGTGAGCTATGGATACGGCTGATTGCATGTCTTGTGCGTGAATGCACCTCACTTTGCCAACTAATGCCATTTCGATATCGTTGGCATCTCGACCAATCAACACCACTTGCTTGCCATAACGAGAGAGGGGGGCAACCAGTTCAGAGAAATCAGCACCCTTACCTAGGCCTCCGGCGATGAGCATGATTTTACCAGTCAGGGCTGGGCCGAGACCTTCAAGTGCGGCGACAGTGGCGCCAATATTGGTACCCTTTGAATCATTAATGTAGGCGACCCCATCGATATCAGCCACCCACTCACATCGGTGAGATAAACCGGTAAAAACCGTTAACGTTTTGGTCATGGCCTCCATTGGCAATCCTACTGCTTGGCCCAGGGCGAGTGCAGCCAATGCATTAGCCACATTATGTCGCCCAAACATAGCCAATTTGTTGACTGCCAGAATAGGTTTCAAGCCCTGCACCATCCATGGGGTACCTGCCTCTTCTCTTAGGCCAAATTGACCAACGTCAGGATCACCTAAACTAAAACTTTTTTGAGTTACAGTGCCTGGGACTAGTGGATTAGTCAGGGGGTCATCTCCATTGATCACCACAGCTTTGCAGCCTTGAAATATGCGATGTTTAGCTTGATGATAGGACATTAGATTATCATATCTGTCCATATGATCAGGGCTCACATTAAGTACGCAAGCCACCGAAGCACCCAAACCGGAGGTAGATTCTAATTGGAAGCTGGACAACTCCATGACGTATAAATCAACATTGTCAGCTAACAACGATACTGATGGCTCACCAAGGTTGCCGCCAACGGCAACATTTAAACCCGCAGTTTTAGCCATTTGCCCCACTAAACTGGTGACCGTACTTTTGGCATTGGAGCCAGTAATTGCGACGATTGGTACGTTTGCTAAACGCGCAGCTTCAGCAAAAATATCAACATCACTGCGTATTGGAACCCCAGCTCTTGCCGCCGCGACTAACGCAGGTTCTTGCATTGATACGCCAGGACTTAAAATAATTTGATCTGCGTTGACACATAAATCATAAGGGAAATCACCTATATGAATAGGAGTCTCTGGCTGTTCTAAAGTTAGCTGATCAAAAAAGGGTGGGTGTTGCCGAGAATCAGCAACTTGAAATCGTTCCCCTTGAAGCGCCAAATACTGGGCGCACGCGAACCCAGTTTTTCCCAAACCGATGATTAGACTGAAGCGGTCACTGACGATCAACGACATCCTTAGCTAGCCCTCTTGGTATTCAATGTGTTTAATCATGGATCTTACTTTCTCTTTAATTAACGGAGCTTGAGGGTGGCTAAACCAATCAAAACCAACACCACGGTGATAATCCAAAAACGTACAATAATGCGTGGTTCTGGCCAACCTTTGAGTTCAAAATGATGATGTATGGGCGCCATGCGGAAAATTCGCTTGCCTGTCAATTTAAAAGAGGCAACTTGCAAGATGACTGAAACAGTTTCCATGACGAATACCCCCCCCATAATCAACAGCACCAGTTCCTGCCGGACAATCACTGCCACCACTCCCAAAGCAGCACCTAAGGAAAGCGCTCCCACGTCGCCCATAAATACTTGAGCTGGGTAAGTGTTGAACCATAAAAACCCCATACCAGCTCCCACGATGGCTGCACAAAATATGACCAACTCTCCTGCCCCCCTGATGTATGGAATATTGAGATAAGCAGAAAAAACTGAATTGCCTGTTAGATAAGCAAACACGGCTAAGGCACCGGCGATGAGTACAGTGGGTAATATGGCAAGACCGTCCAAACCATCGGTTAAATTAACCGCGTTTGACGTGCCGACGATGACAAAATAGGTGAGCAAAATATACATCACCCCAATGTTAATACCGACCGATTTAAAAAATGGAACAATAAGTTCTAATTCTTGAGGTGTTTGAGCACTGTAGTACAAGAACAAAGCCGCACCTAGTCCTCCTACTGACTGCCAGAAATATTTCCACTTTGCCACTAAACCGCGAGAGTTTTTTTCTACCACCTTGCGGTAATCATCGACCCAACCAATGGCACCAAACACCGCAGTGACAGCAATAGTGACCCAGATATAACGATTGGTTAAGTCGCCCCACAATAAAGCACTGATGAGAATAGCCACTAATATAAGCGCTCCACCCATAGTTGGTGTGCCTTCCTTAACCAAATGACTTTTGGGACCATCTTGCCGGATCGACTGGCCAATTTGCTTAGCTTTTAAGCGTTCAATCATATAGGGCCCAATAGCCATGGCAATAAACAAGGCAGTAAGGACACCCATGATGCCGCGCATAGTGAGGTATTGAAAAACACCAAAGGCACTATAATACTGGGTTAAATATTCTGCTAACCATAACAACATGGGCTAGATTCCATCGCTAATTAATGTTTCTACAACTTGTTCCATTTGGCTGGATCGTGATCCTTTAACCAAACAACTCAAGTCAACTTTTGGCAGTTGCTCAAAGCAACTGGATAACTCTTGTTTATTGACACAAATCTTGCCGTAATTGCCACCGGCTCGCAGATAACTATCCACTGCAGCAGCAGCCAACTCACCAAAGGCATAAAATTGCTCTATACCAGCGGCCGCAACTTGGGTGCCAATACGCTGATGCAACTGCAGTTCTTGTTGGCCTAGTTCTCCTAGATCACCAAGCATAAAACATCGCTGCCCTTGACACTGTTGTAAGACATCAATGGCCGCTTTTACAGAACCTAGGTTGGCATTATAGGTATCATCAATAACGCACCGGTTGTGACTCAATTGGTGGCTCACAAGGCGTCCTTGATAAGGCCGTGCATGGACTAAGCCCTGAACAATTTGATCCAG
>DDCR01000041.1:0-2444 GCA_002335115.1 Oceanospirillaceae bacterium UBA2001
AGACTGCGACTCGTGGTCCACTACGTCCATGCGATGAGCAATAAAGATAACCACCGCGATAGAAAGCAGGCCTAATAAAAGCATCAGATTACTGTAGTGCCCAGAATTCAGCAGCCAAAATAAAGCTAGCAGAATGGAAAGGTTTATTTTATGACGCATAGTTACTACTCGCTCCATCGTTCAGTAAACTTGCCATTGAATAGGCATCTCATAAAATGGAATGAACCATCACGAATTTGAGGTTTTATGGCTTATCCTCAATAATCATTTCTAAACCAGCTCTGCCGATTTTTGACCTATTCAGGCCTTATCTGGAAGGTGAGCTTATCATTTTTGTGTTTTAGAACACTATTATAAGCGCCAAAATTATACAGGTAAATATGAAAACTTAATATCCTGTGGTCGATATGACCCCACATAATTGAACATGAGTTTTGACAGTATATAAGTATGGCGCAACAGAACCGATGCCTGAGTCTGAAAATAAAGGTGGAACTTTATGGTCAATAATGAATACGCATACACGCATCTAATTTCAGATGCATCATCCCAATCCAAGGTTATAAAAACAATCAATTAAAGGGGATTAAAAGTTGCAGCACAAAAACTAAGGATTTCATAGGCGCTAGCTTCTTAGGATTAGCCAGATCACTATCAGTTACAACAGGGTGCCGCCTATTACACTATACAACAGCACTGCTTTTTAAGGTTTTTTTGTTTTAAGCGTCGCACTCAAATAAAATTCTAATGACTTATCGATGTATTTTCATAATCATACCTCCGTCAAATTTCACTTTTATTATAAGTCACAGGACCTCACAAGATTAAGCCCAAAACATAGGGTTTAAATAGTTCTAACGAAAGGCGTTTATGAAGATGGTGTGACGTTTACTGACCCCACAGTTGAGCAAGAAATTGCATAATTATTAGCTACGGAGTGACAATGGATCTATAATGATAGGTAACAATATTTTGCAATTGGCGGGACTCTCTCCACAACTGCCATAATCAAAAAACCGTCTTCCTCTGATTGATTTGAGAAGGGGAGGGCTATAGAAAAAAACACTGCATATGAGCCAAAACTTTTATCCTGTATTAGTATCTTTAATGAGTAATAAGCTTGCGATCACACTTTGTGTTTTTATGGCTATTTTATTCATTAAATTTTTAATCATTAGCTTGATCAAACAAAAGTATGCAAAAAATAAACGCTCAAAAATAAATGTGGTCAACAATTTAATTAGCGTCATCCTGCTAATTGTAGTTTTCAATATTTGGTCTACAGAAATTCAAAAGTTTGCTTTTTCTATTGCCGCATTTATCGTGGCCATAGTGTTAGCGACTAGAGAATTTATTCAATGCTTTATTGGTTTTATGTATATTATTTCTAGTAGACCCTATCGAACAGGGGATTGGATCCAAGTCGGTGACTCTTATGGTGAAGTACATTCTACCGATTGGATGAAGTTAACGCTTTTAGAGGTCAATGTTGATGCCTATGAATATACGGGAAAGACGTTATATTTACCCAACAGTAGGCTGATTACGTCATCCATTAAGAATTTGAATTTTTTAAAGCGCTATGCAATGCACCACTTCACCATTACGCGTGATGGCAGCGTCAACCCGTTTGTATTTATTGATCGTTTATATGAGAAGGCACACGAATATTGTGAGGATTTTAAGGACGTTGCAGTTCGTTATAATCAATTAATTGAAAATCGATTAGAAATTAATATTGCAGGCCCTGAACCCCATATTCAAGTTGCCACCTCTGAACTTGGAGACACTCAAGTATTGTTTACCATTTTCTGTCCAACGGAACGGGCCATGGGGATAGAGCAAGCATTAACCGCCGATTTTATGTTCATGTGGTTTGAACAAGAAACGCTTGGTCATGCTTCTATCAATGTACCAGCTAATAATAATTATTAGCTATGGAATTATAAAGGTAAATTTGAAAAACTTAGCATGTTATCGGCCAACTAACCCAACATCAGAAAGCGTAATCTGAGATCGCTTATTGATTCGACAAGCTAACGTTGGTGAGGCCGTTACAGAGCTCTAATGTGACTAAGGAATTTGTAGAATTACCAAGCCATTTTTTGCTAGCCATTCAATGGTTTTATAAAACGAGCAAGACAACTGTAAAGTCTATGTAAGTTTTATTGAACACTAACACTGTTGCTGATAGTTTGAGTTTCGAGAGAAACAAGGAAGACTAACCGGTTTTGGTTTTAGTTTTCAAGAACGTGGTTGGTCTTCTTAACTCACATCCCTCTGCTAACATTGGAGTTCTTATGATTACTACTATAGCTTGTGTCGCTGGATTCTTTATCGGGTTTATGACTCACCTTATGCTGACTCAATGGGCTAAACGCAGGCAACTTGACCTAATACGTGTTAGCCCTAAATGGAAGTCGTAGCACTAATTAACAAGTCTT
>DDCR01000041.1:2471-33921 GCA_002335115.1 Oceanospirillaceae bacterium UBA2001
CGGTTAACATATGCCTTTAATTTGGCCTCGATATTTTTAGTACTGCGCTGGTTATCTTTTTACTCAACAAGCGGATTAGTTAACCTCTGTGCAATGACTAGAAATTGTCTCTGGTGTGGATACACCCGCGGGATTATTGCTAAACGTAATCACAATAAGTAGCTAGACTAAGACAAGTTCTTCATTTTTATGGCCCAAGGCATATCACGATTTGAAACTGAGCCGGCAGTGAGCATTGGTTTCTAAGGTTTTTGCCCCTTCCATCCCAAGAAAGTACGGGTTTAGATTAATCAATAAGTAGCCTAAAGACTCGCATTTATCACCAAGACAATAACGCCAATATTTTTTGGATAAGCCGCTCTAATTAATGGTGAATGTAAATAAAAATTCCTGTCAGGAGTGAAATAAGGTTTAATTAAAAGCCCGCTGGCACATTGATGTTGGTTGCCGAGCGAGGATAGGTGGCACTGGCCGACAAGCCACGCTCACAAAGTCACTAGATTAGCTTAGTTCAACCCTATACTAGATGATGCCCTTAGCGGGTTTGAGTATGCATAGCTGTGTGCACGTAAATAACAATGGAAAAGTCAAATGGCTACAAAATTAAGTTTTGATTTATTGAAAAAACAGATAAACAATGGGGAAGTTGATACCGTGCTCGTATGCTTGGTGGATATGCAGGGTCGACTCATGGGCAAACGCCTTGAAGCCCATTACTTCGCCGATAGCGCCTACCAGGAAACGCACTGCTGCAATTACTTACTTGCCACCGACTTAGAAATGGCGACACCTGAAGGCTACGCTTCTACGGGCTGGGATGCAGGGTATGGCGACTACGTAATGAAACCTGACCTTGAAACCTTACGCCCAGTGCCGTGGCTGGAAGGTACTGTGATGGTCCTTTGTGATGTATTGGATCACGATACCCATTTACCTGTGCCACATTCACCCAGGGCTATTTTGAAAGCCCAAATTGAGCGCCTCGCAGCCCTAGGTTACGATGCCATTATGGCCACAGAGCTTGAGTTTTTTGTATTTGAAAAGAGCTTTGATGAAATCACCAAAGGCGGCTTTTGCGACCTAACGCCTATAAGCAGTTACAACGAAGACTACCATATCTTTCAAACCACCAAAGAAGAGCATGTAATGCGGCCCATCCGCAATCATCTTTATGCTGCAGGCATTCCCGTTGAGGGCACCAAGGGTGAAGCAGAGGCAGGTCAGGAAGAGTTGAATATCAAATATGATGCCCCGCTCAACTGTGCCGATCATCACTCTATTGCCAAGCATGCCGTTAAAGAAATCTCATGGCAACAAGGCCATGCGGTTACTTTTTTACCTAAGTGGCACAAGGACCGTGTGGGCTCTTCTAGCCATATCCATCAATCCCTTTGGAAAGATGGCAAGTCGGCCTTTTATGATAAACATGCAGCCCATGGCATGTCGCAAGTGTTATGCCAATACATGGCTGGCCTTATCAAGTATGCACCAGATGTTACTTACCTTCTTGCACCTTATGTAAACAGTTACAAGCGCTTCCAAAAGGGCACCTTTGCGCCCACAGGAACCGTATGGTCTATCGATAATCGAACTGCTGGCTTTAGGCTGTGTGGCGAGGGCAGCACGGCCATCCGCGTGGAGTGCCGCATTGGTGGCTCAGACCTAAATCCCTATTTGGCCATGGCCGCGCAGTTAGCTGCTGGCCTTGCGGGTATTGAAGAGCAGTTGGAACTGCCGGCACCCTTGCAGGGTGATGCCTATGCCGCAACCAACGCCGAGCAACTACCAAGCAACCTGCGTGATGCAATGTTAATATTTAATAAATCGAGCATGATGCGCAGCGCCCTTGGCGACGCGGTGGTTGACCATTACTATCGCTGCGCGCAGTGGGAGCAAGAAGAATTCGATAAGGTAGTCACAGATTATGAAATTGCCCGAGGCTTTGAAAGGGCCTGATGTGTTATTTGTCCAAAAGGAAGTTGATTTAGCAAGGGGATAGATGGAACCAGACTAAAAAAGTTACTTATGTGGACAAAGTTATAGTCTAAACCTTTGATTTAAATGGCGCGCCAGGAGGGAGTCGAACCCCCGACCAACAGGATCGGAACCTGCTACTCTATCCAGCTGAGCTACTGGCGCATCTGCACCGCCCTGAGGAACGTTTGGGCTAGTGCGAAGAAGCCGTATGATACGTGTGTTGTTGTTGAGGTTCAAGGCCTCAAACAGAGCAATTTTTAGCACTATGGATAAGCTGTTCCAACTATTTGCCCATTGGATGCTAAGGAATACTCTTTGGGTCTTTCCCGTTGGGCGCTAAAGCCGCTATAATACGTTTCAAATTTTTGTAAGGCGACCGGCTACGGCGGCTAGTTTGCTTTCTTTTCAATCTTTATCATGAGGCACTTTACATGATCACATTTAAGCCTGTAGCCCTGTTCGGCCTTTTGGCTGGTATTATTATGAGCCTTGGTTCGCTCACAGTGGTAGCCAACCACGACAGTGGTGGTAGTATTGCGAAGCGCATTAGCGCTGTAGGTAGAATTTGCGTAGAAGGTCAAAGCTGTAAAGCACCGGTTGCAGAAGTGATAGAAGTTGCCGCTGGTCCCCGCACAGGCGAGTCTGTTTATGCCAGCGGTTGCGCAGCTTGTCATGATAGTGGTGCTGCTGGCGCCCCCATGCTGGGTGACGTTGCGGCTTGGAGCCCACGCCTTGACAAGGGTGTTGATAAATTATTCTCTAACGCTTGGTTTGGCTACAACTCCATGCCAGCCAAAGGCATGTGTAAGCGCTGTTCTGAAGACGAAATTAGAGATGCTGTAATCCATTTGGTTGATAATTCCAAGTAGCTTTTGGCCAAAAAAAGCCCGGCTATTGTCGGGTTTTTTTGTGCACTACAATCAAGGAGCACATCTTATTTCTGAATATATGAAAGGCATTTGTCTCACCACATTAGGCGTTCTTATACTTAGCTTTGATGGCCTATTGATTCGTTTAATTTCTGTTGAGGCTTTTGATCTGCTGTTTTGGCGTGGATTATTAATGAGCTTAATGGTGTTAGCCATCCTGCTGCTTCGCAAACCTAATGCCAGCCTGTTACCAAGAGATGCTGCCGCTCTTAGATCATCTTTTTTTCTCTGTATATCAACCATTACCTTTGTGGTGGCTATTAGCTTAAGTAGCGTTGCTAATGTGTTAGTTATTATTAGCTCTCAGCCACTATTTGCTGCCGTTTTAGGCTGGTTGATTTTACGAGAAATGCCTGCTCCAGTAACTTGGGTAGCGATCGTTATCTGCATTTTTGGAATTGGATGGGTGTTAGCTGGTTCCTGGTCTACACCAAGTCTAGTGGGTGATTTAATGGCCCTAGTGTGCTGCATATCCTTGGCTGCAAAATTTGTTAACGACCGGGCGGTGAGTCATAGAGACATGACCCCTTCATTAATACTTGCAGGCCTTGCTGTAGCCTTAATAAGTTGGGTTATGGGCGATCCTATGGCCTTTTCTGGCTCTCAATGGGGCTACATGATCACCCTTTGCCTGTTTGTGAATCCCATCGCTTTTTTCTTGATTACCCTTGGACCCATGCGCATTCCCGCAGCCGAAGTGGGCATGTTAATGCTCTTAGAAACCGCTGTGGGCCCATTGTGGGTTTGGTTGGTACTGACTGAAGAACCTGGCTCTGCAGCCCTACAAGGCGGCAGCCTGGTGATTGCTACCTTGTTGTTACACAGCCTATATCAATGGCAACAAAGGCGTTTAGCGTCTGCTTAAAGGTCTGCAAACATGCCTTTAAGCCCCGCCAATGTGGCTTGGCCCTGGGCGACATTTTTTGTGGGGTCATCATCCCCTCGGCCTTGCCATTCCAAATCCGCCTCAGGCAGTTCATCTAAGAAGCGACTCGGTGAACACTCTACGAGTTCACCATATTGCTTACGCTTGCGCGCTAAGGTAATGGCTAAGGTGCGTTTAGCACGAGTAATACCGACATAGGCTAAGCGACGTTCTTCTTCCACATTACCCTCATCGACTGCATTTCTGTGGGGTAATAGCTCCTCTTCCATACCCATTAAAAAAACATGGGGAAACTCTAAGCCTTTGGCAGAGTGTAAAGTCATCATCTGCACTCGGTCAGTTTCATCTTCTTCCTCTTGGCGCTCTAACAGATCCATTAAAACAAGGCGTGCTACGGCATCACCCATGTCCGCATTATCATTTTTTGTCACCGCTTTTTCTAGGGAACTTTGTAAAGATGAAATTAATGTCTCCACATTGGCCATGCGTTTTTCTGCCATAGGAGGGCCACTACTGGTTTGTAAGAGCCAGTCTTGATATTCCATATCACTCACCATTTGGCGCACACTGGCAATGGGGTCTTCTTGCTGAGATTTTTGCGACAGATGCTCAATCCAATGGCCAAATTCTTTAACCCGAGCCAAGGCCGCACCGCTGATGAACTGCTCGAGGCCAATTTCTTGGCAGGCGCGAATAAGGCTTTCACCTCGGTAATTGGCATAGTTAACTAGCTTTTCTAGGGTGGCAGCACCAATTTCGCGCCTTGGGGTATTAACAATTCGCAAGAAGGCGTTGTCGTCGGCCGGATTTAATAATATTTTAAGGTACGCCATAATGTCCTTTACTTCAGTGCGAGCAAAGAAGGATTGGCCGCCACTCACTTTGTAAGGTACTTTATAAGACTGTAACTTTAACTCCATCAACCGCGCTTGGTGGTTACTCCGGTAAAGGATGGCGAAGTCTCTGAATTCCGCTTCATTTTGTAATTGAAATTGCAAAATTTCAGTTGCAATACGCTCAGCTTCAGCATCTTCATTTCGACAACTGATCACTCGAACAGGGTCACCGAAGGCCTTATCACTCCATAAAGCCTTGCTAAATTCATGGGGATTATTAGCAATAAGCTGGTTGGCTACTTTTAAGATACGACCAGTGGAGCGGTAATTTTGCTCTAACTTAACCACTTTTAGGGAGGGAAAGTCGGCCTGCAACTCAGCTAAGTTTTCTGGCCGTGCACCACGCCACGCGTAAATGGATTGGTCGTCATCACCCACCACAGTAAAATTGCTGCGCTGGCCTACCAATTGCTTAACTAACAAATACTGTGAACTATTAGTATCTTGGTATTCGTCCACCAGCAAGTAACGCACTTTGTTTTGCCACTTTTCTAAAATATCTGTTCGGTGTTTAAACAGTTCTACTGGCTGCAGGATTAAATCATCAAAATCTACACCGTTGTAAAGCTTTAGGGTTTTTTGATACGCCTCATAGACTCGCGCTGCAAGCACTTGATCAGGGCCATTGGCGCCTGCCATAGCTCTGGATGGGCTAATGAGATCGTTTTTCCAGTTAGAAATGAGGTGTTGAATGGGTTCACATGCATCTTCTGCCGCTTCAAATTCTTTGTGGGTCAGGTCTTTTAGGAGGGCCAATACATCTTGTGAATCAAAGATGGAAAAGCCTGGCTTATAACCCAAAGCCTCCACTTCTTTGCGAATAATATTTAGGCCTAGGTTGTGGAAGGTCGACACGGTTAGTCCACGTGCTTCCTTACCCGTCATCAAACTACCGACCCGCTCTTTCATTTCACGAGCTGACTTATTGGTAAAGGTAAGGGCGATAATTTGGTGCCCTTTGAGGCCACATTCAGCGGTTAAGTAAGCAATTTTTTGGGTAATTACACTGGTTTTACCTGAGCCAGCACCCGCTAATACAAGCACTGGACCAGTAATCGCTTCTAAGGCTTCTTGTTGGCGGGGATTAAGGCGGCTCACAGAATAGTAACTCGGGGTAAATGGCAAAAAATCAGCTGCGCATTATAGGCGATTTTTGCTTTTTATGCGCCTTAATTGATGGCCAAATGAGGTGATAATTGATGCTTATCTTATTAGCACTGTGCCCTAAGCTTGCTCTACTTCCATGCTCAGGACATCCAATCTGCGATAACTTAGGGCCTCGAGCAAATGGTCTTTATGGATTGTGTGGGTATGGTCTAAATCGGCAATAGTGCGCGCCACTCTGAGCACTTTGTGGATGCCTCGGGGAGATAAGTGCAGTCTTGATATGGCGTTTTTTAGCAACTTATCATCAACAGACTTAAGTTTTGTACACGCCTCTAATTCGGCCCATGGCAAATCACCATTAAGTAGCCCACTCCTTGCTAGCTGTCTTGCTTGGGCCTGCGCCACCCAACGTTTTGCTGTTTGTGTATCTAACCCTTGCTTTGGCATTAATAGTACTTCAGGCGAAGGTCTTTGCACTGCCACTTGCAAGTCAATTCGATCCAGCAAGGGGCCCGACAGGCGCTGCAGGTAATTGGCCACCTTAGTGGGCGTGCAGCGACAGGCTTTGTGCTCATCTCCATAATAGCCACAAGGGCAGGGATTAGTTGCTGCAACCAAACGGAATTGGGCTGGTAATATACTCTGATAGGCGGCCCTTGATAGGTGAATGTGGCCACTTTCTAGGGGCTGTCTTAGGCTATCGAGCACATGCCGAGGGAATTCTGCCAGTTCGTCTAAAAATAAAACACCATGATGCGCCTGACTGATTTCGCCAGCTCTTGGCACTCGCCCTCCACCCACTAAAGACACGGCAGAAGCGCTGTGATGGGGCGCTCTCCAAGGGGCCTGGCGCCACGTATCGGGATTAAATAGGCCAAGACTCGAATTAATGGCCCCAAGTTCTAGGGCCTGTTTTTCTGTAAGGGGGGCAAGTAGCGCATGCAACCGCTGCGCAAGCATGGTTTTACCCGTACCCGGAGAACCACACATGAGCAAATTATGATTGCCGGCAGCTGCAATAACCAAGGCACGCTTAGCCTGTTCCTGGCCCCGTACGTCTGCCAACTCTGCGCACGGATAAGGCGCAATCCCCGTCGCTGAGCATGGCGGCTGAGATTGTTTTTCTGGGTCATGTAACCATTGGCTAAGTTGATTTAAATGACTTGGACAAATGACACTACTGGGGTTTGGCATCATGGCTTCTGCCGCGTTAGCAGGGGCCACGACTATAGTTCGTTGGCTGGCTTGACAGGCCACAGCAGCACTCAAAATGGCAGGGCAACACCTAAGCTCAGAACTGAGAGCCAATTCAGCCACAAACTCATAGGCCTTTACTTCATCTACGGGCAGTTGCCCACTCGCTGCCAACAATCCAATAGCGATGGCCAAGTCAAAGCGGGCGCCTTCTTTGGGCAGGTCCGCTGGGGCCAAGTTAATAGTGATGCGTTTCGCAGGAAACTCAAAGCCGGCATTGATAATCGCACTGCGCACTCGGTCTTTGCTTTCCTTGACCGCAGTTTCAGGCAACCCCACAATAGTGAGTGCAGGTAAACCACTACTTAGGTGGGTTTCCACACTCACTAAAGGGGCTTCAATGCCCACGTAAGCGCGGCTATATGTGATCGCGTAGGACATGGCCTTTCCTTGGCAGTGGGGATTAGACCCTAAGTCTAGCAGGCCTTTTTTAAGCCGCACTCAAGCTGATACCGATACGCCCCATTTCGGTGCGTAGCGCATAGCCATCGCGCTACTTTAGGGCTTAGCAAACGCTATTATCACCAATTTAGTGGATATTTGGGATTTTTTAGGCCAATAAAGTTGGCACAATCCCTGCAACCCCCTATGCTAGGCAATATGTCATTTATTAACTTTTAGTGTAAAGGAATCCCCCAATGAAATTGGTTAGTGCAATCATTAAACCGTTTAAATTAGACGACGTACGCGAAGCTCTTTCGGACATGGGCGTGCAAGGCGTCACTGTGACTGAAGTGAAAGGCTTTGGCCGTCAAAAAGGTCATACTGAACTCTATCGTGGTGCAGAATATGTGGTTGATTTTTTACCTAAGGTAAAAATTGAAGCTGCAGTTGACGACGGTATGGTAGATCAGGTCATTGAGGCCATTAGTAACTCTGCCAATACTGGTAAAATTGGAGATGGCAAAATTTTTGTGGTCAATCTTGAACAAGCGATTCGTATTCGTACGGGTGAAACAGGATCTGAGGCCTTGTAAAAGCCTTCTATTTAGGAGTTTTGAGTTAATAAACCCGCATTTTGGCTGCCATTTGAAACTAAAAAGAGCCTAGGGTTTATCGAAAGCCAATTTTCTTGTATATTGTGTGGATAAACATTAGAAGAATCAACGGGTTCTTTTAAAATTAGCTTCTATTAGGCTGCAGATCTGCTTTCGACTAGACGCAATATCATTAAAAGTTGGCATTGAACATGAAATACGCCGGTTTCCGTGGGCAATTTATCTTTGGCTTTGTCGCCTGTGCGGTGATTTTAGGAATCGGTTTATACATGGAGTTTGTGATGGGTCTAGACCCATGCATGCTTTGTATGGGTCAGCGTTTTGTTTATCTAGGTATGGCCTTCGTATTCATGCTCGCCGCTTTACACAATCCCTATTTTGGCGGCCATAGGCGCTATGGTTTTTTACTCTTCCTACTCAGTTTATTAGGTTTGGGGGCTGCTGGAAGGCAACTGTACCTACAAAGCTTACCCGCAGACTTAGTGCCTGCTTGTGGCCCCAGCTTTAGTTATATGGTAGATGCCTTTCCTTTGGTTGAGGTGATTATCACCATGTTTAAAGGCTCAGGTTCATGTGCAGAAATACAGTGGACTTTCTTAAGCCTAAGCATTGCTGGTTGGAGCTTTGTACTGTTTAGTTTTTTAGCTCTTTACTGCCTTCGCTTGTCATTGGTGCGCACCAAAATGATTTTGGTTTAAAGCCACCAAGCGATCCCCTGAAGCACTCCAGCTGCCATCACACCGGCGATCACATCATCTAGCATGATGCCAAGCCCACCGGTGATGTTTTTATCAATCCAGCTAATTGGCCATGGTTTGATAATATCGAAAAAACGAAACAGCACAAACCCCACCACCACCCATACCCAACCCACTGGGGCGGCGAACATGGTAATCCAAAAACCGACAAATTCATCCCACACAATGCTGCCATGATCATGCACACCAAGGTCTTTTGCTGTTTGCCCACAGATATAGATACCCATGACACTAGTCACTAGAAGCATCAGTAAATAATGCTCAGGTGAAAGTTGGGATAGTGGCCAGTAAATTAATACGGCCACCAAAGTACCGCAGGTACCTGGGGCTTTGGGTGCAGCACCACTGCCAAATCCAAGTGCTAACAGATGGATTGGATTGAACCAATTGGGTTCGACTTTAACCGTCTTCATGGCATAAATCCTCAAAAGTGTTGATAGCCTTGTCGAGCAGTAACCAAGCCCTTATCCTTGTTCCAAATGCGACAACCTAACTCAGCACTGGTGCGACCTATGGCGGTCAGTGGTAGGTTTTGAGACAGTGAATAGGCTTGTGCTACTGCCACTAAATGAGCAGGCAAAGTAAAACACAGTTCAAAATCTTCACCCCCACTAAGGGCAAAGTCTTGGGCCTGACTTGGTGATACATGAGCCAGCAATGCAGCAGACAAAGGCAGGTCTTGTAGTTGTATATCTGCACCACAACCACTGGCTGATAAGATATGGTCTAAGTCCTGAATTAAGCCATCAGAGACGTCCAAACAAGCGCTGGCTTTGTGCCTTAACCATTGCCCAAGTTTTATACGTGGCGTGGGATTCCAATAGCGTTTACTCAGGGGGTGTGACGTATCACCTTGTTGTATGATTTGCAGTCCTGCTGCTGAATCCCCCAAACTACCAGACACCATAATGACGTCGCCTATTTGAGCACCACTGCGGGTAATAGCCTCACCCGTAGGCACCAAACCCATCGCGTGAATGCTAATAGTTAATGGCCCACACGTTGTATCCCCACCGGCTAAACTGATCGCACAGGCTTGAGCTTGCGTCGCTAACCCATCACTAAAACAACTCACCCAAGCTGCATTGGCACTGGGCAGGGTCAAACACAGGTTAAACCACGCTGGCGCGGCACCCATGGCGGCTAAGTCACTCACACTGGCAGCTAAACAACGTTGCGCAATTTGGTCAGCAGCCATGTCAGTTAAAAAATGCACATCCGCTACAAAGGTATCACTGCTTATCGATAATTGGTGTTTAGCGGGGACTTGGAGTAAAGCACAATCGTCACCTGGCCCAAGGGCCATCGCCGCACCAGGCCGAAGTTCAGGGCGATCAAAATAGCGCTTTATAAGATCAAATTCGCCCATAGCATTCACATACTTTAACTAGCGAGAGCTGGCATTTTGTTTTGCTGTAATTTCTACAGCGCGGTGGCTGAGTGCGATCTTGTCTAGGATGCCATTAACGTATTTGTGACCGTCAGTCGCACCAAATATTTTACCCAGCTCAATGCATTCATTAATCACCACCCGATAGGGTACTGACACTGAGTCACTGAGTTCATAAGCCCCCATGCGCAGGACGGTCAGTTCAATGGGGTCTAAATCACTGAGTTTACGATCTAAATGCTGCTCAATTATGGTATCAAGGCTATCACTTTGCGCAGCAACACCACGCAAAAGTTGTCCAAACATGCGCTTGTCTGCGTTTTTGAAATCTTGGTCTACTAAAAATTCAGCCTGCACATCCACCGCACTGGCACCACTCATGTGTATTTGATACAAGGCCTGTAAGGCTAGTTCCCTAGCTGCACGCCGACGGTCTGGACGAGCCTTATTTGTGCTCATTTATGCCTCTAGCTGTCGTAACAGGCTAACCATTTCAAGCGCTGACATGGCGGCTTCTTCACCTTTATTACCCGCTTTCGTGCCGCTTCGCTCAATCGCTTGTTCTATCGAATTCACTGTTAATATGCCGTTAGCAACTGGTATACCATGTTCTAGGCAAACTTTAGAGATTCCTGAGGAGGCTTCACCAGACACATATTCAAAATGAGGCGTGCCACCCCGAATGACTGCACCAAGGGTAATAATGGCGTCATCTTTGCCTTGTTGAGCAATTTTTTGTGCGACCAAGGGGATCTCAAAAGCGCCAGGCACTCGCACCACACGGATTTTATCCGCATCAACGCCATGACGCTTGAGAGTGTCTAGGGCTCCTTCCACTAAGCTTTCTACGACAAACGAATTAAAACGGCCAACAACAAGAGTGTAGTGACCATTGGCGTCATTAAAACGGCCTTCAATGTGAGTTACAGACATATATATTCCTTGCAATTACCATGCTGTTTCCACTTAGTGGTTACAGTCAATGTACTCTTCTATTTCTAAATCAAAACCTGAAATGGCATTGAATTTCATTTCTTGGCTGAGTAAACGCATTTTGCCTACACCTAAGTCGCGCAAAATTTGTGACCCAGTCCCTACATTTAGATATGCCCCAGAGCCATCTGTATTGAACTGACGCGGGACAGACGTTTCAAAAAAGGCATCAATACTGCCTCGAAGATTACGATCATCTGTTTGACCCAACAATACTAATACGCCTTGACCCTCTCTAGCAATTCGCTCTAGCGATGAATCAATAGTCCATTTAGGCACAGAGGGCACTGCACCCACTAGATCTCGCAATACATCCGCCATGTGCACTCGCACAATGGTGGAGTCCTGAGGCTTAATATTGCCCATGGTGAGTGCGACATGGGTGCCACCATAAATGCTGTCTTCATAAGTGTGTAAGGTAAACTCGCCATGGCGCGTGGGTAATGGGTGCGAGCTCACTTTCGTGACCGTCTTTTCATTGAGATTACGAAAGTGGATTAAATCCGCAATAGTCCCAATTTTTAGATCGTGTTCAGTGGCAAATGTCATGAGGTCATCACGCCGCGCCATAGTGCCGTCGTCATTCATAATTTCGACGATGGCTGCGGCCGGGCTATAGCCTGCAAGACGGGCCAAATCACAGCCCGCTTCCGTATGGCCAGCACGAGTTAACACCCCACCTTCTTTTGCCATTAATGGAAATACGTGACCGGGTTGCACTATGTCCTCTGGCTTAACACTACTGGCTACAGCGGTGCGAATCGTAAAAGCACGATCGGCAGCAGAAATACCCGTCGTCACGCCTTCAGCCGCTTCAATCGACACTGTAAAGTTAGTCTCATAAGCGGTACCATTACTTTTTACCATCAAAGGTAAATCCAGCTTTGCGCAATGTTCTCGAGATAAGGTGAGGCATATTAAACCTCGGGCGTGCTTGGCCATAAAGTTAATGTCTTCTGGTCGCACTTGCTCCGCAACCATCACCAGATCACCTTCATTTTCACGATCTTCGTCATCCATAAGGATGATCATTTTTCCTTGTCGAAGGTCTTCGATAAGTTCAACGGAGGTGTTCATATTCATGCGCTAACCTATGCTTAATTTCATGGCCAGAGCAAGAGGTTAATGAGCAGGCCAACGAGCGGGCCATTGTGCCAGATTTCCTGAGCAGTGGCTAGTTATCGGGGCGTTTTGGGGTAGCATCAATACGCCAATCGTTACCCACTTGTGAGATACCTTTAATATCGACATCAACAGCTTGCGCCATTGTCTCCAAGGGTAGGTTAAATAACGCTTTAGCCTCACTGCCCATCAACTTGGGCGCCAGATAAACCACTAAATGATGGGTTAGACCAGCCTTTAAGAAAGCCCCACTTAATCCTGCCCCAGCCTCTACCAGCACCTGATTACACTGACGTTGGCCCAATAAAGTCAGTACTGCGGATAAATCAACTTTACCCTGGTCATCGGCAGCACAGACCACTAGCTCCGCACCCATATCGATCAAAGCCTGATGCCGCTGCAGGTCGGCCACACAAGTTATGACTAATACTGAGCCAGGCTGCTGCAAAATTTTAGCCGAGGTGGGCAAACGCAACTGACTATCCAGCACCACACGCAAAGGTTGTTTGATCAACTCAATCGTGGCCTGAGGCACCCCCGCTAAAGCCAGTTCATCAGCCCGCACATTCATGCTTGGATTATCTCGCAATATAGACCCAATGCCAGTAATTACTGCGCAGCTTTGGGCCCGCAACAGATGCACCTGAGCTCTTGCTTCGGGGCCAGTAATCCATTGGCTTTCACCAGATTTCATCGCTGTTCGACCATCCAAACTCATCGCTAATTTATTGATCACATTGGGTTTATTAGTTTTCATACGCTGCAAAAACCCACGATTAGATCGCCTACATTCTGCCTCCAGAACGGGGCCAATAACCTCAATGTTTGCCGTCCTTAGTTGGCTTAGACCCTGCCCTGCAACTAAAGGATTAGGATCTTGGCAACCGTACACCAATGTACTCACACCCGCCTCTATAAGGGCTAAGCTACATGGGGGTGTCCGGCCATAGTGGCCACAAGGCTCTAGAGTGACATACGCAATAGCTCCGTTGGCTAAATCGCCAGCAGCTTGAATGGCCATCACCTCAGCATGAGGGCCACCCACTTGTTGGGTATATCCGGTTCCTACGACCTGGTTGCTTTTAACCAACACACATCCAACGGCTGGATTAGGCCGCGCAATCAGCTGACCAAAACTGGCTTGCTCTAAAGCTAATGTCATGAATTCATGGTGCATGGATTGAATCGCCATTAGCTACCTTGATGCTCTTGTTCTAAGCGCTCAATTTCTGCGCGAAACTCATTAAGGTCTTTAAAACTTCGATACACAGAGGCAAAGCGCACATATGCCACTTCATCTAACTGGCGCAATTGTGCCATGACCGCCTCACCCACCAACTGAGTGCCTACCTCACGCTCTCCACTAGCACGCAAAGAGTGTTTAATACGATTTAGGCTGGCTTCGATAGCTTCAATACTAACGGGTCGCTTTTCTAGGGATCTTAAAATGCCTGCACGTAATTTGTCTTCATCAAAAGGCTGGCGAGTGCCATCTTGCTTAACCACTCGGGGCATCAATAGTTCGGCCACTTCAAAGGTCGTAAAGCGCTCGTTGCAGGTTAAGCATTCGCGCCTACGACGAATTTGTTCACCTTCGCTTACGAGTCGCGAATCGATTACTTTGGTTTCAGGATGAGTACAAAAGGGGCAATGCATAGATGTCTCAGTGAATCTTAAGGGAGGCGATTGAAAGAACCCATTATAGCCTTAATATTTACTTCTGGGCCAGTTAGCCGGTCGCAGCAAAGAGGTCGGCTATTTAGTGGATTTATAGCCAAGAACTGCTATTCTGGCGCCCTTGTCTAGTTTAAAGGAATAACATGAGCAATTTACCGATTGCCGAACTGGCTGCCCTAGCCGCTGCAGTATGCTGGACCTTTACTGCTATTTTAGCGGCCCCTGGGGTTCACCACTTCGGGGCGGTGGCCTTCAATCGCTATAGAGTCGTCTTTGCTGGCACCGTACTGATTGTCATCACCAGCATTATGGGCTTATGGTCAAGCGTCCCAAACAATGCCATGCTCGCCCTAATTGGCTCTAGCTTAGTAGGCATTGTGATTGGTGATACAGCACTCATGCAAGCCTTAAAGCGCATCGGACCCCGGCGTAATTCAGTGCTCTTTGCCACCAGTGCGCCAATGGCTGCTGGCATGGGCTTTATCTGGCTGGATGAAACCCTTAGCACAAATCTATTAATTGGCTGTGGCTTAATTTTACTGGGCGTTGTAAATGCTGTCTGGTGGGGTCGCAGAACCGAAGGCCAACATCGCTTAGAAAAAGTGAGTGGTCATTTGGGTTGGGGGATTTTAATTGGGCTCACGGCAGCATTTGGCCAAGCAGCAGGCGCTGTATTGGCTAAACCTGTACTCTTAGCTGGTGCTGACCCTATTGCAGCGTCCGCCATTAGAGTAGGCTTTGCTGCCGTTGTATTATTGCTTGTCCGGGCTCTGCCGTTTGCCTGGGCCAGAGCCAATGCAGCACCAACATCTGCATTCGTATGGCGCACTATGAGTAGTGCGACCTTAGGATTGGTTTTAGGTATGACTTTGTTGGTTTATGCTTTAGGTCGAGGTGAAGTCGGCATAGTGATGACCTTATCAGCCATCACACCCGTCATTATTTTACCTGTGGTTTGGTTCATTACTGGGCAGCGACCCAGCCGGGGTGCTTGGCTAGGCGCAGCCTTGGTGGTGGTCGGCAGCAGCGTAATCTTCTTAAACAGTTAAACCCGTGCTAATGTGCCCAGTTATTGGGCCAAGTAGGCTGCCAAAAAGTCGTCAAAGGGTTCGGTTTGCTCAGTTTCAATACGCTGTTGATGAGTAATAGATGCAGTGACTTGCTCACTTAACTCTTGTTGACGATGAAGGCCTAGGCTCTGTTCTAAGTGATACGCTTGATGCTGCTGCGCCAACTTAAAGGATAGGGCTTGATGTGACAAATTGCCACCCATCATAGCCTCTAAAACTTGCGCAGACGGTGTCAACGATGAGTCTTTTAGGCGCGCTTCCATGGTATTAATAGCCTCTAATACCTCTGTTTTATCAGGCATGACGTCAACCACTAAGCGCAGCTTAGAAATCATCTCAAAGCCCAACGACTGCAAACTCTTAGGCCCACTGCAGGTTCCAAGCATCAATCCAGGCTTGCGCCCCTGGCGCACAACAACGGCTTGATTGGTTTTAATTAAATCGCATTCTTGCTCGCTAATTTCTGGACTTTGATCAAACAAACACCAGCACAAAAAGACATTAATAAACTGACTTTGTTGTGTATCAATGCCAAGTGGCAAAAAGGGATTGAGATCTATGTTTCTGACTTCTACGTACTCTACACCGGATTCTTTAAGCGCGTGTACCGGCTTTTGACCAGGGCGAGCTACTCGTTTAGGGCGGATATCACTGTAATATTCGTTCTCAATTTGGAGTAAGTTAGCATTGAGTTGTCGATAAGCACCATCTACTTTTACGCCTATGTTCTCGTACTGAGATAGGGGCGTAGAAATAGCATGTTCCAGGGACTTAGCATAGGTATCTAAGTGGTTAAAACACAAATTCAATACTGACTGAACTTTATTATTATAGCCCAAGTCACTCATGCGCAAAGAAGTGGCGTAAGGTCCAATTAAGCAGCCATCAGGGCCTTTCTCTAGGTCTATCTCACGGCCTTTAACAAAACTTGAGTCTAAGGCTGGTGAGGCTCCAAAAAGATATAATAAAATCCATGAGTGACGCCTAAAATTACGGATCAAACCAAAATATTGGCTGGAGCGAAAGTCACACAAGGTCTGTTCATTATTAAGCAGTTGTTGATACGCTGGCCAAAAATGATCTTGCGGTGAGAAATTAAAGTGTAGGCCTGCAATAGACTGCATCGTTTTACCATAGCGCCACGCCAACCCCACGCGGTAGGTGTGTTTCAGCTTACCTGTGTTGGAGCTCCCAAAGTCTGCGATACGGATATCATCCTCGCCGGCAAGGTAACAGGGCATACTGGCAGGCCAAACATACTCACCTAACCCCTGCAACTTACTGGCACTGTAACTATGCAATTGCTGCATGAAATCTAGGGCAGCAGTAGGGCTTTGGAACACAGGAGTAATGTATTCCAAAAGTGCTTCTGAATAGTCTGTGGTAATGCTGCCATGGGTTAAGCTTGATCCAAGGGAGAGTGGATGATCCTTATGACTCACACGGCCACTCAGGTCTACCCTTAAGCCTTCTTTTTCAATTCCACACTGCAAACTCTTCAAGGTTATACCGACAGGTGATTGTTTCACCTGCTGAAGGTGTTGTTGTAAATAAGCGGGCATCTGGTGCTCCAAATAGTGTTAAATAGCCAACGACTAAGGACATAAAAAAAGCTTAGTCTAGCTGGGCGATAAATTCTGTTTTAGTTATCATTTTTTAAGCGTGACTGAGCATCCTTAAGCTTTTGCGCCATACTACCCGGCAATTGTTGCGATTGCGCTGGAGCAGCGCGAGCAGGTTCCTGCGCTGCCACGTTGACATTAGGGCGAGGCTTGTGAACCTGAGGCTGATCATCTTGGGTCGGTAACTCATCACTTAAGCGCATGGAGAGTCCAATACGTTTGCGCGGCAAATCGATTTGCATTACCTTCACTTTGACAATGTCCCCAGCCTTTACAATGTCATGAGGATTTTTAACATACTGGTGTGCTAAAGCCGAGATATGGACCAAACCATCTTGGTGAACCCCAAGGTCTACAAAGGCCCCAAAATTAGTCACATTGCTTACAGTACCTTCCATGATAGAGCCTAGAATTAACTGCTTAATACTTTCCACACCCTCTGTAAGCTTAGCCATACGAAATTCTGGCCTTGGGTCACGCCCAGGCTTTTGTAGCTCACTCAACAAATCTTTGAGAGTGTGCTCACCCACGCCTTTATCTTGCATTTGTTTAACTTGGATCTGTTGCAGTTGATCACTCCCCATGAGGTCAGACACAGAGCGTTTGAGCTGCCCAGCCAATTGGTCAACTAAAGCATAGGCTTCTGGATGAACAGAGGTGCCATCTAGGGGGTTATCACCACCACGGATGCGTAAAAACCCTGCACATTGCTCAAACGTTTTATCGCCCAACCGACTGACTTTAAGCAACTGCTTACGATTATTAAAGGCCCCATTGAGATCACGATAGATCACAATATTCTCTGCCATGGTTTTATTCAGGCCTGCCACACGCTCTAATAACGGCGCCGAGGCAGTATTAAGATCAACGCCCACATTATTGACACAATCCTCAACCACATTATCCAGTTTGCGGATCAACTGCACTTGGCTGACGTCATGTTGATATTGGCCTACACCAATAGCCTTAGGTTCAATTTTAACTAATTCTGCTAATGGGTCTTGTAACCGCCTCGCAATCGAGACCGCTCCTCGATAACTCACATCCAAATTTGGAAATTCTGCCGCAGCAAGGGCCGATGCAGAATAGATTGACGCCCCCGCTTCACTGACAATAATTCGGTGGGGAGCCTGAGTTTTTAGGCTTGCTTGAACTTCCTTAACCAGCTTATCTGTCTCGCGCGAGCCCGTACCATTGCCAATAGCCACCAGCTGTATTTGATAAGTTTGGCACCACTTTACCAAAAGGGCTGACGCAGCCTGCCATTTATTATGGGGCACATGGGGAAAAATAGTTTCGGTGGTCAGTAATTTTCCTGTGGCATCTACCACCACTGCCTTGACGCCAGTACGTAGGCCTGGGTCTAAACCAAGGGTCACTTTATCGCCAGCTGGAGCAGCCAATAATAAGTCTCTTAAGTTATTGGCAAACACCCCTATGGCACTGTCTTCTGATGCCTCTCTAACTCGGCCAATAAGCGCCGTTTCTAACTGACTGGCAAGCTTCACACGCCAAGTCCAACGCACCACTTCCTTGAGCCACTTATCTGCAGCTCGGCCTTCATCCTTAATATTCCAATAAGATGCCACCCTTGACTCATAAGGCAAGTGTTCATGTTTAGACCACAGTATACTAGCCTGCAAGATGCCTTCGTTACGGCCCCTTAATATAGCCAAGGCTCGGTGGGAGGGAATCGTCTTTAGCGCTTCTTGAAAATCAAAGTAATCTTGGAACTTGACCCCAACTTGCTCTTTGCCATCAACTACTTGGGTTTGCCATTGCGCATCTTGCCAACCAAGGTGACGCAATTCTGCGAGTAAGTCTGCAGCTAAACTAAAACGCTCCATGAGTATTTGCTTAGCACCGTCGAGGGCGTCTTTTATATGGGTGATTTGAAGGTCAATATTAAGATAAGTCTCTGCAACTTGTTCTGGGTCTAGGGTGGGGTCTTTGAGCAGAGCATCCGCCAGCGGCTGCAAGCCTGCCTCGATAGCAATTTGAGCCTTAGTTCGGCGCTTCGCTTTAAACGGCAAGTATAGGTCTTCTAATCGTGTTTTACTGTCTGCCGCATCAATGAGTTTAGCTAGTTTTGGGGTTAGTTTTTCTTGTTTTTCAATACTGTCTAAAATAGTTTTTTTGCGAGCGTTAAGTTCACGCAGGTAACCAAGACGCTCTTCTAAAGCGCGTAATTGAATATCATCCAATACACCCGTTGCTTCTTTGCGATAGCGGGCGATAAAGGGCACTGTTGAGCCTTCATCTAACAATGCAACTGCAGCATCTACTTGCCATCTTTGAACCGCAAGTTCGGTAGCAATTTGTTGATTTATCACGAACTAAGCATCCTTCTTATCTCAAAACTCAACTCATTATATTGGGGGCACACGGCAATTTTTAAAGGCGCCTTTGATCAAGCCAAAAAAAGGGCCTCTAGTGGCCCTTTTAATTATTGTTAATCTCTGCTTAAGATTATTTAGCTGGGCTGCGGACCCGCATTAACGATGGCTTCTGAGACACTAAAACGTTTGAAGTTTTCATTAAACTTGCCGATTAGAGTGGCCGCCTCTGTGTCATATGCATCCTGATCTTGCCAAGTGTTGCGAGGGTTGAGCAAAGCACTGTCTACACCCTCTAGGGACGTTGGCACATCAACATTGAGTCCCGCTAAGTGTTGGGTTGCAGCTTCAGTAATGTTACCACTTTGGATGGCAGCAATAATGGCACGGGTAGTTGGGATACTGAAGCGTTGACCGGTACCGTAAGAGCCGCCTGTCCAACCCGTGTTAACCAAATACACTTTGCTACTAAACGACTCAATGCGCTTCATCAAAAGCTCCGCATAAACGCCCGCTGGACGAGGAAAAAAGGGGGCCCCAAAGCAAGTTGAGAAAGTCGAGCGGATGGCTGCACTAGAACCCATTTCTGTGGAGCCAACCAAAGCAGTGTAACCACTCAGGAAGTGATATGCTGCAGCTTCTTTAGTCAAGATGGATACGGGAGGTAACACACCGGTTAAGTCACAGGTTAAGAATATAATGGCCTCTGGCTCGCCCGCTAAATTCTTCTGCGTACGTTTTTCAATATGCTCTAAGGGATAGGCACACCGTCCATTTTCTGTGATGTCCGTATTATCATAATCAGCTTGTTTACTGTCATCATCTAACCACACGTTTTCGACAATGGCGCCAAACCGGATTGCATCCCAAATGATAGGCTCGTTCTTTTTACTGAGGTTAATGGTTTTAGCGTAACAACCACCTTCAATATTGAACACCACACCTTCGCCCCAGCCATGCTCATCATCTCCAATTAAATAGCGCTCTGGGTCTGCAGAGAGGGTCGTTTTACCGGTTCCAGACAAACCAAAAAATAAGGTGGTTTTGCCATCATCACCTACATTGGCAGAGCAATGCATGGGCAATACATCATGTGCTGGTAGGAGGAAGTTTTGCACGGAGAACATGGCTTTTTTCATTTCTCCTGCGTAGCGCATGCCTGCTAATAATACCTTTTGCTGGGCAAAGTTAATCATCACACAGCCATCACTATTAGTGCCATCTCGCTCTGGCTGACACTCAAAATTAGCCACATTAAGAATTTGCCACTCGCTTTTACCTGCAGGATTGTAGGCTTGTGGCACGATAAATAAGTTTTGGCCAAACAAGTTTTGCCATGCGGTTTGGGTCGTCATGCGAATAGGAATATAGTGATCGTGATCTGCGCCCACATGCACATTGGCCACATACTTGTCTTGGCCAGTTAACGAGGCTGTGACACGCTCCCATAAAGCCGTAAATATTTCTGGTGTTACCGGACGATTTACAGCACCCCATTCGATTTGGTCAGCAGTACTGGGTTCTTGAACAACAAACCGATCGAGCGGAGAACGTCCAGTGCGGGCACCCGTGATCACATTTAGAGCGCCGCTATTGGCTAGAGTGCCTTCGCCGTTAGCGACAGCTTTTTGGATTAAACTCGCAGGAGAGAGTTGCGTAAAGGTGGTTCCAGTATCAGTAGCTGCAGATGCGTTCATGTATCAATACCTATGATTTACTTAGGTTTTTAGGATCTTCTAAATAGCCCAAGTGGGAGTATGTCAATCCGACGATAAAAATGAGGCTGGATTATGTCAGAAAAGTCCCATAAAAGCCAAAATAAAGCCCATCAATTATACTAATAGTACCGCCGTTTGAGTGACCCAAAAATAGACCTTTAAGTGAGCCATCCCGCAGTTACTCAATGCAATGCTGATTCGACTTGAGCTGACAAAACATCCTGCTCCAGCAAAAGGTGGCAATCCACCTTATCAAATGCATACTGACTGTTGCAAAAGTGGCAATCAATAATAATAGCTTTTTGCTCTGCTAGAATTTCATTAACTGTGTTTGCACCTAATCCTACAATTGCAGCTCCACAGCGTTCTCGACTGCAGTCACACTGCTGCAAAACAGGTCGTGGGGCAAATACTTGCACTTGATGCTCGTGAAATAGCCGATATAAAACTTGCTCCGCAGGTAACTGTGCAAGTTCATGCTGTGTCAAAGAAGCAGCTAAAGCGTGGACCAATTCCCAGTCTGAGTCAGCTTGAGCTTCTTGAACTGTGGTTTGGGGCAATCTTTGCAGCATCAACCCTGCGGCTCCTGCCTCTGTACTAACCAATTGAATATGGGTAGGCAATTGTTCTGATTGGTAAAAATAACTTTCAATGCACTCTGCAAGAGTCCCTTGATCAGCCATCACTATGCCTTGATACCGCTGTCCTTGGTCAGGCTCAATAGTGATAATCAAACGTCCATCAGCCACCAGTTCAATAAAGCTTGCGTCTGCACCCACGACGCCATCAACTTGCGCCATACCTTTGACTCTGAAGGGTTGCTCAGGATCGTTACTCAACTGCCGGCACTCTGCCATGACCCATTTTATTGGTCCAGCCCCTCGAATTTGCACGCTTAAATGCCCACGTAATTTAAGGTTAGCACTGAGCAGGCAGGCAACAATCAACATTTCTGTTAATAAACGGGCTACAGGGGCTGGATAATCTTGCCCATCTAACAAATCTTTTACGCCTTGGTCAAGCCGCAAATGGACCCCACGTATGTCCATATCAGTGAACATGAAGCCTTGCATTTCATCATTAGTCATAAAAATCATCTGTCTTGAAAAAAATAGATAGCGGTTAATTGTAGACTACAACTGCTGCTGCTCAAAACGCTGCTGGTCCCGGCGCTGTTTTTTAGTCGGCTTGCCATCAGAAATAGAGCCTTGTCCCATAGCTTTGCGGCTGGCTGCAAGATCTGCACGTGCTTTTTCACTGGAGGCAGTTTCGGTGTATAACAGCGCGGCTTCTGGGGCACCTCTTCGGTTTCCAGCAATGGCTTGGACCTCAATTATTTTTTCATCAAAGCCTTGGCGTATGGATATTTTCGCACCCACTTCAACCACTCGACTGCACTTAGCTTTAGCCCCTTGATAATGCACCTTGCCTCCCTCGACCGCTTGTTTAGCGAGGGCTCGGGTTCGATAGAATCGAGCTGCCCACAACCACTTGTCGAGCCGAACCTTTTCATCCACATTTTTTTCAACTTTGCTGCCCATGTTAGATTCCTTTAAATTTCTAAAATCATGGCATAAACTGCCTGCCCTGTGGGTTGAATTATGCTAAGGTCACCCGCATATTTTCAGTTGTATCATATCATTATATAGGACTCACTATGAGCGAAGTAAAGCACTGTAAGTTACTAATTTTAGGCTCTGGCCCTGCCGGCTATACTGCAGCTGTCTATGCAGCGCGCGCCAACCTTAACCCAGTGTTAATTACGGGTATGCAAATGGGTGGGCAGTTAACCACAACCACAGAAGTAGATAACTGGCCTGGAGATGTCGAAGGGCTGCAAGGGCCCGCTTTAATGGAGCGCATGAAAGCCCATGCCGAGCGGTTTGAAACTGAAATTATTTTTGATCAAATTGATTCTGTCAATTTGACGCAACGCCCGTTCCAACTATCAGGTCAAGGCACCCAGTATACGTGTGATGCACTGATTATTTGTACTGGGGCAAGTGCCCGTTATCTAGGTTTAGAGAGCGAAACTGCCTACCAGGGCAGGGGGGTTTCAGCTTGCGCCACTTGTGATGGCTTTTTTTATCGCAACAAAAAAGTGGCGGTCATTGGTGGTGGTAATACCGCGGTTGAAGAAGCACTTTACCTGAGCAACATTGCCGCAGAAGTGACGGTAGTGCATCGCCGGGGGAAATTCCGTAGTGAAAAAATCTTAGCTGATCGCCTCATGGATAAAGTAGAAAATGGCAACATGAAGGTCGAATGGCATCATAATCTTGACGAAGTGTTAGGTGATGACATGGGCGTCAATGGTATGCGCATTAAGAGTAGCGAAGATGGTAGCACCAAAAACCTTGACGTCGATGGTGTATTTATTGCGATCGGCCACTCCCCCAATACGGGCCTGTTTGAAGGCCAGTTAGACATGGAAGGTGGCTACATTACGGTGCAAAGTGGCACGCAAGGTAATGCCACTCAAACCAGTATTGAAGGCGTTTTTGCTGCCGGTGATGTAATGGACCATATCTATCGCCAAGCCATCACTTCTGCAGGCACTGGGTGTATGGCAGCCCTAGATGCAGAACGCTATCTAGACGAACTATAGCTTTTTATCGCAAACAACTAGAACTGGTCATTGTATTAACTGTACAATGATCGCCATTACCTTTGTCTCTAGAGCCTATCTAGAGACAAAACCTTAATACAATAACTTAAATGAGAGGCGCACCATGGACTTAATAGGATTTCTATTTCGCTGGTCACACGTTTTATTCGGCATCACCTGGATCGGTATGCTCTATTATTTCAACTTTATCCAAGGTGGCTATTTCAAACAAGCCAGCGCTGAAGGTCTAGCCGATGCTAAAGCCAAACTCGCACCAAGTGCCTTATGGTGGTTCCGTTGGGGCGCTATGGGTACGTTTATCACGGGTCTTGCGCTTTTAGGTAAATTGGCCATTGGACTCAATAATTACATTATTGTGGGCGCTATCTTTGGTACCATTATGTTTTTAAACGTATGGTTGATCATTTGGCCAAACCAAAAGATCGCGCTTGGTATGGCTGAAGGTGATGCACCTGCAGCGGGTGCTAAGGCTTTACTGGCTTCACGCCACAACGTGCTCTACTCAGCACCAATGGCATTCTGTATGCTTGCCTCTGGGCACCCTGACCCTTCCTTAGGTTGGAACTTGTATAGCAGCATGAGTAATTCCTTGATTGTGATGTTGGTCATTATTGCTGCTTTGCAAGCCAATGCAATGTTTGGCAAGCAAGGTCCATTGACCACCGTTAAGGGTGTCATACACGCTTCTTTAGGCTTGACTGCGGTTATGGTTTTGGTCTTTAACTACGTTTAAACGTTAGTTAGATAGCAAAGAAAAAAACCCCAGCTCGCTGGGGTTTTTTATGGTGATAACACCAAATTAGAAGTGCCCATCCTAGGCACGCATACATCCTGTTGACTTCCTGTCCTTCCGTGTCGATCCCTCATAGCAAGCTATGTGACTAACCACTCTCCTTGAGGTGTTAGATTACGCTAAACAATATGTCAAACATATAGGAAAATTTCGTATTTTCCTGCTTTTCTTTGATTACTTTAACCCTATACTCGTCAACGCATAGGCCTTCAGACTTACTGACCTATCTTAATCAGCTCAACTTCAAAAATGAGCGCGTCATTGGGTCCAATCATTTGCCCAGCACCTTGAGTGCCATAAGCTAAATCAGGGTGAATAAAGAATTTAAACTTAGATCCAACACTCATCAATTGAACACCCTCTGTCCAACCAGCAATCACGCCATTGAGTGGAAATTGCGCAGGCTCACCGCGCTCAACTGAGCTGTCAAAGACACGGCCATCCATAGTCGTGCCATGGTAATGCACAGTGACGGTATCTGTAGCAGTGGGCTTCTCGCCTTCTGCTGCAGTTAGAATTTGATATTGCAGGCCACTTGGCGTCACTTGAACACCATCATTTTTTGCATTCTCAGACAAATAGGCTTCACTATTTGTTAATGCGCCTTCAAATTTTGAAGCGGCTATTTTGCGCTGGTAATCCTGCACTGCTGCCACAGCTTCTTTTTGGTTGACCAAGGTTTTTTGACCCAGGTAAGCAGCATTAAAACCCTCGACAAAAGCTTCAAGGTTTAAGTTGTCAAAGTCGTTTGCAAGCTGTCCTGCAACCAAGGTACCCAAGCTATAGCTTACGTTTTGTTCTGGGTTGTCTAGGTCAATCTCTGCAGCAGCAGATGTGGCAGCAAGGCCAATAGCACTCGTAACGGCCAAACGGCTAATTAAAGTTTTCATAGTATTCCTTTGTGATTCCTTTGTGATACCTGGGTGATAATGCTAAACGTTATCATTCAGCGCGTTGCATAGGATATATAAGACTCCAAGCCGAAGCAAAAGTATTTCCAATTGTTTACATTTGATTGTCTATTTTTAAGCTTATGCCTCGCCAAGCCTGTGGTATCATGCGCGGCCATGATTAAATTTGACAAAATCACACTACAGCGCGGTGGTCAGCCTCTTATTGAGGGGGCTGATCTGACTTTAGATTCTGGCCAGAGGTACGGTTTAGTTGGGCGTAATGGCGCTGGCAAAACCACCTTATTTAAATTATTACTGGGTCAATTACAACTGGATGCTGGCCAGCTCACTTGGCCACCAGCGATGCGTATGGCCCACATGGCACAAGAAATTGGTGATGTAAATCGCTCCACCTTAGACCATGTGTTGGATGGCGATCAGGCTTTAAGAAAGGCTGAACTTGCCATTGCTGCCGCTGAAGCCACCCATGATGAAGCCGCCCTGAGTCACGTTTATGCAGACTATGACCATGCTGGAGGTTACAGCGCAGTTAACCGTGCCCAACAATTATTGCAGGGCCTAGGCTTTCCTGAACAAGACTGGAATCAGCCTGTAGAGACTTTCTCTGGAGGCTGGCGCGTGCGTTTGAATCTAGCTCAAGCACTCATGTGCCCATCAGACTTACTATTGCTCGATGAACCAACTAACCACTTAGACCTAGATGCCACTATGTGGCTTGAGTCTTGGTTACAAAAATATCCAGGCACTTTATTTTTAGTCTCTCACGATCGTGACTTTTTAGACCAAGTGGTGCAGGTGATAGTGCATTTAGATCGCAAACTACTCACCTCTTATCGCGGTAACTATGCGGCTTTTGAACGCCAAAAAGCTGAGCGAATGGCCCAACACCAAGTGATGTATTCCAAGCAGCAAACTGAAATAGCCCACATCGAAAACTTTATTAGGCGCTTTAAGGCTAAAGCGAGTAAGGCTAAACAAGCGCAAGGGCGAGTAAAAGCTCTTGAACGGATGGAAAAGATTGCTCCAGCCTATGCCGATTCACCTTTTACCTTTCGCTTTCCTGAGTTTGATAAGACCAGTTCGACCTTAATTGATCTGGACCGAGTAAGTATTGGTTATGACAAGCCCATTGTCAGTGCCAACATTACCTTATTACACGATTCGCGCTATGCTTTACTGGGTCCAAACGGAGCTGGAAAATCAAGCTTAATCAAGACGTTAGTGGGAGACTTAACGCCTCTGGCAGGTCAGGTTGTGCCTGGAGAACACCTCAAGATCGGTTACTTTGCACAACATCAGTTGGAGGCATTGGATATAGAGGCGAATGGCCTGTTGCATTTACAACGGTTGAAGCCCTCAGCAAGTGAACAAGAGCTGCGTAATTTCTTGGGTAGTTTTGGTTGGCAAGGTGAGCGGGTGTTTGAACCAGTGAAGCATTTTTCTGGGGGTGAAAAAGTCCGTTTAGCTTTAGCCATGATCGCCTTGCAAAAGCCTAATTTATTGTTGTTAGATGAACCCACTAACCACTTAGATTTGGAAGCACGCCATGCGCTCACTATGGCACTGCAAGCCTATCAAGGGGCTCTAGTCGTCATTTCTCATGACCGTCACTTGTTGCGTCAAGTAGTGGATAACTATTGGATAGTCGCCGATGGTAAAGTCAAAGAGTTTGAAGGCGACTTACAGGACTATCAAGTGCAAGTTCAAGCGCTGGCTCAAGCCCAGGCTCAGGCTAAGATGAAACAAAAACAAGACACTATAAACTCAAATCCTAGTAGCACTGAAACATTAGCGTCTGACGCTTTAACGCCAGCAGAGCGCAAAGAACAAAAGCGTCAGCAAGCGCAAAAGCGCAAGCAACTGAGTCCGTTGAAAAAAGCCATTAGCAAACATGAAAAAGACATTGATGTATGGCAAGCCAAATTGGATCAACTAGAAGCGGAGTTAGCTGAACCTGGCTTGTACCAAGTAGAAAATAAGGCCAAACTAAAAGACTTATTGGCCCAGCAAGCCCATGCCAGTCAAGAGCATGAACAAAGCGAAGAACTATGGCTTGAAAAACAAGACGAACTTGAATCAATATTATTGTAACAATGGCATTATTGGTCATTGCCCGATAAGCCATTGAACCTAGACAACTTTATACTAGAGGCGTAACTATGAGCTTTCAACCCAGTCAACGTCAGTTCCCCAGCAGCCGTATGCGGAGGATGCGATCCAATGATTTTTCGCGCCGTTTAATGCGTGAAAATCAACTCACAACCAATGACTTGATTTACCCCATGTTTGTTATCGAGGGTTACAACCAACGGCAAGCTGTGGCCTCTATGCCAGGAGTAGAGCGACTCAGTATTGATAATTTAGTCATAGAAGCAAGGCATATAGAGCGCTTAGGCATTCCTGCCATTGCCCTGTTTCCTGTCACCCCAGACGCTGCCAAATCTTTGATGGCAGAGCAAGCTTATAGCGCCGATGGTCTCGCCCAACGGGCTGTTAGGGCAGTAAAAAAAGCCTGTCCCCAACTTGGCATTATTACCGATGTGGCCTTAGACCCATTCACTACCCATGGCCAAGATGGCATTATTGACGACCATGGCTATGTGCTTAACGACATCACCGTAGATATCCTCATTCAACAAGCCCTTTCCCACGCCGAAGCTGGGGCTGACATCGTGGCGCCATCAGACATGATGGACGGACGCATAGGTTCTATTCGGCAGGCCTTAGAAGCAAAGAACTACCACAACACATGCATTATGGCCTATGCCGCCAAGTATGCCTCGGCCTATTATGGTCCGTTTCGTGACGCAGTTGGCTCTGCTGGAAACTTAGGCAAAAGTGACAAGTTTAGCTATCAGATGGACCCCGCTAACAGTAACGAGGCTTTACACGAAGTTGCCATGGACATTGCTGAAGGCGCGGACATGGTCATGGTCAAACCTGGAATGCCTTATTTAGATGTTGTTAGCCGCGTTAAGCGTGAACTCCAAGTGCCTACATTTGCTTACCAAGTTAGTGGTGAGTACGCCATGCATATGGCAGCCTTCCAAAATGGCTGGTTAGATAAAAATAGCGTTATGTTGGAGTCTTTACTGGCTTTTAAACGGGCAGGTGCGGATGGCATTCTCACCTATTTTGCCAAAGATGCAGCTATACTTCTGCAATCGGATTAATCATCAATTTGAGACAGCAACATGGCCAAAGCTAAAACTGCCTATGTGTGTAATGAATGCGGCTCTGACAGTAGCAAGTGGCAGGGACAATGCAGTGATTGTGGTGCCTGGAATAGTCTGCAAGAGATACGCTTAGCTCCTACTGGGGGCCATGTAAATGCCAGTGCTAGGGTCAGTGCCGCCAAGGGATATGCCGGTGTAGCGTCACAGTTACAAGACCTAAGTGACGTTGATGTGGCGAGTATGCCCCGCTTAGGTACAGGCATTAGTGAACTAGACCGTGTTTTAGGTGGTGGCTTAGTGCCAGGTTCTGCCATTCTCATTGGTGGGCATCCTGGGGCAGGTAAGAGTACATTATTACTGCAGCTCATGTGCAGCTTAGCCCAATACATGCCTGCCTTGTACATTACCGGTGAGGAATCATTGCAACAGGTGGCCTTGCGGGCCCAGCGCCTAGAATTACCCACCCAAAATTTAAAGATGCTCACCGAGACTGACGTTGAAGCTATCTTAGTAACCTGTGCTCAGCTTGAGCCTAAACTCATTGTGGTAGATTCCATCCAAGTCATGCAATTAGCCGACATTAGCTCGGCTCCTGGCAGCGTGTCCCAAGTAAGAGAGTGTGCCGCAGCCCTTACACGTTATGCCAAACAATCTGACGCCATACTACTATTGGTGGGGCACGTCACCAAAGACGGTAGCTTAGCTGGTCCCAAAGTTTTAGAACACATGATCGATTGTTCACTGCAACTCGAAGGTGATAATGACAGTCGTTACCGCACCTTAAGAAGCCATAAAAATCGGTTTGGCGCGGTCAATGAACTAGGCGTGTTTGCAATGATGGAAACTGGCCTTAAGGAAGTTAAAAACCCAAGTTCGATCTTTTTATCCCGCGGTGATACAAGTGCAGCGGGCAGCTTAGTGATGGTCATATGGGAAGGCAGTCGACCACTTTTGGTTGAGTTACAAGCCTTGGTCGATGACAGCCATATGAATAATCCTCGCCGTGTAGCCGTGGGGTTAGACCAGAACCGACTCACCATGTTGTTGGCCGTATTACACCGTCATGGTGGTTTACATACCGGCGATCAAGATGTTTTTGTTAATGTAGTAGGGGGCGTAAGGGTATCTGAAACAGGGGCCGATCTGGCCATGTTATTGGCCATTGTTTCCAGTTTAAGGGACCAAGCATTAGATCAGAACTTAGTGGTCTTTGGTGAGGTAGGCCTATCAGGCGAGATCCGTCCTGTGCCGAGCGGCCAAGAACGGATTCGAGAAGCAGCCAAACACGGCTTTAAACGCGCTATAGTGCCTATTGCTAATGTTCCAAAGGCCCACAAGTCTGCGGGAAAAGACCGGGACGGCTTAGAAGGGATGGACATTATTGGCGTTAGAAACCTACAGGAGGCTTTAGCAGCCCTATAAGCCGTTTCATTTTATGGTCTACCCTATAGCAGTAAGGAGTTGTCTGCATGACTATTAAGCCAGATATTATTACCTCCAACGGTCATATCCGCCTCATCGATACTAAAGATGCTAACGCCCTAGCCGATTACTATGCGCGCAATCGAACGCATTTTTTACCGTGGGAACCTGTGCGAGGGGCTGATTTTTATGAAGTAGAAACCATGTTTAACCGTATTCTAGAAGCCGAGGGTGCATTTTACGCCGACCAACAAGTTAAATTAGGCGTCTTTAATCTTCAGCATCGGCGCATGATTGCTAGCATAGACTTTTCACAAATCGTGCGAGGACCCTTGCAATCATGCTTTGTAGGTTTCTCTATTGATGCCCAACACCAAGGCCAAGGGTTGATGCAAGAATTTATGCCATGGTGCCTAGAGTACATGTTCAACCATTTCAATATACACCGTGTCATGGCTACCTACATGGTCACAAATGATCGCAGCCAGGCTTTGCTTGAGCGACTCGGATTTGAAAAAGAGGGCTATGCTAAATCTTATTTAAATATCGCAGGCACCTGGGAAGACCACATACTCACAGCCTTGGTGAATCCGAGTCATTAACTGCCGCTCTATGACATCCCTGTCACCGCGGCATACCGGACATCCTCACAAGCGCCACTCCATGACATCCCTGTCACCGACGCATACCGTACATCCTGTACATAAAAAAACCGGCGTCTATTGCTAGAGGCCGGTTTTTATAAAGCACCATCGATTATTTGATTTTAGCTTCTTTGTACATTACATGCTTACGGACTTTTGGATCGTACTTCTTTAATTCCATTTTGTCAGGCATGGTGCGTTTGTTCTTAGTAGTGGTGTAGAAGTGACCAGTACCAGCGCTGGAAACCAGCTTTATTTTATCGCGCATGAGTCTTCTCCTTAAACCTTTGTGCCATTGGCACGGACGTCAACTAGAACGGAATCAATGCCTTTCTTGTCAACAATACGCATACCTTTGGAAGATACCCGAAGGCGAACGAATTTGTTTTCGCTTTCTACCCAAAAGCGATGCCAATGCAAATTTGGTAAAAAACGACGACGTGTTTTGTTGTGTGCGTGAGACACGTTGTTACCAGCGACAGGGCGCTTTCCAGTAATCATACATACTCTGGACATTTTAACTTCCTCAATATTAGTCTTGAACCAAACCTTGTGCTTAGTTCTCAGGCGGAGCAGCCCTCCAGCGGGCCATTATCCGTACCAGCCACATTAAAACCTAAACTCTGGAGGTAGAAATATGGAGGCGGGACTTTAGCAGATTAGGCGCCCATTGGCAAGAATAGCTTGTGGATTGTGGGCTAAAAGCTGCCACACACTCGATCAAAAGCATTAGGGTGGCCCTTGATGAGTACCAAGGCTTCACATCCAACCCCTGTCGGCAAATGATACCCACTCGTGACGCGCCACGACAAAATGATCCAAGACGCGGATATCAACTAGTGCCAGAGCATCCACCAAGGCCTGAGTAATGAGCTTATCACTCGCACTAGGCTCGGCCACACCAGAGGGATGGTTATGGGCCAATATTACCGCTGCTGCATTTTTGGCTAGCGCCAACTTAACCACCTCTCGGGGATACACATTGGCACTATCTATGGTACCTTTAAACAACTCCACGCTCTCTAATAACCGATGTTGGTTATCAAGCAGCAACACGCAAAACACCTCCCTCCCGTAGTGACCCATTTCACATTGCAAGTAAGTTCCCACTTTGTTGCTAGTCTCTAGGTCTATGGATT
>DDCR01000041.1:33978-34156 GCA_002335115.1 Oceanospirillaceae bacterium UBA2001
TAAGCTGCCAAAATAAATCAATAACTGGCGCGCCAAATCCACAGCCGATAAGCCCACACTTCCCGTGTGCAATAAAATAGCCACTAGCTCTGCATCGGTCAAATATTTAGGCCCCAGACTCAGCAGCCGCTCTCGCGGTCGCTCTGCTAGGGGCCATTGTTTAATCGCCATTGCGTCC
>DDCR01000041.1:34200-36536 GCA_002335115.1 Oceanospirillaceae bacterium UBA2001
TCAACTATAACTCAACTATGAAGCCACTATGACACAACTGACAAACTCTCATGACAATGCTAATGACGGTTTACAAACGTTATTTAAGAACTTGCCAGGCATGGCCTACCGTTGTCTTAACCTACCCCATTGGCCCATGAGTTTTGTGAGTGAAGGGTGCGAAGCCTTGTGCGGCTATAGTAGTGAAGAACTGGAAGCTCAAACTATTTTGTGGGGCGACTTTACTCACCGTCATGATGTGGCAGAAGTAGATCGGCAGGTGCGTGCAGCAGCTGATTTTGATCAGCCCTTTGAACTCGAATACCGCATAGTGCCTCGCACTGGGCCACATAAATGGGTATGGGAAAGGGGTAGAGTTGTGGCTCGGCTTGATGACGGCACCGCTATTATTGAAGGCTTTATCACCGACATTACTAGCTTGCGTCATGCCAAGCGAATGGTCAACGAGCAACGTGAACAACTAGCCCATGTAGAGCGTCTCAACACACTTGGCGAAATGACTGCTGCCATTGCCCATGAACTCAACCAACCTCTTACAGCAATTGCCATGTACAGCAAGTCAGCAAAGTTATTAGCCCAACAGGGCCAACAGCAGAAGTTACTGGAGGTCATTGATAAGGTGGCTCAGCAATCACATCGTGCAGGCGCTGTTATTGAGCGTATGCAATCTATGAGTTACCAATCTAGCCATCAACAGGATCAAGTGAATCCAACAGATCTGTTAAAAGAAATTAAAGACCTAGCTGAAATAGAAGCTCAGGTGAGGCACTTCAGCATTGACTTAAAATTGCCTCAACATTTACCGTTGATTTCCTGCGACCCAATACAAATTCAACAGGTCATTCTGAACTTGTTGCGTAACGGCATGCAGGCCATGCAAACCAACCAATGTGCCCCAGGCAGTGCAATTGAATTAATGGCAATACTCGATCAACAGCAACTTTGGATCAAGGTCACTGACCAAGGTGCTGGCATTGCGGATAGTATGGCTGATAAGTTGTTTTTAGCCTTCACTACCAATAAGCAAACGGGTGCAACCGCGGGCATGGGCTTAGGTTTAACCATTGGTAAAGCCATTATTGAAGCCCATGGTGGACGACTTAATTATCGTAATTGTAAGCCTAATGGCGCCCAATTTTTCTTTAACTTAAGCATTGCAGAGCAGGCACACGCATGAGCCAATCTGTGTTCATTGTTGACGATGATCCTGCGGTACGAGATTCAATCAGTTTATGGTTGTCTTGTCATGACTATGACACGCGATGCTTTGCAGATGCTAAGCACTTTTTAGGCCAAGTCACCCAAACTCTAGAGGGCTGTATTATTGCTGATATTCGCATGCCCGGTATGGGCGGCTTAGAGTTGCAAGCCCATCTTAATAAGATCAATTGTCAGCTCCCATTAATTTTTATTACTGGGCATGGCACGGTGCCTATGGCCGTTGAAGCGATAAAAAATGGAGCCCTAGATTATCTGCGTAAGCCCGTAGATGAAATGCAGCTCTTACAAAAGGTAAAAGAAGGGTTTATCACTGATAGCATCAATAACCAAAAGCGCCAGCGATCCTTGCAACACCAAAGTAGGTTTAAGAGCCTAACCAAAAGAGAGCTGGAGGTGCTTGAATTAGTGGTTGCAGGCGCATCCAATAAAGTCATTGCATCAGGCTTGGGCATTAGCCACAGAACCGTTGAAGTGCATCGGGCTAAAGTCATGCTTAAATTGGGTGCTAAGACTCTTCCACAGTTGGTTAAAAGCTATCTGACCATGCTTGAATCATCTTATTAAGCCCTCCCAATAAAACGCCCCCTGTAAAGTCTAACTTAAAACTGATTTAGGTTAGACTTTTATAATAGGTGCCTACCCACAAAAATTTAAAGGCACTTTGCCTTCATCAGTAAACTAAAAGTTATGTAAAATGTTAACCGTTTTTTATTGACTGGAGTACGGGTTTTCCACAATAGTCAAAGGCTCTAGATTAAGATATTGTGGTTCAATTCAAGTGAAAGCTTAATAACAAAAATTTAAAGAGGTGTGCCATGGGTAAAAAACGTGTTGCTATAATTGGAGCGGGCCCCAGTGGTTTAGCTCAATTACGGGCTTTTCAATCGGCTCAAGCTAAAGGTGCCGACATTCCAGAAATTGTGTGTTTTGAAAAACAAGACAACTGGGGTGGCCTATGGAACTACTCTTGGCGCACTGGGGTAGACCAATACGGTGAACCCGTGCATGGCAGTATGTATCGCTACCTTTGGTCTAATGGCCCAAAGGAAGGCTTGGAGTTTGCAGACTATTCATTTGACGAACATTTTGGTAAACCTATTCCATCTTTTCCACCT
>DDCR01000201.1 GCA_002335115.1 Oceanospirillaceae bacterium UBA2001
AAAGCACAAGCGGTTTACGGCAATAAAGCACAAATAAAGGCGCCAAGACGCCTTTTTACAACACCGCTACCGCTGTATGTTTACTTAATAATTTTATACAACCACAAAGTGGGGCCAGACACTGCAAAACCCAAAAATGTTAACGCCAACATAATGGGTGGCTGTAAGGAATAAACTGCAAATAACAGCACCACAGCCAGTAGCGCCATAAACGGTACTTTGCCCTTTAGATCCAGGTCTTTAAAACTATAATACTTAAAGTTACTGACCATCAATATACCCAGCGCAGCGGTGACGATTGCGACCAAGTAGCTCAAACTTTCACCGTCCNNCTCCACCCCAGTCCATACCATACCTGCCATAACTCCTGCAGCAGCAGGGATGGGTAGCCCAGTAAAGTATCGGCTATCCGCTATCTCTAATTGTACATTGAAACGCGCTAGCCTTAATGCACCCCCTGCCACATAGACAAAGGAAGCCACCCAGCCAAAATTACCCAAACTTTGTAAGGACCAAGAAAACAACACCAGAGCCGGCGCCACACCAAAGGCAACCACGTCAGCCAAACTATCGTACTCTGCACCAAACTTACTGGTGGTGTTAGTAAGCCGCGCCACTCTGCCATCAAGCGTATCCAACACCATAGAGATAAATATGGCGATGGCCGCATTCTCAAAATTACCACTCATACCAGCAACGACCGCATAAAAACCAGAAAATAAGGATGCTGTGGTAAAACTATTAGGTAGCAAATAAACGCCTTTTGCAGGCTTCTTAACGGCTACTTCTTCTTCATTGCTGGGCTGATCGGTAGGCTCTTGACTCATGAATAGACTGCTCTTTTAATGGATTGACGCAAGCTTAACATGCCTAAAGGGCAATATTTAAACCCAAGATAAAAAAAGGCCGTAAAGACGGCCTTTTATATGCTCAAATTAGAGCCTGTATCACCCTATATACTCAGTACTTTATCACCACGGCCAATGCCGGATACGCCAGTTCTTACGGTCTCCAGCACATAAGCTTCGCCTATGGCGCTGATAAACGCATCTAACTTTCCCTGATCGCCAATCAACTGAACTGTATATATGCTACTGGTCACGTCAACAATCTGGCCTCGGAATATATCCACAGTGCGCTTTACCTCATCACGATGCTGACCTGTAGCCTTAAGCTTTATCAACATCATTTCGCGCTCAATATGCTCACCTTCTGTTAGATCGACGAGTTTCACTACCTCTATCAACTTATTGAGCTGTTTGGTGATTTGCTCAATCACACGATCACTGCCCGATGTAGTGACCGTAAGACGCGACAAAGTAGGGTCTTCAGTAGGAGCAACAGTCAAAGTCTCAATATTAAAATTGCGTTGCGAAAACAAACCCACAACACGAGATAAAGCGCCGGCTTCATTTTCTAATAATACAGCAATAATATGTCTCATTAGGTGCGCTCCGTCTTGCTCAACCACATATCACGCATGGAAGCCTTGGGCACAAGCATTGGGTAAACATGCTCTGCTGGATCTACGTAGATATCAAGGAAAACAAGCTCATCCTTTAAGGCAAAGGCTTGTTCCAAAGCAGGCATAAGTTCTGCTTGGGTTTTAACCGTGATCGCCTTGTGGCCATAGGCACTGGTGAGTTTATGGAAATCAGGTAATGACTTCATGTAAGACTGGGAGTGACGACTTTCGTAGTTCATGTCCTGCCATTGGCGCACCATGCCTAAGGATTGGTTGTTTAGGCACACAATCTTTACAGGGATATCGTACTGGCTACAGGTAGAGAATTCTTGCAGGTTCATTTGAAAGCTACCTTCACCTGTCACACAAACGACTTCAGCATCTGGATAATGCAGCTTAACGCCCATGGCTGCTGGAAAACCAAAGCCCATGGTGCCTAAACCACCCGAATTAATCCAGCGATTGGGCTTGTCAAATTTGTAGTATTGAGCAGCAAACATTTGGTGCTGACCCACATCCGAACAGATGTAAGCATCGCCCTTAGTCACTTCGTATAATGCTTCAATGACTTGCTGCGGCTTGAGCATGCCATTTTCATTAATTTCATAGCGGCCACCATGGCGCAGACGCCAATGGTTAATTTGACCCCACCACTCAGCTATTGCCTCTGCATCTGGCTGCCGCTCGCTCTTGGCCAATAGGTCCAGCATTTCTTGTACAACACTCTTTGCTGGGCCCACAATTGGGACGTCAACAGCAATGGTCTTAGAAATTGATGAAGGATCAATATCAATGTGAATAATCTTAGCCGTTGGACAAAACTTCTCCGTTGCATTGGTCACCCGGTCATCGAAGCGTGCGCCAATACTTAAGATTAAATCTGAGTTGTGCAAGGCTGTATTCGCCTCATAGGTTCCATGCATGCCTGGCCATCCCAACCACTGTGGATCTGTTGCCGGGTATCCACCTAACCCCATCAGGGTGGTAGTGACTGGGAAATTTAACGTTCGTGCCAATGTGGTTGCTTCACTAGACGCTCGCCCACCAATCGTGCCACCACCCACTAAAATGACGGGACGACGTGCCGCTAATAAGAGATCAACCGCTTTCTTTATTTGCCCACTATGGCCCCGATTCGCAGGACTATAGGAGCGCATTGAAACTGATTCAGGGTAGAGGTATTCAAACTTATCCGTTGGCGTCGTCATATCCTTCGGAATGTCGATGACCACAGGTCCTGGGCGACCGCTAGAAGCAATGTAAAAAGCTTTCTTAATAATACTAGGAATTTCTGAAGGGTGTTTCACCGCAAAGTTATGCTTCACTACGGGTCGAGACACTCCCATCATGTCAGTTTCTTGGAAAGCATCCTCACCAATAAGGGTGCTGGGGACTTGCCCACACAACACCACCATGGGAATAGAGTCCATGAAAGCAGTGGCAATGCCGGTGATCGCATTGGTGGCTCCGGGGCCGGATGTAACGAGCACGACCCCTGGCTTACCAGAAGCACGCGCATAGGCATCGGCCATATGCGTTGCTGCCTGCTCATGCCGGACTAAAATATGTTTAATTTGATCTTGTTGGGCTAAGGCATCGTAGATGTGCAATACAGAGCCACCAGGGTAGCCATATATATACTCAATCTCTTGATCCTGTAAACTACGGATCACCATTTCTGCGCCGGAAAGCATTTCCACTGTATTATCCTCTCTTCACATTCTAAACCAATGCAAATGTTATTTGTCTGAGATTTGTCTCAAGAAACCATCGATGACTTGCGGGCAGCGCTTGTAGCCAGACCGAAATATCGTGCAGGCACGAATGTGCCTATAGTGGTGACGCTCGGAGGTCAAGCATTGTCGGGTTGCAACGTGCATAGAACTCAGGGCAGACAAGCGAAAGGGTACTGCTTACCGTATCACAAACGCGAGGGATTACCTGCGCGACATGTGCATCAACCTAAAACACGAATTTTCACACGCTAAGGCCTGTAATTCAATAGCCTAAGAGTAAAACAAGGGCGAATATATAATAATTTTAGAAATAACTAGTGGACTTTTATAAACCTACAGCAAACATTTGGTGTTATAGTCATTATTAAAGAGTGGAACGTTTTTGTTTGAGGTGATCTTATGTCTAGTTTAGAGTTGCGCAATCGTGATCGAGCAATTGAAGAATTGCGTATTTTCCTAAAAAAAATCTTTGTTGAACCAGAGATTATTTCCCACTCGCTAGCCATTACTCGAGACTTGATAGACGAAGAAAATGCTGACGCCATTATTGCTCAAAAAATATCTGATACGACCAACGTTAAAATACCAACAGAGCACAGCGACGCAGACAAACTGTTTTTGCAGGTTTTAAGAGAAGTCGTTAGAGACGAAAAAGCCATGTATTAACACGGCTTTTTTATTGCCTCAACTGCA
>DDCR01000159.1:0-7298 GCA_002335115.1 Oceanospirillaceae bacterium UBA2001
AAAGAAACACCTTGGCATCAAGATATGCCTTATTATTGCGTTTCTGGCGAACAAACGGCGAGTTATTGGGTGCCCCTTGATGCCGTGACTAAAGCCAACAGCCTACAGGTCGTGTTAGGGTCTCACCGTTGGCCAAAGCTAGTTCGACCTACCCGTTGGTCGACCAATGAGCCCTGGTACCAAAGCGATTTAGATTATATGGATATGCCCGAAATTGATCGCAGGCAAAATATCTTGGTGCCAAAATTAGAGTTAGGTGATTGTGTGTTGTTTAACTTTAAAACGGTCCATGGCGCGCCAGGCAATTGGTTAACTAGCCGCCGGCGGGCTTTTTCTACCCGCTTCATAGGTGACGACGTGCGTTACATCAACCGAGGTGGGCCGACTTCACCACCGTTTGATGGGCTAGTACAAAAAGATGGTGATAAAATGCCACTCGATTGGTTTCCAGAGGTTTATTACAATGACAAATAATGCGATGGGAAGCTGCCTATGCGGCGCCGTTAAATATCACGTCACAGGGCCATTGCGTCCTGTGGTAGCTTGTCACTGTGGGCAATGTCAAAAGTCTAGTGGACACCATGTCGCTGCAACCTCCGCCAACAAAGACGACTTTGAACTGCTGCAAGAACAGTCTCTTAAATGGTTTTTTTCGTCCCCAGGAATCCGGCGTGGGTTCTGCTTTGAATGTGGTGGCAACTTATTTTGGGACAACACACAACTACCCAGTATTTCTATTTTTGCAGGCACCTTAGACCAACCCAGTGGATTGCAGTTGGTAGAGCATATTTATGTGGACGCCAAGTCTGACTATTATGAAATAACCGATGCTTTGCCACAGCGCCGCGGCTTTAGCATGACAGCAAGGATTAAATAATGGCTAATACATGCTCACATTGTGAGTTTAAAATTACTTCACGTAATCAGTTGTGTGAGGATTATAGGGACCCAGAAAAAGCATATGGCTGTCCCCAGTGTGGTACATTTTATATTTTGCCAAGCAGCAGTGGGCCTACATTCAAGCAGTGGCTGTGGTATTTAAGCTTGGGTTTTTTAGGGGGTTTAATCACGAGTTTAGTACAATTAAACGGTTATAGTCGATTGTGGTTTTGGGGCTATGTGCTGCTGGTTGCACTAGGTTTGTGTGTGGCTTATATCAAGTCAAAAGGGGTGACCCTAGAGGCTTCTGGATATCGGGTCACGCCCAGTGAGGACTGACTTTATTGTGCCTTTGTGTGTTCAACAGGTCACCACTATTTATGTAGACAAAGATATTGTCGTGGTGGATAAACCCAGTGGCCTATTATCTGTCCCTGGTAAAAACCCACTCAATAAAGACTGCTTAATTACACGCGTACAACAACAATATGCTGATGCGCAGATTGTTCACCGTTTAGATATGGATACTTCTGGTGTGATGGTGCTCGCCCGTGGTAAGGCGAACCTATCCGCTTTGAGTCGTCAGTTTCAGGAACGGCAAATCCAAAAGCATTATTTAGCTTGGGTTTATGGTGTGCTGCAAGAGGATGCTGGCGAAGTTAATCTGCCCTTACGTTGTGATTGGCCCAATCGACCTAAACAAATGGTTGACCACGAGCTAGGTAAGCCCTCATTAACCCGATTTGAAGTGTTATCACGTAAGCCTGAATTATTTCAGACAAGGGTGTTACTAAAACCAGTGACAGGGCGCTCACACCAACTGCGAGTGCACATGGCAGAATTGGGGCATCCCATCAGTGGTTGTGAGTTTTATGCTCATCCAATGGCACTAGCACAAGCCCAGCGGTTGCAGTTGCACGCATGGAAGTTAAGCCTTAGGCACCCTTCAACTGGAGCCATGCAGACGCACGCAGCCCCCACCATTTTTTAGTTTAAATATAGGTGTTGATAACAGCCCACAACTCATCTTCAGAAAATGGTTTGTGCACGTAATCAGTAATGCCGGCAGCCTGCCAGTGAGCTAATTCGGTCGCGGGGTCCCTCGCAGTCGAAGCAATGATAGGCACCTGAGCACTATTGTTTACGCCTAATGTACGTATCATTCGTGTTGCAGCTAGACCGTCTAAGTTAGGCATCATTAAGTCCATAATAATGATGTCATATTGATTACTCTTAACCCAACTGATGGCTTCTAAACCATCAGCAGCAAGGTCAATATTGACTTCACCAAAGGTGAGAAATTCATGAATGATCTCACGGTTGATGTCGTCATCTTCGACGACTAATATTTTAATAGAAGCCATGGTGTATTCTCTGTTTAGGTCATAAATATATGTACGTCCCTAAATTTTAACCAAAAATAACACGGTTGAAAAATTCGAGTGGGTTTGCATCAAATCCCCGCCAACTGCTTTACACTTTCCCAAACGTTTGCATCTAGTTCTACTGCATCAGGTAAGACTTTGTTGGCACCTGGAATTCGTGCCCCAGGTTGGCTGGTTACGGCTTCTGATATGGTGCTAAGCTTTTCCCAAAATAGGTCACCAGCGACATTAGTTGGGTCAATAATGATGTAGCATTGACCTAAGTCGTGAGGCTTGCCTTCACTCGCCTTTAGTGGATCAAGTTGGGTACTGGTGCTGCCACCCGTAAAAGCAGCAGCGAGAATTTCTGCCATTAAACCAAATCCATAGCCTTTATACCCCCCTGAAGACACTAAAGAGCCACCACTGAGCACTGCACTAGGGTCTTGAGTAGCTTGGCCTTCACTATCCACGCCCCAACCTAATGGAATTTTCTCACCGGCAGTGGCTGCCATATTAATTTTGCCAAGGGCAATAGCGCTGGTGGATTGATCAAACTGCATGGCTAGAGCACCCTTTCCATCTGGTACAGACATCGCAATAGGATTAGTACCAAGCACTGCCTTGGTTCCACCTGGAGGTGATACACAAGATTTTGCATTAGTCATACCAATAGCAATGTAACCCGCTCGAGCAATCTGTTCAGTGAAGTAACCCATCGAAGTGCAGGTGTGAGAATGGCAAATGGCTAAGGTAGCCACACCGTTAGTTTTGGCAGCCAACAAGGCCGTGTCCAAACCTCGGGAAAAGGCTGCTTGTGCAAAACCTAACTTGGCATCTACCACCACGCTGGCAGGTTTAGGTTGGTGCACTTCAGGTTCAACGTTACCGTTAACACGCCCTGTTATGAGTTGGCTGCAATAGCTCTGCAGGTAAAAGAGCCCACAAATCTTATTGTCATGGGCTTCTGCAACGCGCACTGCGTGGGCCACAGAATTGGCAATCCATGGTTTTGCACCGTGAGCTTCAAGGGCTTTTGCCGTGGTGGTTTGGATGGTATCTAAATCAACGCGAATAGTGGCCATGGGGGTTTTGACTGTAAAAATTATTAAGGCTCTAATTTTATGTTGCTTTACCCATATGGGTAAAGTAAAAATAACAAATCCGATACTTTTAAAGCATGGTTGTCAGGCTAATGAAGCAAATGCATGGTGTTGCAATCAGACCTTTTACGGCAGCAGATAGTGCGCAAGTGCAAACATTATTGAGCGATTCAAAAGTTGCGCTACTGGCTGGTAATATTCCGTATCCATATCCTGACCATGGTGCACAAGCTTGGATAGAGTCTCATGAGGAACGGCATCGATCTGGCTCTGCAATTATTAGAGCCATCACCCTCGTAAAAGGTGGAACATGTATTGGTGCCATAAGCATTGACCACATTTCTAGGGGTCTAAATGCCAGTGGTAATTTGGGTTATTGGGTGGGAATGCCCTATTGGAATCAGGGCTTCTGTGAGGCTGCGGGTCGGTTAATGTTAACCTTGGCTACTGAGGAATATGCGATGGGGCGTTTGGTTGCCGCACACCAGATTGATAATCCTGCTTCAGGGCGGGTGTTAGAAAAGTTAGGATTTAACGAATTAGAGCCTCAGCGAATGACTAATTTGTCAGGACAGTACTTGTTTCGTTGTTATGAAAAACAGCTTTTTTCAATCAAATAACCAAAACAGTAAATTCATTGGTAACTCTATTTGGCTAATCATTGCCTTACCACCATTGTTAAAAACTAAATCAATGTCACAAGGCTGTTTTTTTGGATCTAGTTGCAGGCATACCTATTGCTATGTTAATGTTATGTTATAACATAACATTAATTGATGAATTTAATGCAAGACATTAAATTAATGGCGATAACCGTGTTTAGTCTGATACCTCCATCGTCCAAGTTTATGGAATATGCGTAAAGTGCGAAGTAAGCAAGATCACAGCATGAAAAACGATAAAATTTTCTTACGTCCTCTTTTAATTGGAGTGGGCCCTAGGCTAGTTATTGCAACCATAATTGCTACTTTATTGTGGCTTGGTTTCGCTTGGGCCACAGCCAGTCTAGGCGCACTATGAATACGCTACTCAGCTTTCAAAACCTGACGCTTGGCTATGACCGACTACCTGCGGTGCAGCAACTGAGCACTGAGATTGCTAAGGGCAGCCTCACAGCTATCGTTGGTCCCAATGGTGCAGGTAAGTCCACTCTTCTTAAGGGGGTAATGGGTGCCTTGGCCCCTTTGGAAGGTCGAGTGTCTATCAATGGATTCAGCGAGTCTGATATTGCATACCTGCCACAACAATCCCAAATTGATTGGCACTTTCCAATTTCAGTGGTGGATCTAGTTGCTATGGGACTTTGGCGTGAAATGGGGGCATTTGGTAGGCTGGGCCGAACCAAGAGCGCTCGCGTCAAGGAAGCCATGGCTGTGGTGGGCCTGACTGGTTTTGAGAAGCGCTTGATTGGTTCCTTATCTGGTGGCCAAATGCAACGGGCTCTGTTTGCAAGGCTTCTACTGCAAGACTCCCAACTGGTTTTGCTGGATGAACCTTTTACCGCCATTGACTCTGCAACTATGGCAGATCTAGTCGCCGTCATTGATGGATGGCATAGGCAGGGCCGAACTGTGATGGCTGTTTTGCATGACTATCAAACCGTTAACACACACTTTCCACAAACACTGATGTTAGCCCGTGAGCTTGTGGCGCATGGTCCAACTGCAATGGTCTTGACAACGGACAACCAACTCCTTGCGAGTCGCATGTGTGAGGCCTGTGCTGAAACACCCCATGTCTGTGGGAAGGTCATCACATGATTTGGGAATTGGTGTTTGCACCCTTTGTAGAATTCGGATTTATGCGTCGCGCACTTCTAGGATGCGTGGCAGTTTCCTTTGGAGCAACCCCTGTGGGTGTATTTTTGATGCTTCGTCGTATGAGCCTCACTGGGGATGCAATGGCTCATGCGATTTTACCCGGTGCTGCCATTGGTTATTTGATCTCTGGCTTATCACTGAGTGCGATGACCATCGGTGGGTTGATCGCTGGGATGGTGGTTGCACTCACATCGGGCTTTGTCGCTCGTGTTACCGCCATAACTGAGGACGCAAGCTTAGCAGCATTTTACCTCATCTCCCTAGCCGTTGGTGTTTTGATTGTTTCAACTCGTGGAAGCAATGTAGACCTACTCCATGTTCTGTTCGGATCCGTCCTAGCCCTTGATGATGCTGCACTCATCCTGCTGTGTTCCTTCGCAACCTTATCGACCCTGACCCTAGCAGTACTGTTACGACCATTGGTATTGGAATGTGTTGATCCTCAGTTTTTGAGATCTGTTAGCCGATTAAGCGCAATCACACATTTTATATTTTTAGCGTTAGTGGTGATCAATCTAGTTGCAGGCTTCCATGCCCTTGGCACCCTTATGGCGGTGGGTATTATGATTCTTCCGGCAACCGCAGCGCGTTTTTGGGCTGCTGGAATTGTAGGGTTGATTTCTGTAGCCGCAAATATAGCCACCCTTTCGAGCGTGATTGGCTTACTTTTATCATTCCACTTTAGCTTACCCTCTGGCCCAGCCATTATTCTAGTTGCGGGTATAGGGTATATATTTTCACTCATTTTTGGCCCAGTGGGGGGTGCAATTGTGCAAGCCTTACCTCGCCAGAAAACTTAAATTTGCAAGGACTATTATGCACTCTGTTCAATCACTTTTAACATCGATAACCGCCACAGTGGCTCTAACCCTTAGTGTGCCGAATACCTCTTGGGCAGATGACCCAATCCCCGTTGTGGCGACATTCTCTGTTCTTGGCGACATGGTAAAGCGAATTGGGGGCGAGCATATCTCGCTGACAACACTAGTGGGTGCAGATGGCGATACTCATGTTTACCAACCAACGCCGCAGGCAGCGCGTGTGGTGGCAGAGGCTGATGTGCTATTTATCAATGGCTTGGGGTTTGAAGGCTGGTTGGAGCGACTGGTCGAAGCTGCCCCTTTTGCGGGGTCACTAGTGGTGGCAACGACTGGTATTGAGCCTATCGCGTTTGGGGACCACGACGATCATGAAGAAGGTCATGAAGAAGGTCATGAAGAAGGTCATGAAGAAGGTCATGAAGAAGGTCATGAAGAAGGTCATGAAGAAGGTCATGAAGAAGGTCATGAAGAAGGTCATGAAGAAGCTACAGACCATCACGGGGAACATGGCGCTTTTGATCCACATGCATGGCACAGTTTTACCAATGCTATCATTTACGCTAACAATATCGCAGCAGGCCTCGCTCAGGTTGATCCTACCAATGCCGGTTTTTACTACCAAAATCACCAGATCTTCGTCAATGAAATCAGAGCGTTGAAAGCTGAAGCTGATGTCATCATGGCGGCCTTGCCAATTGACAAAAGAACCGTAGTCACTCCACATGATGGCTTTGGTTACTTTGCTGACCTTTACAATCTGCGCTTTGAAGCGCCTCAGGGCCTAAGTACCGAAAGTGAGGCCTCAGCAGCGGATGTGGCTAAATTAATCCTGCTAATCCGCAAGCAAGAGATATCAGCTGTGTTTATAGAGTCTATAACGGATAACCGTTTGATGGAACAAATCGCCAACGAGACCGGAGCTGTTATCGGTGGAAAGCTATACTCTGACGCGCTTTCTAGCGAAGACCAACCTGCATCTACTTATCTGGATATGATGCGCCACAACACTAAAACCCTGTCGCAGGCGCTTGGTGATTGAGATAACTAACCCATACAAGCTTTTAATAAAGCCTTATTGGCATCGTATCGCTGTGAAATTTAACACAGCGATGCGATCAGTCTCTTGCTCAGTTCCAGTAAATTTAATGAATAAAATGATGCAGTGAAGTTCGCCAAAGCGCAGGCACAAGCCAACTGTGTGTGAATAGTTTGAGTTGTTGTAGATTGACTATTTATGACACAGACGGCGTGTCAGCGTTTATCTACCAATTAAACCGTCAGAGTTATTCACACTTCGACCTTACTAGAATT
>DDCR01000159.1:7422-33523 GCA_002335115.1 Oceanospirillaceae bacterium UBA2001
GCCCTTTTGATGATCTAGGTCAGTTTATGAGCGACGTGGACGACGGTTTTGACCGCCTTCACGCTGCTGTGGGCGATCACCACTGCGCTTAGGTCGAGGGGTTTTAGCCCCGGGTGTAAAGTCGGCAGCAGCTCCTTGAGACTGAATATTTAAGGGCTGGCTACGCACACGAACTTTTTTAAGCAACTGCAGCATTTCAGCAGGCATACCTGCAGGCAGGTCTACCGTAGAGTGATCATCAAATAAGCTAATACGTCCAATGTAAGCGCTACTTAGATCCGCTTCATTAGCAATAGCACCAACGATGTCACCTGGCTTCACTTGATGTTCGTGGCCTACTTCTATGCGGAAACGTTCCATGGCAATAGCTTCGCCACTGAATTGTTCTTGCTTACGTTCCTTGCGACGTGGGCGTTCTACATCACTAAAACCAGCTGTTGTATCACGCGAATCCCGTCGTTCGGGCTTGCTGTTTTCGGGCATGGTTAAGGGACGATCTTGCTGGGCCATAAAGGCTAAGGCGGCAGCGACCTTTTCTGGTGCTACCTCGCGTTCCTTCACAAACTCTTCAACTAGGTCTCTGTAGATGCTTAGGTCAGACTGCTCTAGAGCTTTGTCGATGCTCGCCTTAAACTGGTCAATGCGTCGCTCTTTCACCTGTTCGCGGCTAGGTAAATCCATTGGGGTGATCGTTTGACGTGTGGCTTTTTCAATAGATCGCAACATATTGCGCTCTCTTGGAGCCACAAATAAGATGGCATTACCGGCACGCCCAGCACGGCCAGTGCGACCGATCCGATGCACGTAGGCCTCGGTGTCATAGGGAATGTCATAGTTGATAACATGACTAACCCGAGCCACGTCGATGCCTCGGGCGGCAACGTCGGTGGCTACAACAATGTCGATTTTGTTGCTTTTAAGATGTTCTATGGTCCGTTCGCGCAGCTGCTGTGACATATCACCGTTGATAGGAGAAGCACGATGACCGCGGGCTTCTAACTTCTCAGCTAACTCTACAGTGAGGGTTTTGGTGCGTACAAAAACGATGACGCCATCGAAGTCTTCCGCTTCTAAGATGCGCGTCATTGCATCCAGTTTACTGGTACCCACTGCCTTCCAATAACGTTGGGTTACGCTGTCGACGGTCGCCGTTTTAGCTTCAATCTTAATTTCTTCTGGATTATTAAGGTAGGTATTAGCCACTTTACGGATGATTGCAGGCATAGTGGCAGAGAATAAAGCCACTTGGCGTTGTTTAGGTGTGTGATCTAAAATCCAAGTGACGTCATCAATAAAGCCCATGCGCAACATTTCATCAGCTTCATCTAAGACAACAGTCTTGAGTTTGTCTAGTTTGAGGGTGCCACGTCGGAGATGGTCCATAACTCGACCAGGGGTGCCAACGACTACGTGTACACCACGCTGTAACTGACGTAGTTGGCCGCTCATGCTACTGCCACCATAGATGGGAAGCACATGAAAGCCGCGCATATCACTGGCGTAATTTTGAAAAGCCTCGGCCACTTGAATGGCTAATTCACGAGTGGGCGCCAGCACTAAAACTTGTGGGGCTTCAACTTTTAAGTCGATGTTAGATAGGGCAGGCAGAGCAAAGGCTGCTGTCTTGCCCGTGCCAGTTTGTGCGGTACCTAAAATATCTCTGCCTTCTAAAAGGGGAGGAATGGCAGCGGCTTGTATGGGGGATGGTTGTTCGTAGCCAATGCGGGTGATCGCATTAAGCACTGACTTAGAAAGGGCCAAGTCTGCAAAAGTGGTCATCGTGTTATCCTAAAATAAGTGATCTGATGACTTAGTGGACGCAAGTGGCCACCAAGTCTGCACGTAAACAAAGTCACTCTCCCAGATGTAACAAAAAAGCCGAGATAAAATAGGAGTGATGAACGAGACATTGACGTGAGGGCGCAGCAAAAAAAAACCATTAAAGCCAACTCTTTGAGTCGAGAAACGCAGGTAGTAGCGAGCTATCACCTCGTTTTTCAACGACAAGCGGAGAGGATTTAGCCATTTTATCTTGATGTTGGCTGGTACACGGGCCTCGAGCCCTTTGTTCGGTATACATTAGCCATGCCTGAGTTATAGGTACGCTAATGCCCGGCACCTGCTGGTGCCTTACCGTGCCACTTTATTTTAAAGTGTGGCCGAGATAACGCGGATGCAAGTGATATTACGCGACATATTATATACCACAAGCATCCTAAGTGCTATCAAGCTTAAATCTAAACTGTATGACTTTCCATCGCCCGTGTTTAGCCCTTAATAGCTGAAAGTACAGATTCTGCAGAACTAATAGAAAATGGATCAGGGCCATTATTATCTTTACGTCCGGGTTCTTCTAGCCAATGCTCAATGACGCCATTATTAACCACCATGGCATAGCGCCACGACCGCTGGCCAAATCCGACATTATGCTTATCGACTAGCATGCCCATCTGACGTGTAAATTCACCATTACCATCAGGAATAAATTTGATATTTACAACTTTCTGATCAAGCATCCATTTGCGCATAACAAAGGTGTCATTCACGGAAAGCACATAAACTTCGTCTATGCCCAGCTTTATAAATTCTTCATAAGCTGCTTCAAAACCAGGTACCTGCTGCGTGCTGCAAGTAGGAGTGAAGGCGCCAGGTAGGGAAAAAACGACCACTTTTTTGTCACGGAAGATTTCATCACTGGTCACATCTTGCCAGCGAAATGGGTTATCTCCGCCGATGCTCGCATCACGCACCCGATATTTAAACGTAATTTGAGGAACAGTTTTTCCAGTACTCATTTGATGTTTCCTTTTTTTAATAGGTATATTGACTAAAGTCGACCAAGAACGAAGGCCGATGCACAGAGTATGCAAAACAATAAATTATTTGTATAATCGTTATAATTATCATTTCTAATAGGTTTTATCTATAATGTTGAGTCTTAAAGATCTGAGTTACCTGGCTGCATTGGATGAGTTCCGACATTTTGGTAAAGCAGCAGTGGCTTGTCACGTGAGTCAACCCACCCTGAGTGGTCAGCTTAAAAAGCTGGAACACCAGTTGGGAGTCCAGCTTTTAGAGCGGGGCTCTAACACGGTTATTTTTACCTACGTGGGTTGGGAGATTGTTCAGCGTGCCAAAACTATGGTGCTGCAGGCCCGCGAAATGGAAGAGCTAGCTAGAGCCTCTATAGCACCACTTAACGGGCGTTTAAAGTTAGCTATTATTCCATCTCTGGCGCCCTATCTAATGGCTAAAACAGGCCCAACCATTAACGCTGCTTTGCCTCAACTAAAGATTGAATTATATGAGCTAGAAACTCAAGAGTTGTTACGGCAACTAAAAAATGGCGATATTGATGTGGGAATTTTGGTCGTTTCACAAGCTCAGGCTGGTCTGCGCAGCTTGAGTCTATGGCAGGAGACATTTTGGCTTGCAGTGGGTCAGAACCATGAATGGGCGCAGAAAACGCACGTCACTCGGGCAGATTTAGAAGGGACTGAGTTAATGTTATTAAAAGAGGGTCATTGTTTGGCGGATCAAGCTCAGCAGTTGTGCCAACTAAAGAGCCAGTCACAAGCCTTTCGCGGGGCAAGTTTAGAAACCTTAAAATATATGGTGTCAGCAGGTAATGGCGCCACTCTAGTGCCCCAGCTTTGTATGGACGCTTGGACTAACCATGGGGATGACAAGATTGCCTACATTCCGATTACCACGCCTAAGCAAGCTAGAGAAATAAGTTTTTTGGCCCGCTCAGGTAGTGCTTATTGGCCCTGTGTAGAAGCTTTACACCAAGTCATGTCCTCGGTAATGCCAGAAGTTTCGCAGGATACGCATAATGTACCCGTATTAATTTAGAGTGGAGCTAGATCAGTGCCTGTGGGCCAGCATAAAGGTAAAATAAGTCGCACATAAAACCAGTGCTGCAGATATCAGCAAACAGCTGATAAAGCCAAACTGTATAAAGACCCATCCAGAGAGTAGCGTGCCTAAAAGTCGCCCAACTGCGTTAGCCATGTAGTAAAAACCCACATCCATAGCCACAGAGCTGGATTTAGAGAGGGCCACTATAAGGTAGCTATGGAGGCAGGAATTAACGGCAAATACGATCCCAAACATCCCTAATCCAATGATCAAAATAGCGTCACTTTGCCACTCAAAATATAAGCCCATGGCCAAGGCCAAGGGCACAAACATCAGTGTTATTTGCCATTTAAAGCTAATTTTGTGGGCTAGTTGAAAGCCATTGGGTGACGCATTATTGACAACCTTTCGAGTGATTAAGGGGGCTAACATTTGAACCAAGCCATAACCGATAATCCACACTGCCAAAAACGCACTCACTTGCCAGTATGCCCAGTTAAGTTGTTGCGCCAAATAAACAGGCAGAGCCACCACAAACCAAACGTCCCGGGCACAAAACAAAAACAAGCGCGCCGCGCTCAAATGGTTGATGACCGAACTCTTAGACAAAAGCTGGCGTAGTTTTGGTTTTTGTACACTGCGACCCAAGTTGGCTTTGAGTAGCATAAGGCTGCAGAGCCAAACACTACCCAGTCCAAGCATCATGATTAATATGCTGGGTTTGAAACCCACGTTAGTCAAAAGGGCTCCACCTAAAAAAAAGCCAGCCCCTTTTAAGGTATTTTTAGATCCGGTGAGTACCGCTACCCAACGGTATAAACTTGAGTTTGTGTGGGTAGGGGCTAACAATTTTATGGCACTTTTAGCACTCATTTTATTGAGGTCTTTAGCCACTCCAGAAACTGCTTGTGCTGCCATCACCCATGCTACTGTGAGTAACTGTGGATTGACTAGCAGCATAGACAACGCAGCAAGTTGGAGGCCTAAGCCAATATTCATGGTGCGGTTAAGGCCAATGCGCGCGCCCAAATAACCACCCAGTAAATTAGTGAACACGCCAAATAGTTCGTAAAATATGAACATCAAGGCAATTTGTAAGGCGTCATAACCTAAACTGTGGAAATGCAAGACCACTAGCATGCGCAAAGCCCCATCCGTGAGGGTGAAGGCCCAATAATTACCTGTGACTAAGGCATATTGGCGCAGGCTTGGGGCAGGTGCAATGGTCATCAGTGATCATTAGCACAAATGTAGTTGGCCAGTTCAGCCGCACGATTCACATAGCCCCATTCATTGTCATACCATAAATAGAGTTTTACTTGGGTGTCATTGATCACCATCGTAGATAAGGCATCAACAATGCATGAGCGCGGATCTGTGCGGTAATCGATGGACACAAGAGGCTGCTCCTCAAAGCCTAGAATACCTTTTAATGGCCCGCTTTCGGCAGCCTCTTGCAACAATAGATTGATTTGATTTACGGAGGTTGGGCATCGCATTTCAAACACACAATCAGTCAAAGATGCATTAGCTAGGGGCACACGCACGGCATGGCCGTTGAGTTTGCCTTTTAAGTCTGGAAAAATATGTGTGATAGCTGTTGCTGAACCCGTTGTGGTGGGAATTAAACTCATTCCGCACGCCCTTGATCGACGCAAGTCCTTATGGTGTGCGTCGAGTATCGTTTGTGTATTGGTGACGTCATGTATGGTGGTGATGCAACCATGACGAATACCTAGGGCCTCGTGTAATACTTTGACCACAGGGGCTAAGCAGTTGGTGGTGCAGGAGGCGGCTGTCACTAGCTGATGTTGCTGGGGGTCGTATAGGTGATGATTAACCCCCACCACCAGATCCAACACACCATCCTGTTTGATGGGAGCTGTAACTAGCACGCGTTGCACACCTTGGTCTAAATAAGCTTGTAAAAGTGCCCTGGTCTTTAGTTTGCCACTGGCCTCAATAACGAGGTGGCAGCCACTCCAGTCTGTGGCTTCAGTGGTGGTATTTCGACTATAGGCTAGGCTGTGGCCGTTAATAGAAATAGTATTTTCATGGCCATTAATGTCTGCTGACCAGGTGCCATGAACTGAATCGAACTTAAGTAAATGAGCGGTGGTGTGGGCATCACCAGCAGGGTCATTAAGTTGAATAAAGTCAAATTCAGGCCACTGCCATGCGGCCCGCAAGAATAAGCGCCCAATACGACCGCAGCCGTTAATTCCTACTTTAATTGTCATAATAAAGTGTTGCAAAGAAACTAGATAAGGGTATTGTACCCGCTTCTTTAAGGGCAGAGTCAAGTGCAGGAGGATCGAATGATAAAAGCTGGACTATACCGACATTATAAAGGTGCTCAGTATCAGGTAATTGATACGGTACGCCATTCAGAAACTGAAGAAGAGTTGGTGCTATACCGCGCTCTTTATGGGTCCAAAGACCTATGGGTCAGACCTCTGGCTATGTTTAACGAAGACGTCTTAGTGCATGGCAAGCCAGTTGCTCGGTTTGCTTACGAGTCTCAATAATTTTAAAGGCGCAAGCCATTGACGCATTCTTTTTGGGCCACGCCTATGGCTCCTAGCTTTGACCTATCAGAGTGACTCTAAAAACCCTTTACCAAGCGATAGCTGTGCCGTCATAGTTTATAAACTGGCCACTGTTGGCTGGAACAATTTTTGTGATTACTTGGCGTAAGCCATTAACACTGGTGTGAGTGTTAATGGAAGCGTTGGCTCCGCCCATGTCTGTTTGGACCCAACCTGGGTGCAGAGCAACAACGTTAATGCCAAACTGCTTTAGGTCAATAGATAGGCTTTTCACCACTTGATTAACGGCGGCTTTAGACGAACGATAAAGGTATAGGGCTCCCCCATCGTTGCCCTCAATACTGCCCATTCTTGAGCTAAGTACAGCAAAAGTGCCGCCTTTGGCGCGAAGGTTTTCGTGCAGTGCTTGCGCTAACATGAGAGGTGCAACGCTATTCACATTCAGCACTTCCAACCATTGCTGCCGAGATACAGTGCCAAGATTTTGATCCTTGGGTCCAAATACCCCAGAATTATTGATGATTAAATCTAGCTCGGCACCATTTAATTGTTCTTGTAGGTCAGCAATGCTGTCATCCTCAGTCACATCGAGTGGCAGCAAAGTCAACTGATCACAGGCCAATGCGGCCAGTGCCTCGCCAGGTTGCTGACGGTAAGTCGCATAAACATGCCAGCCTTGAGCTAAATACTGTTGGGTAAATTCTAAACCGATACCGCGATTGGCACCGGTGATTAATAGTTGTTGCATGTTGGATCGCTCATGGACTCAGAAAGGACGATTAATAGTAGAGTAACGATCGATTCTGAGCAAGACTCGATTTTTTAAGCACTCAAGTCTAGGGCTCTATTTACTTTAATTTACAGGTCCAAGCTGGTGTTTTGGCATGGGATTGTTGTAGTATCAGTTGACTAGCTTAAAATCGAATTCAATATTTATATGAATCGAACGCTCATTACTACATTGGCTTTTTGCTTACTGATTATCTCAGCAGGCAAAGGTTATGCAAACATTGATATGCCCTTATTTAATGGGGTTTCTGATGTTATGAGTACCCACGTCAGTGATATGAAAATGGCAGAAAGCTGTGATCATATGGATAGCAGTGGTGGTGGGGTTTTTAGTCATTTTCACTGTCACTTAAATATCACATCCTTGGTTACCCAAGACGCTTCCATTGGTCTGATGGAATTACCCGTACCTAATTACCAATATCATTTTAGTAGTAAGGTGCATATTCCAACATTATCGACCAAACCCCCTCAATTCACTTAGTTTCTCCCTGTCCCTGCTACAGGCGACGCACCCTCGCATGAGCCCCTTAAAAGACGAGTTTTAGCTGGCTGACATGGGGATTATGCATTTAAACCTGTTGCTTTAGCTGTTCTATATTTGCTGATTAATTTGGCTTATTTAGCCGTGTTAAAACCCTTGGCATATCATTAAGGGCCGTGCAGCAATGTTAATGACTTACTTTACTAGTTGAGGAAAAACAATGAACTGTAAATTGCAGTTAGTGATTTTTATGCTCTCAGGCCTATTCTTGGCAGGCCCACTTTATGCCGATCACAAACAAAGTCACGTCAATGTGATAGTTGGAGAACTCTCCCCTTTAGCCAGTAAAGGTCAGGTGGCGTTTAACACTAATTGCGCATCTTGCCACGGTGTTAATGCCGCAGGTGGCATGGGTGGCCCACCACTGATACACGACATCTACAACCCTGGCCACCATGCTGACGGTGCCTTTATTAATGCGGTTCGCAATGGCGTACGTCAGCACCATTGGCAGTTTGGCGATATGCCACCACAAAGGCACATTGTGTTTGGGGATATGGTATTTTTGATCAAGTTTATTCGTGAAGTTCAGCAACAAAATGGCATCAACACTAAGCCTCATAAAATGTAAGCTTTGCAGCTTGGTAAAAAGCGAAGCACTAATACTGACTAAGAATTAACTAGGATAACGTGATGAAAATTAATTTGCTAAAAAAAGTCGGGGTCCTGATTATGCTCTTAGGCCCATGCAGCAGCTTGAACCTTAGCGCTCATGATGGGGCTACTGGTGTGGTTAAGCAGCGTATGGAAGCTATGTCAGACATGGGAGATGCCATGAAGGCGATGGCGTCTATGGTGAAAGGTAAGCAGGCTTTTGAGCCCGCGCTATTTATCCAAAGTGGTGAAACCATTGCGGAGCATAGTGACATGATGCCGAAACTATTTCCTGCAGGTTCTATGGTAGGCAAGAGCGAGGCCTTGCCCACTATTTGGCAACAGTGGGACGATTTTGTTAGCTTGGGTTATCGCACTAAAACTGACGCTGAAAAGCTGGTAAAAATGGCGCGGGATGGCACGGAGTTACGACCTTTGACCAAGCAGTTCGTCAAACTGGCGAGTGATTGTAAAGCCTGCCACAAAGACTATCGGAAGAAAAAGTAGAGCCTATGAACATCACCAGAAATCTGATCCTGTTATCAAGCCTGTGGTGCTCGGTAAGCGCCCTCGCAACAGGCTTTGAAGGGCCGCAAAGCGAGGCAGTATCTCGTGGTGCCTATATATTTGACATTGGAGGTTGTGCTTCGTGTCATACTAACAAACAACCCCTAGGGGGTGGAGTGGAACTGGTGACACCATTGGGCACCTTTATCAGTTCCAATATTAGTTCACATCAACAGTTTGGTATTGGTGGCTGGACCAATGCCCAGTTTATCAAGGCCATGCGCGAAGGTGTGAGCCCTGATGGTGAACACTATTACCCAGCATTTCCATACACCTCCTATGCAAATATGCCAAAACAGGATTTACTAGACCTTAAAGCCTACTTGGATGCACAAGAGCCTGTTGCTGAGGCTACTCTGCCTCATGGTTTAACATTTCCTTTTAACCAGCGCGCATTATTAGGTGTATGGAAACTTTTCAATACTGGTGATCAGTGGATCTCAGACCCCAGTCAAAGTGCCACTTGGAATAGAGGCAGTTATCTTGCTAATGGCCCGAGTCATTGTACTCAATGCCACACGCCTAGAAATTTCCTAGGCGGTTTGCAATTAGAAAAAGGTATGGTGGGCAACGAGCAGGGGCCTGATGGGGAAAAGGTGCCACCTTTGGTTGATGGGAATCAGTTGGGCTTTGGTGGTTGGAGCCAAGACGACATTGCCTTTGCATTAGAGGTGGGCATGACGCCAGACGGTGACTTTTTGGGTGGAAGTATGAGCCATGTGCTGGAAAATACCACGGGTAAGATGACGCCAGACGACATAAAAGCACTCTCAGAATACCTGTATTCATTGAACAACCCTTAATGTATGGTGGCCTCAATGTATGGTGGTCTCAATGAATAAATCGACCAAGTTTGATCCGACACATAACACTGGGTTTTAGCTTAAAGACAAAGTAGGTGATGTTGGCATATACCAATAAAGTGGCACATGCCAACCATGGAGGTTCATAGCGGTGACTAAAATCACACAAGACAAGATAACCCAATTATCCTTAACTGGAGTGACTTGTGCTGGCTGCGTGGCGCGTATAGAAAAAGCCCTGAGCCAGACCGATGGGGTGGTGGCTGCGCAAGTCAATTTTGCTAGCCGCACCGCAGAAGTCAGTGGTGGCAATGCCATGCAGATCATCAAAGCCATACAAGATGCAGGTTATGATGCGCAGGTGATACAAGACTCTGCTGCAGCTGAGGCACAGCAAGCTAAAGATTTACGTCAATTACTAAAAACCCGATCTTGGTATGCAGCTTTGGGTGTGGGGCTAGGCATAGGTTTAATGTTATTTGGTATGGATATTGAGGATCCACTGGTGCTGCGAACATTGGCATGGCTAACCTTGGCGATAATGTTAATGACGGGGGAACATTTTTATAAGAGTGGTTTTAAGGCACTGAAATCAGGCCACGCCAATATGGATACCCTGATTGTAATTGGCACCAGCGCTGCATGGCTGTATTCGATTTTGGTGGTGTATCTGCCGAGCATGTTTCCAGAAGCGGCTCGCGGGGTTTATTTTGAAGCCGCAGTGATGATTATTGGTTTAGTTAACTTAGGTCAGGTACTCGAGATGGGAGCGCGTCTCAAAACCCATTCCAGTCTTAAGCATTTGCTTGGTCTTCGCCCCGGTTCTGCTTGTTGGGTTGGCACGGCGGGTCAAACCATGGTAGCTGAAGTAGAGGTTAATATCACTCAAGTTAAGGTGGGAGACCTGCTCCGTATTAAGCCAGGTGAGCGGGTGCCGGTGGATGGCAAGGTGACGGAAGGTGAAAGTTACTTCGATGAAGCCATGTTGACAGGTGAACCGATGCCGGTGCTCAAGCAGTTGGGCGATGAGTTGGTATCGGGCACCATTAACGGCCAAGGCAGTGTTATCTTTGAAGCCACTCGGGTGGGTAAAGACACTGCCTTAGCCCGTATTGTTGAGATGGTTAGGCGAGCACAAAATAGTAAACCCTCAATCAGCCAGTTAGCTGATAAAGTGGCTGCTATTTTTGTACCTGTGGTGTTGGTGATTGCCGTGGTCACTGGCTTAGTGTGGTATTTCCTTGGTCCCCAACCTGTTCTCACTTATAGTTTTGTTAGTGCCGTATCAGTGTTGATTATTGCTTGCCCATGCGCCTTGGGTTTAGCAACTCCTATTTCAGTCATGATTGGTGTGGGTAAAGCGGCACAAATGGGGGTTTTGGTGCGCAATGCTGAAGCCCTTCAGCAAGCCAGCCACATCGATTGGGTAGTGTTAGATAAAACGGGCACCATCACTCAGGGCCATCCTAGTGTTGAAGCGTTTGCTACTTTCAATGGTGCTGACGAGGTGCAAAGTTTGGCCCTTGCAGAAAATATAGAACAGGCTTCTGAGCACCCCATTGCTCGAGCCATCGTAGCCCATTGCCAACAGCAGCTTCCTTCTGAGAGCTTAAATTTTTCTGTCAAACTAAGTGCAGAACACTTCACTTCTGTGCAGGGCATGGGTGTAGTTAGTGGTGATCTAGTGATGGGTAATGTGAGCCTCATGCAGGCACATAAAATTGATATTGGTGCTGCACAAGTGTGGTTAAGAGCTCAGGAAGACGCGGCTCGAAGTATCGTATTATTGGCTCATTATGGCCAATTAATCGTGGGCTTTGCCCTTGAAGATGCCTTAAAAACAGACAGTGTTAAAGCGGTGCAGCGGCTCAAAGCACAGGGCATTAAAGTGATGATGTTAACCGGCGATAATCAGGCCGCAGCGCAGCGAGTGGCGCACCTGGTGGCGGTGGATGATTTTGCTGCACAGCTGATGCCTGAGGATAAGTTAAATAAGATTAAACAGCTGCAGACACAGGGTCAGGTGGTGGCTATGGTGGGGGACGGCATTAACGATGCGCCAGCCTTAAGCCAAGCCGACGTGGGGATTGCTATGGGCCAAGGCACTGATGTCGCTATTGAAAGCGCAGATTTATGCTTATTAAATAGTTCACTGCACGGGGTAGCAGATGCCATTGAGTTAAGCTATTCAACCATGCGCAATATTAAACAAAATTTATGGGGTGCTTTTACTTATAACACCTTAGGCATTCCCATTGCAGCAGGCGTATTATTTCCCTTCACGGGCATGCTGCTCAGTCCTATGTTAGCCGCCTTAGCGATGTCATTGTCATCAGTGACTGTGGTCGCTAACGCTAATCGCTTGCGTTGGTTTAAGACCAGCGCTCGTGATTAGTTAAAGCATTTGAGTTTGGGGATGACGGCGGGGAGCGCCGGCGGCTTGTACCACTACTCCTAGCATAATAATGCTGCCACCAATTAGGGTCCAATTGCCTGGGTGCTCATTAAATAAAAACCAAACCCAAATAGGGCTCAAGATCACCTCAAGCATGGTCAGTAAGGTCAGCTCAGCAGCAGGTACGTGTTTTGACCCAGCAATGAATAAGACTAAGGCTAATCCCATCTGAAAACAGCCAAGGGCCAGGCAAATAGCAAGGTCTGCCCAACTGATGAAAAAATCTTCAATAGCAAAGGTTGCCACTAGCATAGAAAAAATACCACCAATTAGGGCTGCAGGTAACATCTCACCCTCTTTTCCACGGCGCATGATCACACTAAAAGCGGCGTAGGATACTGCCATCATTAAGGCAAAAGCCATACCGATCAAGCCGTCTCCATTGAGTGCGTGACCTACCATCACACTCACACCGATACTCGTCAGAGCAATGGCTGCCCAAGTTCGCCTCTTAACCCGCTCGCCAAGGATAAACCAGCCCAGTAAAGCGGCGATAAAAGGTGACGAACTCAAAAGAAAGGTGACGTTAGCCACACTGGTGTGAAGCAAGGCAAAAATATTGCCAAAAAAGGAAGCGCCTAAAAATATACCCGCTAAAAAGCTCAGCTTATTAGCGCCTTTTAAGGGAGTGATGATATCGCCTTTATGATGCCACGCCATGACCATAAATATGGTGAAAATTAAGCCCACAGAGCGGAAAAACACGATATGCCAGCCCGATGCTTCGCTAATGTAGCGCACACCAACGCCAGCAGTGCTCCACAGCAAGCCACATATAATGACCATAATTGCACCATTACGATAATGGTGATCAGGACTTGTGATTTGGGATTGGGTCAGCTGAGTCATGGATTTGCCTTGGACCAAGCCTCGTATATGGCTTTGGACCAATGGCTTTGAGTCCATGCCACAGTGGCTATAATCTGGGCTTCTGTCATGGTGCCTTTCCAAGCAGGCATGGTGCCACGACCCTGAGCAATAGTGTGAGTAAGATTAGCTAAAGAATGGTGCCATGCATGGCCACTGCCGTTCAGAGGTGGCGCTGGACGATTACCAGAGGCATCAAGCTGGGTCCAGTTTTCTGCACCTTGGCCTTGGTTGCCATGACAGGCTGCGCAATAATCTAAGTATAAAGTTGCACCTTGTTCGACTTGGGCTTGGCTATACCATCGATCAGGACTATTTTGTTTGGCCAAATAGGTGTAGCTACTCAATGCAGCTACCAGTAATGAGCCAGCAATTAATAATAAACTTTGAGTCCTACTCATGACCTATAACCTATTCGATATTTCGTCTCGCCGCACTATATACTACGGGAGCGTTCACGGTCTATGCTTGGTTTATTGATTGATTGTTCTGAGAGGGGAATTATTTTATAATTTTGCACTCGTAGACCCATGACTATTTAGAAACGGCCCTTTAGATGGCAAACACATCATCCCTTTTAAGGCTTGTTAAGCTCGTATTGCGCTTTTTGGTCAGTGGCGGTATAGCTACGGCGGTTCACTGGGCGACACTATGGGGTTTAATTCATCTGCAAGTAGAGGCCGTGTTAGCCTCGAGTATTGGGGCTTTTGTAGGTGCTGTAGTGAACTATTTTCTACAGTATTTTTTCACCTTTAAAACCAAACGTCTTCACAAACAAGCCTTGCTAGCCTATATACCAGCTGTGTCAATCAGTTGGTTACTGAATTTAGGGCTCTTCTATAGCCTTTATGGTGGTTTCTTTTCTGAGCCGTTGACGGCTCAAATTGTTACTACAAGTATTGTTATGCTGGTAAATTTTTTGTTGTATAAAAAGGTTGTATTTCGTGCAAAATCAGATACTTAGTCAAAATTCTACGGCAGCGAAAACGACCCCGATTATTTCATTAGTCATTCCGGTGTTTAACGAAATAGAAGTGCTGCCCTTATTATTTGAGCGTGTCAGAAAAGTGATGCACGGCCTCAAGTTAGACTACGAAATGGTGATGGTGGATGATGGCAGTAAGGATTTCAGTGCAGATTTTTTGATTCGTCAAGCGCAACAAGATGCATGCGTTAGGGCTGTCATTTTGTCCCGTAACTTTGGCAAAGAGGCAGCACTATCGGCGGGTTTAGAGCAGGCTCAGGGTGAAGTCATTATTGTGCTTGATGCAGATTTGCAAAACCCACCCGAATTGATTCCTGACATGCTAGAGAAATGGCGAGCTGGGGCTGATATCGTGGCCATGAAGCGGCGCGACAGGTCAGGTGAATCGTGGCTTAAGAAATCAGGTTCCTATGTTTACTATCGCATTATGAATCGTATTACCGGCTCTATGAATATCCCCGAGGATACAGGAGATTTTCGGCTCATGAGCCGCCGATCTGTGGATTCGCTTAACCAGTTGCCAGAGCGCAACCGCTATATGAAAGGCTTATTTGCATGGGTGGGATATCCCACTCATGTGATGCAATATGATGTGGCGGATCGTGCCGCAGGCCAAACTAAGTGGAATTATTTCAACCTTTTTGGCTTAGCTTTTGAAGGCATTACGTCTTTTTCCATTGCGCCACTTAGAGCCATGGTGCTGTTAGGACTCATTACCGCTATATTGGGTGGTATCTTTGGTGCTTGGATCGTCTTTAAAACCCTATTTTTTGGCAATGACTTAGATGGTTATCCTTCTATTATCGCCATGATTACGTTTTTAGGAGGGGTACAACTGCTATCCATTGGTGTGCTAGGCGAATATGTGGGGAAAACTTACTTTGAGGCTAAACAGCGGCCCCTGTTTATTATCCAAGAGGTCGTGCAACAGTCACTCCAGCCAGCTCGCAATCACTCTTCTGAAGCAGCACAAGGAACTCCAGTTAATGTTACAACGGACTAATCTTATTTGGTTATTTGGCACCTTATTGTTGGTGCGAATTATTGCCATGATTGTGGTGCCATTGGCGGATACTACGGAACCTAGGTATGCTGAAATTGCGCGATTAATGCTCACTACCAATGATTGGATTACACCATGGTTTGAACCCAATGTGCCTTTTTGGGGAAAACCTCCTTTGTCGTTTTGGGCCCAAGCTATTGCCTTTAAGCTATTTGGCATCAATGAATTTGCAGGCCGTCTACCCGCATTATTAGCATTTTTAGCAACGGCTTGGATGCTATGGCGTCTTGCTCTTTCTGTGGTTAATACCCAAGTGGCTTTGGCCAGCTTAGTTGTTTATAGCGGCATGTTACTCACCTTTCTAGCAGCAGGCACGGTGATGACGGACCCCTTCTTAGTGTTGGGAACAACTTGGGCTATGGTGGCATTTTATTTAGCGCCCAAAGAAAAATATTGGTATTGGCGCTATGGATTATTTATTGGTTTAGGCATTGGGTTGTTGGCCAAAGGTCCGCTGGCACTGGTCATTAGTGGGGCTCCTATTGGTATGTGGGTATTGCTTCAAGGTAAGCTCATGTTTTACTTACGCTCAATGCCTTGGGTGCGAGGCATCTTGCTCACCTTAGTCATTGCTTTACCTTGGTACATATTAGCAGAACTAAAAACCCCTGGTTTCATTAACTATTTTATTGTGGGTGAACACTTCATGCGCTTTGTGGACCCTGGCTGGACAGGAGACCTCTATGGCCGTGCCCACCAAGAGCCCAAAGGTATGATTTGGCTGTACTGGTTGGTTGGGTCTTTACCATGGGGGCCGTTAGCGCTGGTTTTATTGATTGGCCACCTGTTTAAGAGCCGTTGGCGTCAATCGCTCTGGCAGGCGGCTAAACAGCCAGCAATCATGTATGTGTTGCTATGGGCGCTAGTCACGCCCGTCTTCTTTACACCAGCAGGCAATGTAATCTGGACCTATGCTTTGCCCTCGATGCCCGCATTTGCTTTACTGATGGGTTGGGCCATGGTCAAACTCAATAATGGACAAAAATGGCGTCAGCTAGGCTTTACCATAGTCATGTGGTTGATGCCCATCGGGGCATTGGTTTTTAGTGTGTTGATTGCCAACAATAACGATTTAATGAAAACAGAAAAGCGCATTGCTGAATACGTTGCGCAACAGCCAAAAAATGGCAACCCTGATAATTGGTCAAGGCTTTATTACCTTGGCGCTGAACTTGAGTTTTCGGCACGTTTTTATAGCCATGATCAGGCCAAACCGGTGCGCTTAGACCAGCTAGAAAACTTAGCAGTGCAACAGCAAGGCGTCTATGTGGCTATACCTGCGCAACAATGGGAAACCACAGTGGCCCACTTTGGGGCAAGGTTGGAGCCGCGTATTGAGAACATGCGCTTTAAGTTAGCGTTTCTTAATCCGTAAGCCTGCAGCCTTAGCCAAGGTATGTGCCCAGTTTTATTTTATAGGCTCCGATAATGGCCTTTAATGGGTGTATACAGCTTGTGTTTTGGGGCGATTGCTCACTGCATCGGCGATGCGCTTGACGTTAGCAAATTCATCAATTGTTGGATGTTCGCGTAAAGGATCTAGCCAAGTGGTTAGCATAAAAAGGTAGATATCAACAGCGCTAAACTGCTCACCCAGCACCCAAGTATTATCGCCAATCTGATCATTGATGACTGTCCATGTTTCACGTAAGCGTCTAATCCCTCGGTGTTTTGCACTCTGTTCACCTTCGAGGGTATTTGCGAACCGATCAGGATAGTAACCGAGTTGAAAAGCGTTTTGAACAGAGTTAGAAAAATACACTAAGGTCTGTAAATAAATGCCACGTTTTGGGTCATCAAATCGGGGTGCTAGATTTGCTTCTGGGTGGCGGTCACATAAATATATAGTAATTGCAGCGGCTTCGTACATGGCCCCTTCATCCCATACCAAGACGGGTAACCAGCCATTGGGGTTGATTAATACTTGCTCAGGGGGGCGTTGGACGTCTTTGTCTGTGGTTGATGGTATTAACTCATAGGGCATTCCTAGCTCTTCTAAAATCAAGCGAATCCCCATTGATGCGGTTTCTGCAGCGTAATATAGTTTATAAGTCATCATTTTTTACCTAAATTGCCAATTTGTCGATTTTTTATCTTGCCTGAGGTGACTGAAATACCCCTTCTTGCAGCATAGTCAATCTGATTTAACTTCAAAGGTAGGCCAAAATGAGGCAGGGGCCAATGATGTAGTTGTGTCAAAACTACCCACATTTTGTTGGTCAATCATGATTATACGAGGACTCAGGTGGGGTTCTGTGAGTTTCCCTTCAAGAATTCGAATAGCCTGATCGACTGCTATACGGCCTTGTAATACGGGAGAGTCAGTTGGGGCTGCCAAAATATGTCCACGTTTGATACCGCGAAATACATTATGCGTAAAATAGGTAGAAACGATGTTAATTTTGCCACGTAAATTGCGATTAAGTAATTCACTCACAGCAGCATCTGCTGTTAACGCGGTACCCACGATGTAATCAAAATCATCGGTTTCCTCCAACACTTCTTGCAGCAAATTACGCTGAATTTCCTTGCCAGTATCACCCCATTTCACAGCCATTATGCTAACCCCTGAATCAGCAATGCCATCATGAAAACCATCATTGATAAAACCCACCCAACCCGACTCTTTAGGGCCAGGAAACCATGCCACTTTTGCTTCATTGGTCCCCTTAGTTGGGTGACGTTGGGCAAGGTATTGGCCCACTTTTTGTCCCATACTGTACCAAGACACACCCGCTTTAGCGCTGATACCGACGTTGGCAATGTCGTTTACAGCGGCAATCACTGGTGTGGTTTTTGCAATTGTACGAATACTAGGCGATAGGCCATTAAAAGAAACAGTGCCTACGATAATGGCATCACTAGCGGCATCGACACAATGACTAAGTTGCTCCACTTGAGTTGCTAGCTGGGGATAGCCTCCCGCTTCAAGCACTCGCATGTTAACGCCTAGCCTTTTAACCTCTTCTACCATGCCATAGTTAACACTCAGCCAGTAAGGGTCTTTAAGGTGTGGATAAGTGACACACAAGTGCCATGCCTGGCTCGCCTCTCCTATGGGTTGGTACATTAACGATCGGGTTTGGCCCTCATAGTCAAGTGGAGGATCCCAAGCGACGATGTCCCACACAGCGAACGTTGGGGTGCTGATCCCAAGACATACAATAAAGCTTAAACAATGTTTTAAACGAGAAATCATGTGTTTACTATCTCATGTGGCCCATGTGATGATTCAAAGCGACTTTGGTACCATCGTGTATTGTGGTATTTTACGCCTACGTTAGTCTACCTTCTGAGTGCCTATGGCTGTCAACCTTGGTGTCGGCAGTAAATTGCTGCTGGCCATGACCTTAACCATTAGTTTGTTATTAGTTGCTGCCGTCATCGGCTGGCAAGGTTATGAGCGCGTGGCCAGTAAACAAAACTCAGTCATTGACGAAGCCATACCTAGCATCATGGTCGCTCACAGATTAGCCAAAATTAATGCCAGTTTAGCCACTGCGGCCCCCGCACTTTTAGGCGTCACTAATGAGCTTGAACGTAAGCAAATTACCACGGCTATCGAATATCAATTGCAGCAACTGAAAGATTCAACTAACAGCAAAGTCGGCGACAGTGACTATGCTTTCAACAACTTGGTGCTGGCAAGTATGAGTGTCAGCATTAATGATAACCTAGTTCGCCAAATTAACTTGGTTAAGCAACGCTTGAACTATTTACAAAAAGCGCAGGTGTTGCAAACTGAAACTTTGCTTGCCATGAGCAAGATTCATGATATTAGCACCTCTTTAGTTGCCAATGCGAATACCATGACCACGGCTGTGGCATCCAGTTTGTATGATTTGGCAGATGCTAATACGGAAGAACAAGCCTTGTATTTTGCTTTTGATCGCCTTATTGAAGTGGATTTAGATCACATGGACCGGATGTACGAGTTGCGTGAGCGGTCAGTTAATCTCATGGGTTTATTAAGTCTCTTACCCCAGCAAACAAATGTGCCCGCTTTGTATAAACTTGAACAAGAAATTCAAACCAATATCACGGTCCTTAAACGCCGGGTTGCCGAAGTCAACGATCCAGGACGTCGCCAACAAGGCTTAGACTTGTTGTCAGTGGTTAAAGCTAATATTGCACCTAGCAGAGTAAATAATCTATTTTCTCTGCAACGAAGTAGTATAGACGTACATCGCCAATTAGTCGTGCTTAATAATGCCAGTGCCACCTTAAACAAAGCCCTGAAGATACAAGCTGATACCGCCAGTAGAGAGGCCGGTGAAAAAGTACAAACAGCCACTGATGAGGCGCGCACCGCTGTGGCTAATGGGCGCAATGTATTATTGATGGCATGTTTAATTTTGGCCGTGGTTGCTATTAGCGTTTTGTGGTTTTATGTTAAACGCAATCTTTTTCACCGACTGACCCAGTTGAATCAGGCCTTTTTAGCTGTAGCTAAAGGTGATTTAGACTATCAATTACAAATTCGTGGTTCTGACGAGTTAGGTCGGTTGGCTAAAACTGTACAGGTGTTTAAAGAAAATGCTCTCGCCCGCCAACAGCTGGAACACCAGCAAGAAGCAGTAGAACTGCGTCTAAGAAACTATCAGTCAGAGTTAGAGCAAGAGATACAGATGCGCACAGGACAGCTACAGCAGCTCAACCAAGAGCTGCTAGCCACGGCTGAAAAGCATGAGACTGCCCGCACAGAAGCGGAACAAGCAAACCAGGCCAAAACTGCATTTTTGGCCACTATGAGTCATGAAGTTCGCACGCCTTTGAGCGGTGTGTTGGGGACGTTAAGGTTATTGCAAAAAACGCAACTAGATTCCCTTCAAATGGAGTACATCGGTTTAAGTCAAGCCGCTGCCGAAGCCTTATTGGGTATTTTAAATGGTATTTTAGATTATGCCAAGGTAGAGCAGGGGCATACGCAGGCAGAACAGTTGCCCTTCAAGTTAGCTAAGGTAGAGGCCAATATGGTGGCCCTAATGTCAGGCGCTGCAGCAGAAAAAGGTTTACAATTTGATGTGCATATTCCCCAGCAGCTCAAGACCCAAAGTTTAGTGGGCGATCAGGGCAAAGTACAGCAAGTGTTATTCAACTTGCTAGGTAATGCTATTAAATTTACCACGGTTGGCTATATTGAGCTCCACATTAGCTTAGTAGAGGACGATGGTGCGGGCGAACGCTTGCGCTTTGAAGTGGGTGATACAGGGTTAGGTATCCCTGAAGCCATGCATCAGAGCCTGTTTCAACCCTTCACCCAATATGATGCGTCAACCTCTCGACGCTTTGGTGGTACGGGCTTAGGCTTGTCTATTTGTAAAACGCTGGTGGAAGCCATGGAAGGGACTATTGGTATCGATAGCCGCATTGAGAACGATATTAAGCAAGGCTCAAAAGTATGGTTTGAGTTGCCCTATTGGCCAGACTTAGAGTGGGCTCCCGCAGTGCCTATAAATGTTGAACCAAAAATTCCATTGCCAAGTATGCGTGTGCTTTTAGTTGAGGATAATGACATTGGTCGCATTGTAGTCGAAGGGTATTTATCTCACGAGGGCCATAGGGTGACTATAGCAAAAGATGGATTTGAAGCGCTAACGATGGCGGAGCAACCTTTTGATCTTATTCTAATGGATATCAGTATGCCCGGTATGGATGGGGTTGAAACCACACTTCGAATGCATCAAGTGCATAAACGTTTAGGATTGAAAATCCCCATCATTGCAATGTCTGCACACATTTTCCCAGAAGAAGTCGATTCTTATTTAAACTCTGGTTTAGATGGATTTTTAGGTAAACCCATTGATCCTGAGCGCTTAAATGAATTGCTCTTAGGGGTGAGCAGGGCACAAGAGCGTTTGGTATCGATGCCTAATGAAATCGCATCTGAGCTAGTCAATGAAAAACTACTTAATGATGACCTTAGCGTCTTAGGTAAGGCTTGTATGTTGGAGATGGTGAGCCTTTTTTCCCAAACTTGTCATAAAAATTTGGCGGCCATTGCAGTTGCGCGACAAGAAGCGGATTGGATGAAACTGAGTGATTTGGCGCACAATTTTAAAAATGCGGCGGGCAGTTTAGGCCTCGAAACACTGTACCAATTGGTTAACCAGTTGGAAAATCAAGTGAAGCATGGCCAACCCACCAGTACAGATTTAATTTTAGAAGACCTGCCAGAGTTAGTTAAAGCCTCACAAAAAGCCCTTACTAATTGGACAGCAGCTCATATAGGCTAATATCCAAACTAATTTTCGTTAATGCCACTAAACAAATAACCTTCCCCGTGAACGGTAGTGAACAGTGTTGGATGTTTGTAGTCGCGTTCTAACTTGCGCCTTAAGCGCATGATTAACACGTCTATGGTCCGGTCATTCGGATCCCAACTGCGGTGAGTGACTTGGGATAATAACCGATCGCGGTTAAGCATTTGGTTAGGGTGGGCCATAAACACTAACAAGAGTTCAAATTCAGCTCTTGTTAATTTAACTTCTTGTTGGTCCCGACCCAATAAATGCCGACGCGAGGCGTCCAATATTAAGTCATCAAAATGATAGATAGATTTATGCTGGATTGGGGTTTCACTATGGTCATGAATACGCCGCAACAGGTTGGTCACTCGTGCTAAAAGCTCTCGTGCATTAAAGGGTTTAGTAACATAGTCATCAGCCCCTATCTCGAGTCCAACAATGCGATCAATATCGTCCGTTTTCCCTGTGACTAATACGATGCCCATATTACTTTTGGCACGGACTTCGCGGGCTAGCAATAAACCACTTTCATCAGGCAAGTTAATATCTAACAAGAGCATGCTGATGTCTTCTTGGCTCAGCACAAGGCGCATTTCTTTAGCACTACCTACAGCGGTGACCCGATAACCTTCCGACTCAAAGTAGCCGGCCAGTTTTGTGCGAGTAATCGCCTCATCTTCAACTATAAGAATGTGATGGCTTTTCATAAGTGGTACCTATGCTTTTATAGATCGCAGTATAGCAGTAGATGCAGGCATTAAAAAAGTAGCAGCAGAATAGGCGATGTAGCTTTATTAAAGAGGCTAGCCCCGCGCCAAAATTAATACTCAATTAAGGCTAGAGAGCAAGCGTTTAATCAGTTTTTCATTATTTCCAATGAGTGTGGAATTTAGCTCTAAGCCACGCAAACTGTCCCATGCAAAATAAATATTGATAATACCAAGGGCGACCTGTTGGCAGTCATCTATACTGGCTTGTTTATGTCGAGTTTGTAACTTGAGGCTAAGGTCAGCCACATAAAGTTCAAAACATTGAGTCATTCGCACTCTGACGCTGGGGTAACGGTGCGCAGCAGACAATAAAGCATAAAATGCAGGCAACATGGTTTGATATTGAGACTCAGGTGTCGGGCTAAATAGCACATGTAATAACCAATCATCTGAGGGGTCATCTCGATGAGAGTGCCCTTGCACTTGCCATATAGACTCAAACTCACTGGCGATATAATCAGCCACTTGGCTGACCAAGTCCTCTCGGTTACCTGCAAAGTGACGCACTAAGCTGCGCTGCATACCCGCCTCTTTCGCGATCTCATCAAGGGACGCTGCTTCTAGACCCTGTTTACTAATGCACCGCGTAAAGGCAGCCATAATGGTTTTTTTACGTTCAGCATGGAGTGATGGACGGGCCATAGTTTAATCGCTTAAGGTGAATAGATGATCATGGTTGACAATTTTAAACCAAAAGTATAGATTGTCACAAATGATCATTAATAAAAAGTGAGATTATGAGCCTGATACATCCCCAAAAACCACCAGAACAACCTTTCTCGAATGATCCTCAAGCATCGTATACCTTGGCCTCTCGCTATTATACTGATGCAAATATCTATGAGCAGGAAAAAGCGGCTATTTTTTGGAAGTCTTGGATTTATGTGGGTCATGCCTCTCAACTACAGCAGGCAGGGGATTATTTAACGACGGATATCCATGGCCAGCAGGTCTTAATCATTATGCATCAGGGAGGCGAACTAGGGGCTTTTTTTAACGTATGCCCACACAGAGGTCATCAATTATTAGACGGTTGTGGCAATGCTCGGGTGATTGTTTGTCCCTACCATGCGTGGTGTTTTGATCGACAGGGTACATTTATACGTGGCCGTAACTTACAAGACTTAAAGCAATTCTCGCAGGCAGAATTTAACCTAAAACCCGTTAAACTTGAGATCTTTTTGGGTTTTTTATTTGTGAATCTAGATCTTAATGCGCTGCCAATGGATGCAGTGTATGGTGGTTTAGCTGAAGAGATTAAGCACTATGTGCCCAATATAGATAAAGTAGAGCGCCAGTATCATGCTGATTATGCCGTTGTAGCCAACTGGAAGCTATTGATGGACAACTTTCTTGAATGCTACCACTGCCAACCGGCCCATAAGGATTTCGTTGATTTAGTAGACATGCCCAGCTACCAAACTAAAGTTCATGACTATTATTCCAGCCATATTTCCCATCAACCTAGCAATAACAGCAGCAATGCCTACCATGTGAACAGTAAGCAAACCTTCGGCTACGCTGCTTGGTTTGTTTGGCCAAATTTGACCATATGGGTCATGCCCGGAGAGGCCAATGTGAGCATGTTACAAATGCATCCTGATGGATTAGCCCAATGCCATGAAACACTCGACTGGCATGGTATTGGTCACCAACTTAATCCAGCGTCCAAAGATGCCATCACTTATTTAGACGAGGTGTTGCAGCCAGAGGACATTGGACTTTGTGAAAGTGTGCAAAAAGGACTTTCTTCTCTGGCCTATAACCAAGGCCGCTTTGTGGTCGATGATCAGCGTAGCCATTTAAGTGAGCATGGTGTTCACCACTTCCAAAAATTAGTTATTGAAGCGTTAAGTTAATCCCATTAGAACTCAAACGAATTGACTCAGGAGGAGCATACAATGGCTTCTAGCGATGGTAAGACACGAGATTTAGTCACCACTATAGCTGGTGCAGGTTGGGATTTTGGTTTAACACGTCATCGTTTTCATGATATTGAGCACCCATTAGGGCCTCATTATTGCGTCTATAACCGTCGCTTAATGGCTTGTTGTTTTGACCACCGATCAACCATAGATGGCTATTGGCTCCTGCGTCAAAAAGTGGCTGTGTTAAACACGGGTGAGCTGCCACTTCAGTTTAAGGGCCCTGATGCTGAGCGTTTACTGGACAAACTATTCACCAAAGACATTACCAAGCTAAACATTGGCCGTTGTGTCTATGGGCTTGCCTGTTATGAAGACGGAGGATTGTTAGTTGATGGTATTTTATTGAGACTCACAAGGGACTGTTTTTGGTATGGGCAGGCCGATGGTGACTTCTATAGTTGGGCTCGAGCCCACGCAATAGGGCTCGATGTTGAAATTACTGATCCCAAAATATTTATATCTCAGGTTCAAGGACCTAATGCGATGAAAGTGCTGGCCGCAGCAAGTGACGAGGGAATGCCCGATCCCTTTGGCTACTTTGCCATGACCAGAGTTAAGTTTGGGGGACAGGAACTGGTCATCACTCGCACTGGCTACACCAACGAGTTAGGCTGGGAATTCTACACCGAACCCCACCATGATGCCGATGCTTTGTGGCAGCACTTAAAACAGGCTGGTGAGCCTTATGGCATCGACATTTTTGGACTCGATGCCATGCATATCCGCAGAATTGAAGCGGGTATTCTTAATGCAGGCTCCGACTTTGATGATTCCACCACCCCCTATGATGTTGGGCTAGGCATATTTGTGGATCAAGACAAAGGTGATTTTATAGGCCAAGCAGCACTTAAAGCTGCAACCAAGAGAACGCGTTTAATCGGTATCCTTTGTGTTGCAGAACCCCATATAGGCGCAGCCATTATGCTGGATGGTCAAACTATTGGTAAGGTGACTGCTGGGGCAACGTCGCCTTATTTAAAACAAGGTATTGGCATTGCATTAATGTTCAAATCAGGCTACCCGCCTGACACTGTAGTTAGTGTTGGTTGTGTGGACGGCACATTGCATAAGGGCCAGTTGGCTGAACTGCCCCTATACGATAAAGCGGGGGCAATTCAACGCGGCATGATGACCGAGATTCCAGTAAGAGATTAACTAATCACTAGAGCCTAGTTAGGCATAGTTACACCAAGTTAAGCTAGGTCCCTAACCTAGCTGACGTTTAATTCAGGCCCAGTGCCTGTTTCCTTTGATTCGCCCAAGTTCTCAGAATCTGGTCAATAGCAAGGCCAATACAAGCGACACAGATGCCTAGAATGAGGCCATCACCCACGCCATTCCTGTCTGATAGGGAACCCAAGATGAGCTGACCAAGATCATCTGTACCAATCATTGCACCGATAATGACCATAGACAGTGCAAACACCACGGTTTGATTAATACCCAACGCTATATGTGGAAATGACATCGGTAATTCAATGGATAGCCAGCGTTGCAAACGGCTTACCCCCGACATTGTACCAGCATCTTGCAATGGCTCTGGCACACTCAGCAAGCCTTCTACTGTGTATCTTAGTGCTGGTATGGTGGCGTACACTACGATGGCGATGAGCACTGAGGTATCGGTGACACCAAATAACATCATGACTGGAATTAAATAGATAAACGACGGAAAGGTTTGAAAAGTATCACAATAGGTCAAAATGAAGCGCGTAGATACAGGGTGTTGGGCGCACAGCGTGCCTATAACAATGCCAGTAAAGCCTGATATTATTACCGATACACTCATCAAATATGCCGTAATCAGGGCCCTATCCCACCATTCAGTCAGTGCAATAAATAGTAAAAATCCACCGACAGTTAAGGCTGTGCGAATGCCGCCTACAATCAGTCCAACGCCCATTGCCAGGGCAAAGGTAGCAGCCACAGGCATCGCCAAATAAGAGGCTTTTACAGGCATCAACACTTCAATGATGAGCCACTCATTAAAACCTTTAAGGCTATAAAAAAAGGTGTCCCAGATCCAGTCAACACCGTCCTGCCAAAATTGCGCAGTGGAGATGCCTTTGCCATGGGGC